>JARXAL010000149.1 GCA_029865835.1 Verrucomicrobiaceae bacterium
GGGGGAAGGAGCGGGAGGGGGTGGAGAAGGTGGCGGGGATGGGGAGGAAGGTTTGGGCGGGAGAAGGTGCTGGGGTGGTTTCGGGCTCGAGGTGGAGGGAGGATGGGGGGCGTTCGGGAGAGAGTTCGATGGGCGAGTGGCGGGCTGAGGAGGGATGGCCGGTGGGGAGGGTGCGGCTGGCGGCGAGGGCGGCGCTGACAGCGGAGGCGACGGCTTCACGGACGCCATGGCCGTCGTGGAAGCGGACTTCTTTTTTGGCGGGGTGGACATTCACGTCGAAGCCGTGAGGGTCCATGTCGAGGAAGAGGAAGGTCACGGGGTGCTGACCCTTCATGAGAGTGGTGTGGTAGCCTTCGCGGAGGCCGTAGGAGATGGAGGGGCTTTCGATGGGGCGGCCGTTGAGGAAGGTGAACTGCATCTGGCGGGTGGAGCGGCTGAGGCCGGCGCCGCCGATGAAGCCTTGGATGCGGACGCCGAGGCGTTCGGTGGTGGGGACTTCGATGAGGCGGGCGGCGAGTTCGGCACCGGCGAGGCCGCGGATGCGTTCGAGGAGGTCCTGGGTGGCGGGGAGGTGGAACATGAGTTCGCCGTCGCGGGTCAAGGTGAAGGCAGTGCGGGGATTGGCGATGGCGTGGAGGCGGAACTGCTGTTCGACGTGCGAGTACTCGGTGGCTTCCGTGCGGAGGAATTTGCGGCGGGCGGGGAGGTTGAAGAAGAGGTTTCGGACTTCGATGACCGTGCCGTTGGCGTTGCCGCTATCGCGGACGTGGATGAGTTTGCCGCCGTGGACTTCGACCTCGGTGCCGGAGAGGGAGTCGGCTTGTTTGGTGGCGAGGCGGAAGCGGGAGACGCTGGCGATGCTGGGGAGAGCTTCGCCGCGGAAGCCGAAGGTGTAGATGGCGGCGAGGTCTTCTTTGGTGCGGATTTTGCTGGTGGCGTGGCGTTCGAGGCAGAGCATGGCGTCTTCGCGATCCATGCCGGCGCCGTCGTCGACGATTTTGATGAGGGCGGCGCCGCCGCGTTGGACGTGGACTTCGATGTGGAGGGCACCGGCGTCGAGGCTGTTTTCGACCAATTCGCGAATGACGGAAGCGGGGCGTTCAACGACTTCACCGGCGGCCACTTGGCTGGCGAGGGCGTCGGAGAGGATGCGAATGCGGGACATTGGGGAGGAGAGAGCGGAGGGGCGGGGCGAATGCTGTGATGGGATTAGCGTAAGGACGACCGGGTTTCCATGAGGTTCTGAGATTTTTGAATGAAGATGAATGGAATGAGCGGAAGCGCAGCGTATAGTTGGGACATGATTGAGATAACTGAATCGGCTGCGGAACAACTACGCGAGTTGCTAGAGGGACGTGATCCGGAATTGCGGATGGGATTGCGTTTGCAGGTGACCCGTGGTGGGTGTGCGGGCATGCAGTATGAGATGAAGGTGGATCAAGTGGCGCAAGGGGATGTGGTGAGCGAGCGGGATGGGGTCTCGGTGATCATTGATGCGGAAAGTCTGAAGTTTTTGGACGGCAGTGTGATTGATTATGAGGATGGATTGAATGATTCAGGGTTTAAGGTGAGGAACCCGAAGGCAGCAAGGAGTTGCGGGTGTGGGACGTCATTTGAACCGGCGGAAATGGCAGCGGCAAGCTGAACGCAGAGGGTTTGGCAAGAAAATCTTTTCAAACCATTTGATTTCTGTTAAATTGGCACGAATTCGACTGGGCAGTGTGATAGCAAGCAAGAGCGATTTTTGATACATGCGTCGAGAGTATTTGAGTGATGGAAAGGAGCGTCGTGGTTACGGCGGTGGGAGTTTCGCGAAAAGTGGGGACGGATCGAGTTTGTTTTGGTGGACCATTCTGATTACACTCATGATGGGAGTGGCGACTTTTTGTTGGTTTTTTAGCATCATGGTTTTCCAACATCCGGAGAAGCCGCTGAACTACAAAGTGCTGGCGAAGCTGCACAAGCTTCCGGTGATTCGGAAATTTTCGGTTTACACGGTGCCGGACGGTTCGGCGAAGTCACCGAGGGAGCTGATGTCAGCCTACTATGCCTACACGCCGGAGCAGCTGCGCGTGGCGAATGACATTTTGAAGCGGGCTTACATTCGGAACTACGATAAGCAGGATCCACCGGTGTATTTGACAGGCAAGTTTCTGGCGATGGAGGTGCGCCCATTGAAGAAGTCTGACGTGATGCAAGCGGGATGGGTTGTTCGGGCGAGGGCGGTGGATTTGGAAGACGTGGATGTGGAGATTTTGATGCCGGGGTTGGAGTCGAGCGAGGCGCCTTTCGAAGTGGGTGAATCCATCACGCTGGACAAGCGGTCGACCTTTGGAGCGCTGGTCCACGTGGAGAAACTGAATGATGAGCGTGTTTGCGGCACGGTGGTGCCTTTGGTGTATGCAGGGTTCAAGTCAACGGGTGGAGAAGCATTGACGATGGTGCCTCCGGTCTTTTTGAACTTGGAGGCGGGCTGGCCTGTTTCAAGTGATCCGGGAGTGTCTGACAAGGTGGTGTCGACCGATTTGGAGCCGTAGGATTGGGTGCTTTTGGAAAGCAGGGTTAGGGTTTGGGAGGAGTTTCTAATTGGCCGGGAATGCTTCGCCGGTGATGAGTGATCGGAAACGTTCCCAGCTACGGGTCTCCATTTTGTTGAACTCGCGCCATTTGATGGGTAGGATGGTGTCTGGAGGGAGGATTTGCATGCCCCAGAGAGGGGTGAGGGAGTCGGGAAGGGCGGAATAGCGGAGGTCACCGAGAGTTTGGGGTTCCTTTGGGAGTTGGGCGACCCAATTGTTTGAAAAGTGGAAGAAGCGACGGACATCTCGGGCCTGGGGAGAGGTGGGGTCGATTTTGAGTTCGGTGATGGCTTGATCTGGATGGTTGAAAACGGGGGTGGATTGGCCAGGAAGAATAGTCGGGGCACCGAGTCCGCAGCGAATGGCGACGTTGTGGGCGACACGGTCTTTTTCGACGAGGGCACGCCAGACCAGGATGTTGCCGAAGGAGGGGTGAACGGCGAGACGGTCTGCCGTGCCGGGACCTGAGGTTTTCAGCCAGGACTGCAGGGCGTGGGTGGCACGTTCGTGTTGGACGAAACAAAGGGCGAGGTAGATGGTGGCATAAGTTAAGGCGAATCGCGCCGGACGGGGTTTGGCTTTTACCAGTGCAACGAGGGTGAGGGCGAGTACGGGAAGGGTGAAAAGGGGATCAATGACGGAGATCCAGTCGAGGGAGTAGCGGACGTTGTTGAAGGGCCAGGCGATACGGGTTCCGTAGCTGGTCCAGAGGTCACAAAAGAGGTGACTGAGAGCGGCGAGCCAAGCTGGGAAGAGCATGGGGCGATAGGGAGAACGTTTTCCGAAACAGCGAAGGGCGAGCCAGGCCAAGGCGGTGCCGATGAGGGCGATGAATGGAGAAAAGAGAATGCTATGTGTGAAGTGTCTGTGGTATTCGAGGCTGAAGAGGGGATCGGTCTCCGAGTGAAGGAAGATATCGATGTCTGGAAGTGTGCCGGCGGCGAATCCGGCGAGGGCGATAGAGGGGAGGGAAGCACCGCGCGGCGCGACGGCGAGGGCAACGGCGATACCGAGGGTGGCATGGGTGAGAGGGTCCTTGTTTGATGGAGGGATGAGGAGTTGCTAGGCAATACGACGAAGGGCGAGCCAGCGGCTCGCCCCACGGTGCGGGAATCAGAAGACCGGGTTAGGCGCTAGGCCATGCGACCGCAGCACTGCTTGTATTTTTTGCCGGAACCACAAGGGCAGGGATCATTGCGACCGACATTGGTGTTTGGGCGTTTGGGTGCACTTGGGCCTTTGGGGGCTGAACTGGGGAGGATGAGCCGCGGGCCGTCCGTTGCGGGATTGTGCGGGGGGGCTTCCTCTTGGACTTGGCGTGGTTTACCAGTGGAAGTGCTGCTGGATTCACCGTCCTGCTGCGCGCTTTGAAGCCGCTGCATTTGGGCCATTTGAGCGAGAAACTGTTCAAACGCGGCGAGTTGCTGGCTGCTGCGGAAGAGATTGGCGAGGATCTCGTTGTTGATGTTGGTGATGAGTGCCGAGAAGATGTTGAAGGCTTCCTGCTTGAACTCGATGAGCGGGTCTTTTTGGCCGTAGGAGCGGAGGTTGATGCCTTCTTTGAGGGCGTCGAGGGCGTACAGGTGTTCCTGCCAGAGGCGGTCGATGGCGTTGAGGAGGATCATTTTTTCGACCTCTTGGAGAGCCTGGGGGTTGGCTCCGCTGACTTTGAGATCGTAGGCCTTGAGAATGCGCTGCTGGAGGAAGGCGGCGTTGCCGTCGAAGTCACGGGATTCGAACTGGGCTTCCTCGGCGGTCAGGCCAATCGGGAAGGAAGCATTGACCCAGTTCAGGAGGCCTTCGCAATTGGCCATGGAGGGGTCGCCTTTCGGGATGAACTCTTCGAGGCGATCTGCGAGGCCTTTTTGGACGCCTTCCTCGAGTAAGATCCGGGGGTCGTTGCTGGTGAGGACTTCGTTGCGCCATTCGTAGACGACCTCACGCTGTTGATTCATGACGTCATCGTATTCGAGGACGCGTTTCCGCCAGGTGTAGTTGCGTTGTTCGACGCGTTTTTGAGCGGTTTCGACGGAGCGGTTGAGCCAGGGGTGCTGGAGTTCTTCGCCTTCCTTCATGCCGAAGCGTTCCATGACCTTGGTCATGCGTTCGGCGGCCCCGAAGTTGCGCATGAGGTCGTCTTCGAAGCTGAGGAAGAATTTGCTGGCGCCGGGGTCGCCTTGGCGGGCGGAGCGACCGCGCAATTGGCGATCGACGCGGCGGGATTCGTGGCGTTCGGTGCCGAGGACAAAGAGGCCGCCGAGGTCGGCGACGCCTTCGCCAAGTTTGATGTCGGTGCCCCGACCGGCCATGTTGGTGGAGATGGTGAGGGAGCCTTTTTGACCGGCGCGGGCGACGATTTCGGCTTCCTGGCGGTGGTATTTGGCGTTGAGGACGGCGTGGGGGATTTTCTGGAGTTTGAGCATGCGGCTCAAGGTCTCCGAGGAGTCGACGCTGGCGGTGCCGACGAGGATGGGTTGACCTTTGGCGTGGAGCTCTTTGATGAGTTCGATGACGGCGTTGTATTTTTCACGACGGGTTTTGTAGATGCTGTCGTTGGTGTCAACGCGGCGGATGGCTTGGTTGGTGGGGATGGTGAGGACGTCGAGGTTGTAGATGTCGTGGAACTCGGCGGCGTCGGTTTCGGCGGTGCCGGTCATGCCGCCCAGGTTTTGGTAGAGGCGGAAGTAGTTCTGGATGGTGATGGTGGCCAGCGTTTGGGTTTCGGCGTCGATTTGAACGCCTTCTTTGGCTTCGACTGCCTGGTGGAGTCCGTCAGACCAGCGACGGCCTGGCATTTTGCGACCGGTTTGTTCGTCGACGATGATGACTTTGTTTTCTTCGACGACATACTCGACGTCTTTTTCGTAGATGCAGTAGGCGCGGAGGAGTTGGGAGATTTGATGGATGCGCTGGCCTTGGTGGTCGAGTTTGGCCTGGAGGGCTTCTTTTTTCTCGGCGCGCTCTTTGTCGGAGATGGAGGAGTCACCGTCGATTTCGGAGTAGAGGGTGGCGAGGTCGGGGAGGACGAAGCCGTCTGGATCATCCGGGTCGAGGAAGTTGCGGCCCATTTCGGAGAGATCGGCGTCGTGGCTTTTCTCGTCGATGGAGTAGTAGAGTTCTTCTTTGAGTTTGAAGAGCTCGATCTTTTGAGTGTCCTGGTAGACGGAGAGTTCGGCTTTTTCGCGGGCGCGGCGGAGTTCGGGGTCCTCCATGGCACGGAGCAGGCCACGGTGTTTGGGTTGCCCGAGATGGACTTGGTAGAGTTTGCGGCCGGCGAGTTCGAGGTCGCTCGCTTTGGCGGCTTCGTTGGCTTCGGTGATGAGGCGGCTGGTGAGGGTGTTTTGGCGACGAACGAGTTGTTCGACGAGGGGTTTGTAGCGTTCGAACTGGTGGGTGCTGGCGGCGGAGGTGACGGGGCCGCTGATGATGAGGGGGGTGCGAGCCTCGTCGATGAGGACGGAGTCCACTTCGTCGACGATGGCGAAGTAATGGCCGCGCTGGACCTGCTGTTCGCGACTGGAGGCCATGCCGTTGTCGCGAAGGTAGTCGAAGCCGAATTCGGAGTTGGTTCCGAAGGTGATATCGCACTCGTATTGGGCGCGGCGGAGGTGAGGGGGTTGGTCGTTTTGGATGCAACCGACGGTGAGACCGAGGTATTTGAAGAGGTAGCCCATCCATTCGGAGTCACGGCGTGCGAGGTAGTCGTTGACGGTAATGACGTGGACGCCGCGGCCGGTGAGGGCGTTCAAGGTGACGGGCAGGGTGCCGACGAGGGTTTTGCCTTCGCCGGTGGCCATTTCAGCGATCATGCCGCGATGGAGGGCGATGCCGCCGATGAGTTGGACGTCGAAGTGGACCATGTTCCAGGTGAGGGGCATGTCACAGACGTTGTGGACCTGGCCACACATGCGGCGGGCGGCATTCTTGACGACGGCGTAGCATTCGGGGAGGATGTCCTCGAGCATTTTGCGCACGATGGCGTCGAATTTGGGCTCGACTTCATTCCAAGCATCGCGGGCTTTGTCGATGGCGGCTTTTTTTTGGTCGAGGGGTTGGCCTGCGATCTTGAGGGCGGAGGAGTCGAGTGCGGGGAAGTGGGGTTTCAGGCGATTGAAAGCGTCTGTGAGTCTGGCGAGGCATTCGTCGACGGCGGATTCGTCTGCGATGCGGAGGGAGACACCGCCGAGGAAAGCCGGGGTGTGGAAGGCACGGAATTGTTCCTGCCAAGCGGCCATGCGCGAGCGAAGGGCGTCTTCGGGCTCGTTCTGGAGTTGGGCTTCAATGCGGTTGATCTCGGCAACGACCGGTTGGAGGCGCTTGACGGTGCGCTGGTTTTTGGTGCCGATGATTTTTTTGATGATCCAGTTGAGCATGAGAAAAGGGGGCAGTCCGACCGGGGTCCAGGGGAGGAGTTGAGGGCGGATTTAGACGAATGCTCAATCTGGCTTAACAAACGTTGAACCGCAAGCGGGAGATCATTGGGCGGCTTTCGGCAAGAGCAGCGGCAACGATGGGAGTTTTGAGGGGGATGGGTGCTGAGGCGTCTTTTGGAGAGAGGCTATGACTTTGAAGGGAGGAGGGCCGCTTCTTGCGGGCTGATTTCCCTGACAAAAAGGTTCCGCCACCGGATCTCGCCGCCGTGAGTTTGGAGCATGATCGGGCCTTTGGCTGGCAGGGGTTGGGTGCGATCCCAATAGTTCTCCATGGGGGCTCCGTCGACGACTAATTGGTCATTCAGCCAGACCCAGGTGCGATTTCCGATTTGGCGAATTCGGAACTGATTCCATTCGCCGAAGGGTTTGTCGGCGACGGTGGCGGGATCGCGTCCCGGGGTGTTTGGGGTATTGTTGAACAGGCCGCCGGAACCGAGATGAGGTTTTCGGTCGGGTTTTTTGGGGTCAAAGGACTGTGTTTTGTCCCAGATTTGGATTTGAGGGGTGCCTCTGAGATAGATGCCACTGTCTGCACCGGGGACGGTTTTGTATTCGATGAGAAACTCGATATCGCCGAATTCTTCGTCGGTCGTGGCGTAGGGGCCGGTGCCGACATTGACGAGTTCGCCGTTTTCAACGTGCCAATGGGAGGGGAATTCGGCGCGTTGCTGCTGGTGATTGGCTGCTTTTTTGTCGCCAACCATTTTGGCTGAGGTGTGGGGGTTCAGGCCGTGCCAACCGGTGAGATCTTTGCCATTGAAGATGGCCCGGAAGCCTTCGGGCGGGGAAGGGTCGGCCATGGCGATGCCGGCGAAGAAGAGGGCGGAGGTAACGGTGAGGCGGAGAGAAGGTGAAGGCATGGAGGGAGAGGTACGTCTTGGTGGAGCGCATTTTGCAGGCCTGTGCTTGCGTCGGGGGTGGGAATTGGGGAAGATAGGGGGTGATGGCTGACGAGGAGTTGTTTGATGCGGCGTTTCTTGACCGACTGCGAATGCTGGCGGTTCGGCTTCGGAAGCGACGGCAGTTGATGCGGCGGGGCAATCAGAGCACGCCGAGCACGGGGTTCACGCGAGAGTTCAAAGACTATCGCCATTACACGCCGAAAGAGGATTATCGGGCGATTGATTGGCGGTTGTATGCCCGGCTGGACAAATTGTTTGTGCGACTTTACGAGGAGACGCAGGAGCTGAATTTGCACATTGTCCTGGACGTGAGTGGGTCGATGGAGCGGCCTTTTGCGGAGAAGCGACGTCAGGCGTTGCGGTTTGCGGTGGCGTTGGCGTATTTGGGGTTGAGCAATCAGCAGCGGGTCAGTGTTTATTCGATGAGCGATGCGACCCGGCAGGAGTTGCCACCTTTGCGGGGGCAGGGGAGTGTGGACAAGATCATTCAATGCGTGACCCGACTGAAGTTCGATGGTTTCACGGATTTGAAACAATGTTTTGAGACGTTCAGGCCGACCCGGCAGCGGCATGGAGTGATTTTTGTGATTTCAGATTTCTTTGGGCGTGATGTGAACGCGGCGCAGGAAGCGGTGGCGCAGGCGGCGGCCTGGCCGGGAGAGAGTCACTTTGTTCAGATCTTGCATCCTGAGGAGCGGGAGCCGCAATTGGAGGGTGAGATTGAACTGGCTGAGGTGGAGACGGGCGAACGGAGAAGGTTTTGGTTCACCAAGCGGGACGCCAAGCGGTATGCGGAGGCATTTGACGCCTTTGTTGAGAGTTTGAGTCGTGAATGTGCAGGCCGGCGGATTGATTTCATGCAATGTCAGACGAATGAGCCCTTTGAGGAGCGGTTTTTGTCGATGTTGATGAGGGGTTCGGCTTTGGCGGGCGGGGGTTGAGGGAGGGGTTCGTGAATCGAATGCATTTTCCCGTTGCGCGAGGTTAGAACCCCTGCTTACTTCGCGGCTCGCTTCACCTTGTGGAGTGTTGATGGCTCGGTAGCTCAGTCGGTAGAGCAGGGGATTGAAAATCCCCGTGTCGGCGGTTCGATTCCGTCCCGAGCCACCATTTTTCTGATTGGGAAAGTGGTGACTGGTGGGAGTGATTGAGGTTTGAGGTGGGCTTGACGCTTGCTTGTGGGGGTGGCAAGATGGGATCCGCCTCAGTTTAGGGGCTGAGTTCTTCTATGAAACGCCATTTGCCTCGGGTGCCAGTTCAGCTGGTCTTTACGATTTTGTGCTGGTCTCCAATGTGGGGACAGGAGGGCACCCCGGCGCCTTTGATTCTGAAGGCGGAGGTGGTGGAGGAGACCAAGGCAGACAGAGCCGATGCGACTGAAGCACCGGCGAAGGCGGCTCCGTTGCCTGCGGATTGGAAAACGCAGAGTCAGGCGCGTGCTTTGACGTTGAGCATTCCGGCGCCGCGAGGTCAAATTGTGGATCGGCATGGGGTGCCTTTTGCGCAGTCGCGAGTGGTCAATTATTTGGCGTTGAATTTCCCGTTCATGAAGGATGCGACGCGTGAGCAAATTCTGGCGTACGCGGGGGAGAAGATTGGGAAGGCGAATCAGTTGCTGGGGCGGCGCTGGACGATGGAAGAGGAAAAGTTGGTAAGTCACTATGAGCATCGGCGCTGGCTGCCCTTGGTTTTTGCGATTGAAGAGGGATTGAATGTGGAGCTGACGAATGAGGAGTTGGACAAGTTGCAGCCGCATCTGGGTTCGGGGTTGGTGGTGCAACCGGCTTACATTCGGTATTATCCGAAGGGGGATAGTGCCTGCCACATCATTGGCTATGTGGGGAAGGTGAGGGGACTGCCGCTGGGGCCGATTTCGGATGGTGATCCTTTGTTTGAGGAGTTGGAGGGCCGTGAAGGGCTGGAAGCGACGTTTGATCGAGATTTGACCGGCACTTCTGGAATGGTGAACAAGCTTTATAGTCCGGATGGCAAGTTGCTTTCTGAAGAGGTTTTGAGGAGGCCTGTTCCTGGAAGGAATGTGGTCACTACGCTGGATTACAACATTCAGAAGTATGCGGAGAATGCGCTGAAAAAGGGGGCGCGTAATGGGGGAGCGTTTGTGATCATGGACGTGAAGACGGGTGATATCCTGGCGCTGGCTTCGAATCCTGGTTTCGATCTCAATGCCTGGGTGCCGGGGATCAAGTCGGAGATGCTGCAAAAGCTGAATGACGATCCGCGCAAGCCGCTCTATCCGCGGGCGACTTTTGGGACTTATCCACCGGCTTCGACATTCAAGATCGTGACGGCGTTGGGCGCGATGGAAAGCGGGAAGGTGACGGAGAAGACGTCCTTCAATTGCAGTGCGTCATTGTATATTGGAGATCGATACTTCAACAACCACACAAAGTCGGGTGAGGGGATGATGAATGTGATCACGGCGATCAAGCGGTCGTGCAATACCTGGATGTATCAGGCGGCTTTGGCGGTGGGTGCAGATCCGATCACGGATATGGCGATGCGAATGGGGTTTGGGGAGAAGACGGGAATCCCGATCAAGGCGGAAGCCGCTGGGAACGTTCCGACGAATGCGCGCAAGTTGGAGCAGCGAGGGACGAAAATCATTGGGGGGGAACTGGCAAACATCTCGATTGGTCAGGGGGAGGTTTTGGCGACACCTTTGCAAGTCTGCCAGAGCATGGCAGCCCTGGCGGATGGGGTTAACCTGATGCAGCCGCGGTTGGTGCGGCAGGTGCAGGATGTGAATGAACAGGTGGTGATGGCCACGGAGGTTGAAGTGCGGCGTCGCATTGATTTGAATCCGGAGCATCGTGATGCGGTGGTGAAGGGCATGGTGGCGGTGGTTTCCGGCAGTGGCGGTACGGGTAAGGCGGCGGGAATCAAGCAGGCTCAGATTGCGGGTAAGACGGGGACGGCACAATGGAAGCCGGCTCAGCAGCAAAATTTGGCGTGGTTCACCGGATTTCTACCAGCTAACAATCCGGTTTATGCTTTTGCTGTGTTGTATGAAGGACGCCCAGGGGAGCGGGTGAGCGGTGGGGGTTTGGCGGCTCCGATGGTGAGAGAGGTCTTCACCAACATCTTTGAGAAGGCGAGTCCGGATGATCCGCTGGTGTTGGCGATGAAGGATACCGACAAATTTGTGAAGGTAGATGAGGGCGAGCAGGATTTCTCGGGCGGTGGAGATGACGGGGATACGCCACCGCCGAGTGCGCGTTCGGTGGAAGAGGTTAAGCCTGCTCAACCGGTCGAAGAGAAGAAGACCTTCAAGGGTTTCTTCAGGAAGTTGTTCAAGGGCGAGTAGGCCGAGATTTGCTCAATTGCGATTGACGGAGGCTTGGCCGCGGGGGACGCCGAACTGCATGGTGTCGTCCATTAGTCTGGAGCGACCGCGTTCGATTTGATTGGGGGTATCTGAAGGGGATTTGTTGTTGATGATGTTGGGTTGGATGAAGATGAGGAGTTCGTCACGAGTGGAGGTTTTGGTGGTGACGCCGAAGAGGTGTTTGATGATGGGGATGCGGCGCAGGAAGATGGTGCCGCGTTGATTGTTCGCAGCCCGTTCGGTGATCAGTCCGCCGAGGACGACGGTGCCGCCGTTTTTCACGGTGACTGTCGTGACGAGTTCCTGGGTGCTGAGAGTGGGAATGGTGTTTCCTGAAATCACTTGTTCGCCAATGATGTTGTCGTTGATCTGGGCAATTCGGAGGGTGACTTCATCGTCGGAGTTGATGAGAGGAACGACCTCCAGTTTGAGCACGACATCACGGTAATCGATGCTGGCGCTGGTGGAGGCGATGCCTCCGATGCCGGCGCCGTTGGAGAGAATCTGAGTGGGGACGGCGATGCGCTGTCCGGAAGAGATGACTGCTTTGCCGTTGTTGGTGGTGTAGACGCTGGGGCGGGACATGACTTTGAAGTTGGTGTCCCGTTCGAGAAGATTCACGTATTTGGAGATGGCGCCGAGCTGGCCATAGAGGTTGAGGCTGTTCCAATTGAAATTGGAGAGTCCCATGGGCAGAACGATGTTGCCGGGCTCGCCAGGGGCGGTTTCGGAGTTGAATGAGTTGGTTCGTTCGCCTGTAGCGGTTCCTGTGGTGGTGGGGATGCCGTTGGCATCGATATCGGTATTGAAGGTGGAGGTGTTGGTGCCGCTGTTTGATGCGGTATTGGTGGTGATGTTCTGTTGGAGAGAGAAATCGTCAAGGAGTCTGAGGAAATCGAAGCCGAACTTGGTTTCGTCATTGAGGGTGAGTTGGCCAATGATGGTCGAGATGTAGATTTGCTGCGGGCGAATGTCGATTTCCTGGAGAAGGCGGTCGATGATGTCGATGTGCTCGGGTGAGCCGGAAACGATGAGGCTGTTGGACTGGCTGTCGGCGATGAGCAGGGTGCGACCGACGATGAGGGACTGGGGGGCGGCTTGTTGTGCGGGGTCGTCGAGCAGGCTACGGTTTGAATTGTTGCCAAAGCCGGTGCCGCCACCGAGGCCTCCGCCAAAGCCACCGCCAGCGAAGCCAGCGTTGTTGTCGCCACCGCGATTGGCGTTGGTTGATGGGGTGCTGGAGTTGCGAGGTGAGGCTGAACCTGTGCCAAGACCGCCACCGTTGCCTCCGCCTCCGCCACTGATGGCGAGGCCACCGCCTTCGGTTTGAATGTCGGTGTCGCGGGAGAGTGAGTCGTAGGCGACGGGAAGGAAATCGGCGACATTCATGAAACTGAGTTTGCGCTTCATGAAGGTGATGCCGCCGCTTTGTTGATCGAGCTTCTCGATGAGGCCCCGGATGTAGGTGATGTCGACGGGGCGAGCGATGACGAGGAGGCTATTGGTGCGGCGGTCGGCGATGACGCGGACCTTGGCGGCAGTTGGGTTGGTATTGGCGGTATTGGCTGAACCGGTGGCGGCGGCAAGGGCGGCGGAGGCAGTGGGATTGATGGATGTGGCTGGGGCGTTTCCGTTTTGTGGGGCGGCGTTTTGCTGTCCGCCGGCACCCGCGCTGCTATCGTCTTGCTGAGCGTAGATTTCGTTGATCACTTCGGCGATGCGTTCTGCATCAGAGCGTTCTAACGCGATGAGTTCGTTGGAGATTTCGGCTGGAGGAACGTCAATGATTTGGGCGATTTCGTGGAGGCTCCGGATGGTCGCGGTGTTTTCGGTGATGATGATGGCCGAGGAGTTGGCGATTGGGGTGATGGCACCGTAGGCGTGGAGTTTGACGACCTCTTTGAAGGCCTTTGAGGCGTCGTCTGCGGAGATGTGCTCCAGGGGCATGACGTAGTGGACGATTTGCTCATCCTGGGGAAGATCGCGGATCGAACTGATGACGGGGAGGCCTTCCGGGGCTGGGTTTTTGCCTCCTTGATGGTGGATAAGCATCACGGTGCTATCGCCCTTTGGGATAATGGCGTAGCCATTGAGCAGGAGGGTGGCGTGGATGAAGTTGATTGCTTCTTCCTTCGTAAGCGGCTCTGGCGCGATCATCTTGAGGGACTCGCCTTGGAGGGAGGAGTCGAGGATGATTTTTTTGCCGGTGAGCTGGATGTAGAAAGGGATGATAGCCTGGATGGGCGTATTGGGGAAGTTGACCTTGATGGTCGCGTTGCTGCCGATGGGGGAGTAACCAGCGGTTGGGGCGGCTGCTGGTGGTGGGGTGCCGGCGTTGCCTTGGGGAGGGGGGGCGGGTTGAGGGGAAGCGTTTTGAGCCGAGACCGAAGCTGATGCGGAGAGCAGCAGGCTGAGGCCGAGGCAGAGGGGGCCGAGTTGGCGCGATGGATGCGAGAGCGGAAAGCGCTTCATAGGGTTATTACAGAGAATCTAAAACTTATAGATACATTTACAAGGTTAATATTACGGATTTGCTAAGTTTCCGCTGGGTGTGGGGCATGAAAAAGCCGGACCCTCGGTGGAGGAGTCCGGCTTTGAATGAGGGAGGAGCGAGGTTTAGTTATTGGCAGCGAGGGCTGCCCGGTTGCGCTCGTCGATTTGGGTATTGAGGGTCAGGAAGTCATAGACCCAGCCGATTCCGAACAGGCCAGCGGTGAGGAGGTAAAGAATGCCGGTGCCCCATTTGCCAAGATAGAAGCGATGGAGGCCGATCAGGCCGAAGAGAGGGAAGGTCTGCAGAATCCAGGCGACTGAGTAATCATAAGGGCCAGCGAGATATTTGCGGTCTGCCGTTCTGTCCATGGACGGGATCAAGAAGAGGTCGATCAGCCAACCGATGCCGACGAGGCCGAGGGTGAAGAACCAGATGATGCCAGTGACAGGGCGGCCGTAATAAAAGCGGTGGGAACCGGTAAATCCGAAGATCCAGAGGATGTAGCCGATTAGTTTGCTGTGGGTGGGGATGGGAGTGCTCATATTGTTAGGGGCTTTGACGGGGTAGGATGGCCGCAAAGGGAGGGGGGTGCCATTAGAAAGAGTGGGGGGTTTTAGAACCTCTGAAGAAGCATCTTCAAAGAAGGAAGGGTTTTGTTTGCTACGGGCACAGGGTTCACTATGGTCAACGTTCTAATGAATGACGAGGTTCAGAAACTGGTAGCTGCAGGCAAATTGAGTGTCACGGAGGGTAAAAAGCTCTCCCTGCTGGAACCGGGGGTATATTGCCTTCACAAAAGCTGGGGAGTGGGCAAGATCGCTTCATGGGATCTTTTGGGGGATCGGGCGATCATCGACTTTGAGGGCAAGCCGGGGCATCCTTTGAAATTGAGCTTCGCGGTGACGTCACTCGACATCCTGCCAGAGAATCATTTCATGGCGCGGCGGTTGTCGGATTTGGAGGGGATGAAGAAGATTGCGCGTGAGGAGCCTACCAAGCTTGTGGAAATGGCGCTGCAGAGTTCCGGGGGGAAGATGTCCCTTGATGAACTGGACGCGATGGTCAAGGGGCGAATCGTTGGAGATGGGGAATACAAAAAGTGGTGGGATGGGGCGAAGAAGGCGTTGAAAACGGTGCGAAACATTGTCGTGCCGTCCAAGCGCACCGAGCCATTGATTTTGCGTGAGAGTGAAGCGGCAGCGGGAACTGGCATGGTGGAGGCCTTCATGAAGGCGAAGGATTTGAAGGCCCGGGTTGCAGCGCTGAAGATGATCGCCACGGACATTGATTTGTTTCCGGACAAGGCGCAGGCGTTGGCGCCAGTGTTTCAAGATTTGACCGGCGTGGTGAGAATGGGGGCGAGATACCAATTGAAGGAAGCCCTGCAACTGGTTTTGACTCGTGATGAGTTGATGGAGAGCGCGGGATTGGGTGAGGCTCCAGCGGGTTCGGTCAAGGTGGCGGAGTTGGTGGGACAGTTTCGTGATCAGTTGACGGATGCTGTGTCGGGTCTGGCTGGCGGGTTGTTGGGGCGTGTTTACCGGGCATTCCCAGAGGCGTTCCCTGACGAGACCTGGGTGGATCAGTGTCTGCTTCATTTGGCTCGAACAGGTGGACGCGCGGTTGGCGAAATCGCTGCGGTGTTGCACGAGAAAGATCGCGCAGGAGTGCTGGAAGAATTCTTGCGCACGGCCGTGCGGAATCGCAAAGCGAGTGCTGATCTGTTGATTTGGATCTGCAAGGAGCGCAAGGGCCATGCTGCGGGAGTGTTCAATCTTGATTTGGGCAATGCGATCATGGATGCGATGCATGCGGATCACCTTGAGGGTGGGCCGAAGCGCACGGGCCGGTTGCAGGATGCGTTCGCCGATGATCCGGATCTCCTCGGTGAGATGGTGGTCGACGCTGAGGAGCAGGATGTTCGTTTGTTTGCGAAACGGATCCTTGGATTCACCGGTTTGGATGAATTGAGCCGTCGATCCCTGATGGCGAAGATGATCAAGCAGCGTCCAGCACTCCAAGATATGGTCGATGAGAAAGCCGGGGCGCGGGAGGACAACACGTTGATTGTTTCCTGGGACAGCCTTGAGCGGAAGAAGAAGGAACTTGAGGAAATCATGAACGTCAAGATTCCTCAGAATAAGAAGGACATCGAAATTGCCCGTGAATACGGTGACCTTCGGGAGAACTTTGAGTACAAATCGGCGAAGCAGCAGCAGGCTGTGTTGCAGCGGATGCAGGGTGAGGCACAGCGCGACATTGAGCGTGCGCAGGGAACTGACTTTGCAAACGTGCCGTGCGATTCCGTCGGGATCGGAACCATTGTGAACATTGAGGATTTGGCGTCTGGTGACAAAGAAACGTTCACGATTCTTGGAGCCTGGGACGGTGATGTGGACAAGGGGATCATTTCGTATTTGTCGGAAGCCGCGAAAGCCTTGATTGGCAATTCTGTGGGTGCTGAGGTTGAATTGCCTTCGGATAGTGCAGGTGTTAAGAGGAAGGTGCGAATTACGGGGATCGAAGCGTTCCGGAAAGCTTAGCCTGGAACCGTCATGCGCGGATTGAGAGGGGAGTGCTATGAAGGCACTTTCCCATCCTTCGGGTGTTGTTTGACCGGGAGGCATTTTTCTGGCAATTTAACACTCTGTCATTATGAAAACGCCTATTCTGATTCGCGCCTTCTTTCTTGGGTTGGTGCTTGTAGCATCGGGTTGTAAGAACTACGCGAAAGTCAGGGAGCGGAGGCCGAACTATGATGCAGAGACGCCGGCAGGGGAGATGATTGTCGAAGGGCTGAGGCATCCTTCCAAAGAGTATCGCGCCCAGATGGGGCATTACATTGATGCGGCAGCCACTGCCGGTGCGGTTCTGGAGAAGAGTCCGCAAGATGCCCAGGCGAGGAAGGACTACAACTTTGCCGTGGGGCGCCTCTTTGAAGTTCTTCACGAGTCGAAACTGCAGCCCTGGAAGGCGCCAGTGATTTGCCCCGGGGTTGGAGGGGACTGGAGTTTTAGCGTCACTCATGATGGCAAGCCGGAGCACGATCCTTCGCACTTCCGGATTTTGCCGGCGGATCGTTATCAGTTTCGGGGGAGACTGGTGAAGGAGCGAACGATGAAGGACGGATTGGGTGCTCCGATGGTTATTGCCAGCAAGGGGTTTGATCCGACTCGATTTGATCCGTTCATCCAGGGGCCGGCTGTTTATTATGGGGTGACGGAGGTGTTGTTTTTCAAGGGGAGGTCATGCACGGCGGCCTACATGGATCCGCTTGCGACCGAAACGGTGAAGTTTGGAGGGCATACGTTCCCGGTTGCGGCGGACTTTACGGCACCAACAGGCTTGCAACTGGCGGAGCTGAAGCCAAGAAAATCAGAAATTGCGAGCTTTCTTCGGCCGGGTGCTTTTGCTGAGAATGCGCGTTTGGCCAGGTTGCAGCCGTACGATCCGAAAAAGATTCCGATTCTCTGCATCCATGGTCTCGGTGATTCTCAGGCAACCTGGGTGCCGATGATTGAGGCTTTGCGTGGGGATGCAACGATCCGACAGAACTACCAAATCTGGTTCTTCAGTTATCCCACGGGTTATCCTTATCCTTTGATGGCGGCGGTCTTGAGGAGCAAACTGGATGCGATTCGATCGGTTTACCCGGATCATAAACGGATGGTGGTCATCGGGCACAGCATGGGAGGCATGATCGCGAGGGAGTTGATCACTGACAGCGGGATGAAGCTTTGGGATCAGTATTATGATTTGCCGCCGGATGAGATTGGGCTGCCACCGGATGCCAAGAAGGCGATTGTGAGTGCGCTGATTTTCAAACATCGGCCAGAGGTTGCGCGTGTGATTTACGCATCGGCTTCGCATCGCGGAGCGGATCTGGCTGAGCATTTTTTGGGAAAGTTGGGAGGTCGGATCATTGCTAACACGGGAGACAGCCTGGGGGATCCGAGTTACGCGATGGATGCGGTGAGTTTGAGCAAGCCCAGTGAATCAGGAGGACAACTCAAGCGCATGCCAAACAGCATTGATGCGCTCAAGCCCAACAATCGATTTGTCACGACGATGGACAAACTGCCGCCGGTGAAAGGCGTGCCTTATCATTCGATTATTGGAGATCGGGGCAAAGGGGGGAATCTTGATCGAACCAAGCCAGTGAGCACGGATGGCATTGTGCCGTATTGGAGCAGTCATCTTGACGGGGCAAAAAGTGAAGTGATTGTGCCGACGGGTCACTGGTCTCACCAGCATCCTGCGGCCATTGCAGAAGTGAGGAGAATCTTACTCGAGCATCTCGGCAAAGCTTCTGACAGTTTGTAACGGGGAGGTTTTCGGGTTTGCATGACCTGGAGTAAGCGGGATAGAGTGGAAACTTAGCCTTGCGGAAGTGTCCCCCATGGAAACGAAGTCTCCTATCTCTGATCAGACCTCTGCCTCAACGGAATCCGATCCTGGACGAGGTGTGAAGCGACCCTATCGGATTTTTTCATTTCCCGGAGCGGGATTTGATACCGTCATGCAGATGGGGGTTGTGCATGCGATGCTGGTCACTCGACGTCGAGCACCGGAGATGGTGGCTGGCATTTCTGTTGGGGCGATTACGGCCACGGCGCTTGGGGAAGTGCTGCGGGCAACCGGAGGCAGCGAAGGGTCGTCAAAGCAGGATGAAGAGGTGCGGGTAGCGCGCTTTAGTGAATTGCTAGAAGCGTTTCGAAACGCGCCATCGACAGTGTTGAAGGGTTTCTTACCGGATCCACTTGAGACAAATGCGGCGTTTGCGTTGAAACCAGTGGAGTTGCCCAGGCACTTCAAAGAGGAGCGTGATCATCGCGAGGAGTCGGTCGCAAGCCGAACGGGTCTGATTCGGTTGTTCAATCATTTGATTCGACTGCGAGTCAGTGTGCGCGTCTTCACGCAACTGATGAGGATTCTGTTGGGCTGGAATGCCTTCACTGAAAAGAGCGCAGTTGTTCGCTGGGGCAATCGTGGTGGATTGCTAGCACGGCTTTGGTGGCTGGCTGCAACCCATTTGTTTTCTCTCAGCATGCCTTTGAGTTTGCTTGCTCGAGTCGAACTTAGTGAGCTGTTTGGGATCAATGGTCGATCACGTGCGGTGGGAGTTGATGCCGGACACATCATTTTCAATCGCTGGGGTTGGTTGCGCAGGCTTTGGGAGCATTGTCTTTGGTTGTTTCTGGGCCTATTGCCCCTGACACTTCTGTTAATCCTTTCGCCGGCGGTTCTGTTGCTAGTAGTGTCTAGCTGTTCAGTGATTGAGTTACCGCCGATCTGTCTTTTGATTGCTTGGGGGCTGGTGATTGGAGGAATGGCGACTGTATTGGCACTGATCGCGTGGCGTTCGTTATCGAAGCAGAAGTCGACCTTTACCAATGTTCTAAAGCATTATCAGATTTTCAACGATCTGGGAGATTCCTATGCGCTGATGGAGGTGCTGGTGCAGAATTTTGATCCGGGCTACTACGGAGAGTTTAAATTCTATGATAGCGTGCAGCGAGCGTTGAAGCATGAAATGCCTACTGCAGGAGGGAGTGCAAACAAGAAGGTGTTGGCGGATTATCTTGATGATTCGGATAATGCGGGTGGGGTGAGGTTGGTGCCGCTGGCTGCGAATTTGGCCAATGGAAAAATTGAGGCGATACCGCAAGAGACATCGGTTGTTGATGCGCTCATGTGCGCTTGTGCAGTCGTGCCCTTTTACAAAGCGCAGTCCATTCAGAAACAAGGTATCACGTCGACCTTTATTGATGGCATCAGTGTTTCAAATGATCCGATTGTGCCGGTGTATGAGGAGGCCTGCAAGATTTTGGGCAAGCAAACAGAAGCGCGATGGGATTCGTTGCGGATTGTTTCGGTGCCGCTATTGCCATTGAGGCAGGAGCAACCGGAAGGGCAAAGTGAGCCCTACACGGGCTTGGTGGATGTGGCGTTGCGGGCGCGAGAGTTGCAGCGATTTCAAGACATGTTGCTCGACAAGAGTTTGATTGATCGGGTGAGTCGGGCATTAGGTGGAAAAGCGGTGACGGTTTCGGAAGGGCGAGAGGAGCCTCAGACGTTTGTGCCTGCTAAGATTCGGTTGGTGGCACCTGATCGGGCGCATCAGTTGACGCTGCGGATGACCAAGGCTGGATCTGTCGTCGAGCAACGCGAACTGATTGACACCGCGGTTGCGGACGGATGCCGGGCGATGATTGAACGACTGGTAACGGATGCTCTTCCTGACACAAGGACTCTGGAAGAGCGGCAGCTGATGTTGGAACCCGATGAGGAAGAGCCTGATGAGTGGCCGCACCGCGATCCGTCGAACAAGGCTACTTTGAGGGAAGCGGTGGGTCAGTTGAGGGCATCAGGGCAGACGATCATGCGACGTGATGGGACGGAGTATGTTTCTTGCCGAAAACTGATGGCTGCGTGGGGTGATTTGAAGGCGCTTCCTGGAGGTGATCCCGTGACTGAGCGAAATTCTGATCCCGGGCCGGGGATCTCCGAAGTATGCCGGTGTTGCATGGCCTGTGCCGGGAAGTCCGAAGTGGGCGGCGTTTCTGAAGGTGAACTGCGACAGCATGTGAAGTTGCCCCGCCTTGGACCTGCTTTTGAGAAGGTTGATCCACCGAAGGTGGAAGAGAAGAAGGGTCCGGCTGTTGTCTTTTTGTTTAGTGGCGGGGTGTTTCGGGGAGTCTTTCAAGTGGGTTTTGCGAATGCGGTCAGCGAGTTGGGGATTCATCCGGATGTGATTGCCGGTGCTTCGGTGGGGACGATCATTGGAGCGTTGACGGGTCGGATTTTCCAGAAGCCAGCGGGACACGAGTTGGTGGAAAGGCAGCGGCAGACCCGGCAACTTGCGGCAACGTTTTTGACGATCGATCGATTTGTTCTGACCGACCGCTTTGCGGATTTCATCAGGCATTTCTCGATCCACGCGGCGGATGCGGATTTTTCGCCGCATGATTTGGATTTGATTTTCCGGCGTTATGAAAAGGATTCGGCCACGGCATTCAGTCGGCGGGCGAGGCGTGTTTTTTCCGGGATGGAGAGGCTTTTCTGTTTGAGTCCCTTTGAGATCCTCGAAATGGCGCAGTTGGTGCGAGCGAGCAACTGGGACGGGGCGGCAGCGCGGATCAAAACATTGACCCAGGAAATGATGGACCGTTATGGCGTTGGTTTGGAGATGCTGGGACCGGAACCGCTGGAAC
>JARXAL010000175.1 GCA_029865835.1 Verrucomicrobiaceae bacterium
ACATCAGGCGTCGCCAGCTGACCTTTGAGCAATTTCACCGCGACCTCGCGCACCACCGGCTCCAGTTGCCGCGCACGATAAACCACTGCGAATCCGCCCTCACCCAGCACATCGATCAAAGCAAAACGCGTCAGCTCCGGCAGGCCGGGGGCGCCAGTGAACCCAGGCGGCGTGGGCGTTGGCACGTGGATCGTTTCCTCATCGTCGAAGAGATTCCGCATCGCGCACAGCGGGCAATACGCCGTTGTGCCGCGGAGCCGCAACGGAGTGTCGCAAAACTTGCAGTGTTCCATTTAGTCGCTGCCTGAGTAAAGGTTCATCAGGTGGCGCAGTTCCAAATCCACCTCGGCCTCATCATTCACTGTCGCCGCCACATGTGCGCGCACTCGGTCACGGAAGCGCTGGCGCAAACGGAGCACGGCCACGCGAACCGTGCCTTCCGCCATTCCGAGTTGTGCGGCAGCTTCGGAGTGGCGCGCCTCCTTGCCATGCACCAGCAGGAACTCACTGAGCACCGCGAACTGCTGCCCCTTGCCCGCCGCCGTCATTTCCGCCTCCAGATCCCGCAATGCATGATCGAACAACGACGCAGCCCATTGTCGTTCAAAGCATTCCTCCGGCGACAGCCCCGCCGACTGCGCCGCGCACACAGCCTCCACTTCTTGGGTATCAAATTCCACCCGCTGCCAACGCCCACCGCGCTGCACCGTGTTCTTTGCCCGATGCCAATTAAGCATGAAATTCTTCAGCCCACCGAGCAGATACGACCGCAGTCGGCCCTTGTCCCGGTCAGCCGCGCTCAGTGGCCAGTTCTCCAGCAAGTGAACGAAGAACGACTGCGTCACATCTTCAGCCTCCACCGCGATCATGCCTTGGCGGCGGGCATAAGCGTAGAGCGGTGCCCAATACATGCGGCAGAAAGTCTCGAGAGAAGACTGTGCCATCGTATCTTCACCGCCAGCCAAGCGGACATGTGTCCACGGTGTTTCTGGGAAGGTTGCATTATGGGTGTGTGCTGGATCCATCGAGTAACGTGAAGATGACGTGTGCAACTCAACTCGCATCTGAAAAAGCCATCAGCTGACAGAAGCGGATTAGTCTCAGAGACATTGCCTCTTACTATTCCAGAGACCAAGAAAAACATTCTCTATACCTTCTTTGCCCTGAACCCAGCGATGCAACCCTGGGCTCTATTTGCTAAAACGCGGCTTGATCGTGTAGCTATGTGCCGCACTTCCATTGGCTCCTGGAGCAGATGGATGGGCTGGGGGGGCATTTGTCTAGGGCTTTGGACACTGGCGTTCGTGAAGCTGGACTGATGTTCCGTCACCTTGCCTCAGCGCGCGATCATGAGAAGCTGACCACACGCTCACGAAGAGATCAGGTGCAAGTTCCGGACAGAACTGCGCTCGCCCGCAAAGCTTTAGCCATTCGCAGTCGCGGCGGCTGGCTCGGGGGGGGTGGGGCTTGTGGTGCGGCGGCTTGTGGGTAGCAGAGCATCGCGCAGCCAGAGGAATGGGTTCTCTACCAACCACGTGAAGGCGGCCCCGACGGCGATGGAGACTCCGATGAAGAGTGCGCCTCGGGCGAGCACCTCCGGCACTGGATCCGAGAGGCTCGAGGCCAGCCAGCCCTGCGCGAGGGCGTAGGCGCCGAGCGGCAGGGCGGCGAGGAAGAAATTCCAGAGGTAGATGTTGTAGGACCAGGTGCCGATCCGGGCCAGGATGCGCCCCAGCAGGCCGGGGTGGCGAAAGTCGAACCCTTGAGAAAACACCAGCAGGACGAGCGCATACCCAAGGCCGAGCCCGGTGAAACCGATCGAGAACATGATGGGATGCGATCTGCCCATGACCAAGCTGGGCGCGATGAGTACAGAGGCGGCGGCCAACGCCCACCACGGATGAGACAGAATGGTCTGCGCGAGTCCGTGTTCGCGCCGGGCCATCAGTTGCACCAGCACGCCAAGGAGCAGGCTGTCGATACGGTAGTGGCTCAAGCGGTAGTCCTCACTATGCACTCCGGACTGCCAAGTATGATAGCAGCGGGCGACGAGCACGACAAACATCACGACCAGCCCGGCGGTCAGCACGCGGCGCTCGAACTGCGCGGGAGTGGCCGACCGTGAAAGGAGCAGCAGCAATCCGGGCAGCAGCAGATAAAAGTGCTCCTCCACCGCCAAGCTCCAGGTCGGGCCGTTCGCGTTGTGCTCGAGGTAATTCTGCAAGAACAAGCCGTGCTGAAGCAGTGAGGTGACCGAGGTGGCAAGCGAGGTCGTGTCCAGCCATTCGGTAGTGCCGGTCCATGCCAGCACCGGCAGCAGCACCGCGTAGGAGGGAATGATCTTGAACGCACGCCGCCCCCAGAAGCGGCCGAGGGCTAGGCTGCCGGTGCGCTCCAACTCCTTGAAGAGCAAGCCGGAAATCAGAAAGCCACTGAGCACGAAAAACATGTCGACCCCAGACCAGCCCAGGCTGCGCAGCCGCCAGTAAACGGCACCCGCTGCGCCGCTGAGTTCAGGCAGACCTGGCAGCACGGAAGGCTCCACGTGGTTGATCAACACCAGCAGGATGGCGATGCCTCGAAGGATATCGAGGCCCTGATTGCGGACGAAAGTGGGGGCGGGAGGCATTATTGCTATGTCTGTCTGCTAGGAAATTGCTTTTGAGGGAACCGGGACGAGTTGGGACTGGACGTGGAGCGGAGACGAGGTGTGAGGGGGTCTGACCCAGACGTTAAGCGCTTTGTTGAGCGTTGCTTGTTGATGGCGGGCGCCGATGCGGTTGGCGTCACGTGAGGCGTTAGTGATCGCAGCGACGACAAGGGAAGACATGACCGCGAGGATGGCGATGCCAAAGATCGCTTCGATCAAGGAAAACGCTTGGGTTCTGTGGCGTGAAGGTTGTGTAGTGAGGGCCATGTCGGGAAGCTCTATTGCTGTAACCGATGAGTTTTTATATAATAATACGCAATAATAATAAAATCAAGAAAACCAATGCGATTAAAGCTGTTTTGGTTCAGCGTGACTGAGGCAGTTTGAGAGAAGGTTCAAAGGTGGAGTGTCTGGAGGTCCGGACCGCAGGGTCACACCGGTTCTCGAAAAGATTGTCCCATTACCAAGCAGCGTAGCGGACTCGGGAGGTTCTGTTGCACGGTGGGCTCATCACGCTGAGCGATGATGGCTACTTTAGAAGTGCTTCTCGCTGATGGATTTGTCGTGGTCGTAGACTTGTTCTTTGGTGAGTTTGCCTTCGGGGTTCCAGTAGCGGTTGCTGCCGTGGCGTTGGCCGTTTTCGAAGTGGGTTTCGACGGATTGCTGGCCGTTTTCCCACCATTCGCGGACGATGCCGTGGAAGCGGCCGTCGACGAAGGGGTATTCGGCTTTAGGTTTGCCGTTGGGATGCAGGGCGCGGGCGGTGCCGGTGAAGGGGTTGCCGCCGAGGAGGTAGACGTCATTCTTCCAGACGAGGTCGTCGTAAGAGGCTTCGATGGGCTCGCGGTTGCAGGCGAGGGGGGCTAGCAGGAGGCAGAGGAGGAGGAGCCGGATGATAGCGGAGGGGTTCATCATGAGGTGGGATCAAACGCGTTTGAGGCCGGCGCGGGTGGCGGCGGAGAGGGCGGCGCGGCGGAGGGGGCGCAGCAGGAGGGGTGGGATGATGACGAGGAGGCTGGCGGTGGTGATGAGGCTGCCGAGGCCGAGGAGGTGCAGGCGGGGTCGCGGGTTGAAGTAGAGCGCGGTCTCCAAGGCGAGGAGCATGAGGATGGCGATGAGGAGGCCGGGGGTGAAACGAAGGAGGAGTCGGACGCGGGTCAAACAGCGGGCTCCGCCGTGGTATTCGGTGACGCTCAAGACGGCAGGCGAGATTTCGGCTTTGGGATAGGCTTCGAAGTCGAAGCGGCGCCAGCCGTCGTCGCGGCGGGCGGCGAGTTTGAGGGTTTGGAGTTCGGTTTGGAGAGCGGGCAGCCAGAGGTGGCGGTCGGCGCTGGAGTCGCTCCAGAATTCGAGTTCGCTGATGGGGAGGGCCCATTTTTGCGGTGGCGGTGGGGGGAGAGGATGTTCGACCTGGGTGGGGGCTCCACCGGGACGAGCGCCGAGGCGGATCATGCCCCAGACGCGGGCGGCTTCGCGAACGAGGGGTTGCACGAAGCAGAGGGCGAGCAAGAGCGACTCTTGAAGCCAGCTCAAGGTGAACGGAGGAGGTGGCAGGCGATACAGGCGGACGGCGGCGGCAACCAGCGCGAGCAGGGCGATGGCGGTGGCGATTTCAAACTGGCGGAAGCAGCAGGCGACGATGGCGAGGGCGGGCCAGAACAATCCGGAAGCCCATTCGACCAGGTAACCGGTGGCTTGGCGGTAGATGCCTTGGAAAGGAGCGTTACCGAAGGGGCCGAAATAAACAGCGCCTTCAGCGGGATCGTTGACGGGAAGGGAGTCGCCGTAGATGCAACCGCGCCAGCGCGCGCCGCCGAAGGGGCCAAAGCGTGCGGGGTGCTCTTTCATGAGCAGGGCTTCGGCGCGGCCGTATCCGCGCTGCTGGCGCAAGTAGGCGCTGACGGTGAAGCGGCGGTGGTGCCAGACCATGGCGCCGGGAACGTATTTGAGGATGCCGCCGGCTTCGCGGAGGCGCCAACAGATGTCGACGTCATCGCCGGCGGTGGTGAAGACGGGGCGGAAGCCGCCGATGGCTTCGAGGGCGGTTTTGCGAATGGCGAGGTTGCAGCCGGGGAGGTGTTCGGCCTCGGTGTCGTTGAGGAGAACGTGGGCGGGTGAGCCGGGGGCGGCGGCGACGACGGCTTCGGTGCCGTTGCGAGGGGGAGGAGGGATGTTGGGACCGCCGGCGGCGACGACTTTTTCATCGGTGGTGAAGGCGCGGGCGAGATGGATCAACCAGTCGGGGTGAACCATGCAGTCGTCGTCGGTGTAGGCGAGCAAGGTGCCGCGGGCCTCCTTCATGCCGAGGTTGCGCGCGGCGCTGAGGCCTGAGGGTTCCTGGCGGAAGGCGCGCACGGTGGGGTAGGCTTTGATGATGTCCGGGACGGCATCGGTGGAGCCGTCATCGATGACGAGGATTTCGAATTTGAGGTAACGCAGGCGCTTGATGGACTCCAGGCAGGCGGGGAGGGTTTTGGAGCCGTTGCGGGTGCAGACGATGACGGAGATGGAGAGGGAATCGATGGGGGGATCGAGGCGGCGCGGCAGGTTGGCGAGGAGGGCGCAAACGGGGCGGGGTTGGCGTCCGGCGGCGACGATGCCGAATTGCCAGTCGGTGACGAGTCGGCCACCGCGGTACCATTCGTCGGTGAAGGCGAACCAGATGCTGCCGGCGGTGCCGCCATCGAGAGCGACTTGGCGCTGCCAGCGCATGACTTCGGCTTGTTTTTCGACACCGTGGGTTTTGACGTCGAGACCGAACTCGGTGATGAGGAGGGGCTTGTTGCCGGCGAGGTTTTGCAGGCCGTGGAGGTAGGCGGAGAGGGCAGCGGGATCTTCGAGGTAGATGTTCACCGCGAAGAAGTCGGCGGTGCGCGGCATGAGGTAGCCGGTGGAGGGATAGGTGGCGTAGCCGCAGGGGACGCCGGGGGCGGCGCGGCGCACGGTGGCGATGAGGCGTTCGAGGAAGTGTTGGACACGGCGGGGTCCCATCCAGCGGACGAGGCCTTTGTCGATTTCATTGCCGACGAGGATGGCGGCGATGGTGGGATCTCCGGCGAGATCGCGGGCCTGCTTGGTGATGGTGTCGAGGATGGCGGCGACCTGGGAGCCGTCGGAGAGGAAGTCGACGTGATCGGTCCACGTCAAGGTGACGAGGAGGCGGAGGCCGTTTTTTTGGGCGGCGCGGCGGAGGGTGGGGGTGGGCGGTGAGTAGAGGCGGAGGGTGTTGAATCCGAGGGTGGCGATCATGCGCAGATCGGACTCCAAGCGTTCGGTTTCGGGGAAGGGTTCGCCGGCGGGATTGGGGGGAAAGGGACCGTAGGTGATACCGTTCATCCACCAGGTTGAATCATCGGCCAGGTTGAAGAATTTGCCTGCAGGTCGCACCGCCAATGGGACACTGTTGGGTGTCGGGGGGAAGATGGAGGCGGAGTCCGGCGAGGCGTTCATGCTGAGCGTGGAAGCCATGCCGCATTCTGGGTGCAAACACAAGTGCGCAGCCAGGAGCGATGGTGGAGACTCTGACGCGCCGTCTTGGTTGGCTATTCAGGCGGCTTTCTTGCGGGTCGACGCTGAAGGTATCGCATTCTGGCGAATGCGCCTACACATTGGGCGAATAGGCTTCGCATTATGGGCGGGTCGACGTTGAAGGCTCGCATTCTGGCGAATGCGCCTACGTTGGCGGGGTTTTAGACGACGGTGCCGCGGGGTTTTTTGCCGGGGGCTTTTTTGCTGGGGGGTGGGCCTTCGGGGATGCCTTCGTCCTGGAGGATGGTGTCCTGTGGGAGGGGTTGGGCGTCTTTTTCGCCTTCGGCTTCGGGCTCGGTGTAGGGGCTTTGTTTGCGGTAGAGTTTGAGGCGGGTTTCGAACTCTTGTTTGAGGCTTTCGCGTTGTCCGGGGGTGACGTCTTTGTCTTCGGCGAGGAGGGAGATGGCTTTTTGCTGCCAGAGGACGGCCTCGCCATATTCGCCATTGCGAGCGTGGGCGGCGGCGACGGTGTCGATCATTTCATGGCGTTCTTCGCTGCCGGATTCGGCAAGGATTTTGAGGGCTTCTTTGGCGATGAGGACGGCTTGCTCGCCATTGTGAAGGGATTCGTCAGGACAGGTGGAAAGGAACCAGGCGAGGTCGTTGGCGGACCAGGCGTCGCCGGTGCGGGCGGCGCGTTGGTACCAACCGAAGGAGCGGCGGTAATCCAGAGGGACGCCGGTGCCGGTGTAGTACATGTGGGCCATGCGGGCCATGGCGGGTTCGAATTCTTGTTTGGAGGCTTTGAAGAAGAGAAGAGCGGCGCGGGCGGTGTCCTTGGGTACGCCATCGCCTTGTTCGAGTTTGGAGCCGAGCGCGGCCATGGAGGGCGGGTAGTTTTGGGAGGCGGCTTTCTCGAACCATTCAGCGGCTTTTTTCACATTCTTTTCCACACCTTGTCCGAGTTCGTAGGCGACGGCGACGGAGTGCTGGGCCATGACGAAACCGCCGTCGGCAGCTTTTTGATACCATTCGACGGCTTTGGGCACATCCTTCTCCAAGGTGACGCCGTCTTCGAAGAGGCTGCCGTAGACGTACATGGCGCGGAGGTGGCCGGTTTTGGCGGCTTTCTCCAACCATTCGACGCCTTTTTTGTCGTCCTTCTTGAAGCCTTCGCCGGTGAGGAAGCGGAGGCCGAGTTCGAATTGAGCATCGGCGTCGCCACGATCGGCAAAGGCGCGCAGTTGGCGTTCCTGTTCGGCTTGCTGTTCGGGGGTGAGTTGCTCCGGTTGCTGGCCGCGGGTTTGGGCGAAAGCGGAGCAGGTGCAAACGAGGGGTGAGACCAGCAGAGCGGCGAGGAGGACGGCTTTCATACGAGAACGATACGTTTCGGAGGGCGGTTTCTCAACCTTGCTGTGGAAACTTGTTGCCTTTGAAGGGGCTCTTTTTTCACTGGCGCGGTTGGGATTTGCGATTATTAGTTTCTCCCCTTTCCCAAGATGGTGGTCGTAGCTCAGTTGGTAGAGCCCCGGTTTGTGGTACCGGTTGTCGCGGGTTCGAGCCCCGTCGATCACCCCATCTTTGGTTTTTCCGGTGTTGAGTGAACTGCCAGCGTGATTGAAACTATGCCGTCATTGGAGTCGCTGATCGGGTACACCTTTTCCAATGTGAGGCTTCTGGAGGAGGCGCTGACGCATGCAAGTCTGGCGAAGAAGCTGAAGCATGAGGTGCCATCGAATCAGCGGTTGGAGTTTTTGGGGGATGCGGTGCTGCAATTGACTTTGTCTGAGGTGCTGTTTCGGCTGTGGTCAGGAGCGGATGAGGGGACGCTGAGCAAGGGGCGGTCGAGACTGGTATCGACCCTGGCGCTGGCGAACATGGCGCGGAGGATGGGGTTGGGGGCGTTTTTGAAGATGGATCGTGGGGAAGAGGCGAACGGGGGGCGGGATCGGGATTCGATTTTGGCGGATGCGTTTGAGGCGATCACGGGGGCGGTTTATTTGGATGGGGGGATGGAGGCATGCCAGGAGCTGGTGAAGCGGTTGTTTGAGCCGGATTTGGCTTTGTTGCAGGCGCAGCCGGAGGACCAAAATCCGAAGGGGAGGCTGCAGGAGAAGTTGCAGTCGCTGAATCGGGAAGCGCCGACATACCACGTGTTGGAGAGTTCAGGGCCGGATCATGATCGGTCGTTTGTGGTGGAGGTGCGGTGGAATGGGCGGGTGCTGGGTCGGGGCGTGGGACGATCGAAAAAAGAGGCGGAAGCGGTGGCGGCGGGAGTGGCTTGGAAAGCGAAATTAGACTGTGGATAACTTGTGAATAGGGTGTGGTGACTCTTTTCTCAAATCTGAATAGGATCGCAGAAGTGCGACTTGTCGGTGAGACTTCACAGATTAGGCACGATCTATTGCCACAGGACCGTCACGTGGAACGTCCGTTTGTGACGGGAGGAACACGGTTTTGGCAGTTATTCACAGCACTTAATACGGTACTTTATGGCCTGCCATTCTCATCTCTGATTAATGAGTCTGCGAAGAACTTTGGTTTTGAGAGCCTTTTGGAGACGTAGAGATGAATGAATAACCTGAGTGGGTTGAGCTTTGTTGGATTGGGAATTGCAACGGTTTCGCAGTTCGATTGACAAGGGCTTTCCCCGCTCGTTCATTGCACGCATTATGAATCCTCCTTTCTCTGATTATCCGTCTCTTGTTACTCCTCCTTATGCTGGTCCATCCGGCTACGTGATTCCGACCGTGATCGAGAGTGAGGGCCGTGTGGAGCGGGCTTATGACATTTACTCGCGCTTGCTGAAGGATCGGATCGTGTTCCTGGGCACGCCGGTGGATGATCAGGTGGCGAACATCATCATTGCGCAGTTGTTGTTCTTGCAGATGCAGGATCCGAAGAAGGACATCCACATGTACATCAACAGCCCTGGGGGTTCGGTAACGGCGGGTTTGGCGATTTACGATACGATGCAGTTTGTGACCTGTGATGTGAACACGTATTGCATCGGGATCGCGGCGAGCATGGGTGCGGTGCTTCTGTCTGCGGGCACGCATGGCAAGCGGTTTGCTTTGCCGAACTCGGATATCATGATTCACCAAGTGTCGGGTGGGGCACGTGGGACTGCGTCGGATGTGGAGCGGACGGTGGATTTCATGTACAAGTTGAAGCGCCGGTTGAACCGGATTTTGGCGCATCACACCGGCAAGACGACGGAGCAGATCGAGCGTGATTCGGATCGTGACAATTACATGAGCGCGGCTGAGGCGGCGTCTTATGGGTTGGTGGACAAGGTGCTGGAGAGTCGGCGTGAGACGGAAGCGGCTGCGGCGGCTTTGGCTGCGGCGCCGAAGAGCTGAGCGGTTTTGATTTAGCCATCGATTGAGTGATGGGAGGCGGGGCCGGGTTGCTAAACCCGGCTTCGTTGCGTATGGGTGGGTATGAAATGGTCTTTTCGGCTGGCTACGATCGCTGGAACTGAGGTGCGGGTGCATTTGACGTTCTTTTTGCTGCTGTTGTTTGTGGCGGTGCAAGGGACGGGAGGGGGTCAGGGAGCGGATGGAGGGCTGGCGGCGGTGGTGCTGGTGTGCGCGATGTTTTTTTGCGTGTTGCTGCATGAATTTGGGCATGTGTTTGCGGCGCGGATGTATGGGATCAAGACGCCGGACATCACGCTGTTGCCGATTGGTGGGGTGGCGAGGCTGGAGCGGATGCCGCGGACGCCGTTGCACGAGTTTGTGGTGGCGCTGGCGGGGCCGATGGTGAATGTGGCGATCGCGGCGGGGATCGCGATTGTGCTGGGGTTGCGGGTGCGGTTTGACGCGAACTATGCGTTCCACCAGAGCGGCGGGTTTTGGCAGCATTTGATGATGTGGAACATCTTCATGGTGGTGTTCAACTTGGTGCCGGCGTTTCCGATGGATGGAGGTCGGATTTTGCGGGCGCTGCTGGCGATGGTGACGGATTATGAGAAGGCGACGCGGTGGGCGGCGACGATGGGTCAGGGGATTGCGGCGCTGGTGGTGGTGGGGATGCTGCTGTCGGGGACGTTTCAGCCGTTTTTATTGTTGATCGCGTTCTTCATTTTTGTGGCGGCGGGTCAGGAGGCGTCGGTGGTGACGCAGGAAGAGGCGACGCGGTCACTGGTGGTGCAGGACGCGATGATGGTGGAGTTTCATGCGCTGGCGGCGGATGCGGAACTGCGGGTGGCGGTGAATCATTTGCTGGCGGGGACACAGCAGGATTTTCCGGTGCTGGATGAGGCGGGGGGGATGCAGGGGATGGTGAGCCGGACGCGATTGATTGCGGCGCTGGCGGACCATGGGCCCGAGCATTTGGCGCGGGAGGTGATGGAGGTGTGCGCGGAGAAGGTGGCGCCTTTGATGCCGCTGGGTGAGGCATTGCGGGTGTTGCGTGAGATGTCGTGTCCGGCGGTGCCGGTGGTGGATCCGCTGACGGGGCGGCTGGTGGGGTTGCTGACGGGGGAGAATGTGGGGGAGGTGCTGATGGTGCGGGCGGCTTTGAAGCAGGCGGGAGTGAGGCGGGTAGGTTGAGGGGGCTTGCCTTATTTTCGGTTGCTAGGGTGCGCTTTCTTGGCTTGCTCGAATAACGCAGCTTCAGCTTCAAGTATCTGACGAAGAACCGTTAACTGTTCTGGTTTGAGAGAATCCGTTAGCTCCAAAATTACTTCATTTCGGTAGTCAATTCCGAGCAATGTTGCAGGGGTGTTCACGGATTGGGCAGAGTTGAAACGTTTACGCACTTCGTACAAGCTTTGCATTACTTTCTGTTCTTGTGTTTGATCTAGAGCAGCCGTTGATTCCAAGGTTGATGCAAGTTTGTCGACGGTTCTACGCTCAGCTTTGGAATCCTCAAAGCGAATTAGTTCTTGGAGCTTTTCATCGCCAACAATGGTGGCAATCTCAGCTTGCGTTCTTGATTCATTTTCTTTGGTTTCTTTGAGGATACGCTTTGATTCAGGGGAGAGAAAACTTGCTTCGTCTGCTGCCTTGTGAAGTTTTCGTTTTGCGGTGTCGCGGCGGAGGAGGATTTGTTCTAGCTCCTGAGTTTGTTGGGCTGTGAGGTTCCAATTGTTGAACAATTTGATATATTCTGTCCTCTTTGATTCCCAGATGTGACGCGAAAAATCCTCGATTGCAGCGTCGGAACGCTCCCAGGGCAAGGTTTTTTTCGAGGCGTTATGGCTGTCAATGAGTGCTTTAGCACGGGCAATTTGATCGCGCTTCAGTGCGTCAAGCGGTGGTTCCCGAGAGGATTGGGGTTCACTAGAAGGAGCATTTGGCGGTGATACTGTGTTGGCATTCTTGAAAGGATGTTCTAACGGTACTGTGTTTACAGAACTATCTGATGGGGGCCTAGCTAACCAATAAGCAATTGCGGCCGTGCTGAAAAGGAGAACCACAAGGAAGAATGAAGATATTTTCATCTTCGAGAATGATTTTTCGTGTTGTTTGAGTTAGGTTTAAGTCGGCAGATATCTCTCGTTCGATACTCGAGTTACCGTTATGCCCACGTTCCCTCGGTCGGATCTTGTATTTCTTGAAGGTCTTGAAGCTGTTCTTGAAAGTCTAGCCACTCTTGGACGGTCTCCATCATTTCTTCGATGCATTCTTCGATGATTTCCTGTCCTGTCATGTCCTCAAAATACGGCTCTTCACCATAAGGCTCCGCTTCCTCGATTGTATAGTTTAAATCTTCCATTTGATCTACCAATCGGTCCATCGCTGCTTGAGTGGCGTCGATTGCGTCTGCTATGTTCTGATCTATGTCGTCTTGTTCGTCTGCGTAGGACGCGTGGATTCCAAAGGCCACGAACAATGTTGCGATGGACAATAATAGAGTATGCCTTACTGGATTTCCCAAACGAGGTAGAAAAATCAGCTTCATAATTTCAAGGGATTTTTGATGCGCGTTTGTTTTGTACAATGGTTGATCTGTTTTTGTCAATAGGCTTTCTGAGTTAAGATTGATATTTGTACCTTTACATGAGAGCTGGCACGGAAGGGGTTCTTTGCTTATGGGTGGGGATGATGCGAAGCATGACGGGATTTGGGCGGGGTGAGGCTGTGGCTGGTGGGCGCAGTTGGCTGGTGGAGTGTGCTTCGGTGAACCGGAAGCAATTGGAGGTGGTGATTTCGTTGCCGAGGGAGGTGCCTGCGGCGGAGATTGAGCCGGTTTTGAGGCAACAGGTGCAGAAGCGGGTTTCGCGGGGTCGGGTTCAGGTGCAGGCGCGGTTGGTGGAGAGTGTGGTGGGTGCGGGCGCGGTGGCGGTGCAGATGAATGCGGAGGTGGCGGCGGCTTACGTGGAGCAGGCGCGGGTGCTGGGGGCGAAGCTGGGCGTGCCTGGGGAGTTGGCGATGGCGGAGCTACTGAGGTTGCCGGGGGTGATGGTGCAGGGGGCGGCGGATGACTTGGAGGCGTTTGACATGGAGCCGTTGCAGGCGGCGTTTGAGGAGGCGCTGACGAACTTGATCGCGATGCGTGAGGTGGAGGGGGCGAACTTGAAGGAGGAGCTGCTGGGGCGGTTGGCGGAGATTGAGCGGTTGCTGGGGGAGATCACTGTGTTGGCGCCGCAGGTGGTGGTGCAGCATCGGGCGGCGCTGCGGCAGCGGCTGGCGGATGCGGGCATGGAACTGCCGCTGGAGGATGAGCGGCTGGTGAAGGAGATCGCGCTGTATGCGGATCGCTGCGATATCTCAGAGGAACTGGCGCGGGCGGCGAGTCACTTGAAGCAGTTTCGCGCTGGGATGGACAGTGGGGAGGCGGTGGGGCGGAGTTTGGATTTCCTGTCGCAGGAGTTTTTCCGGGAGTTCAACACGATGGGTGCGAAGGCGAATGATGCGGCGCTGGCGCACCTGGTGGTGGCGGCGAAGACGGAGCTGGAGAAGATCCGGGAGCAGATTCAGAATGTGGAGTGACAGTGGGGAGAGCGGGAGGCAAGCCAGCGGTTTGCTCCACGGGGGGCGGGAGTGTGGGGCCCACGGAATGCACGGAGGCCACGGAAATCAGAAGTGGCGCGGAACTGGAGAAGTTTGTGGAGCGTTTCAGGATGCAAGCCAGCGGCTTGCTCCACGGGGTTACTCGGGGACGATGACTTGGTCTTCGGGTTGGAGGGAGATGTCGACGCTGGGGTTGCTGGAGTATTTGCTGAGGTCGGCGGGGATGGTTTTGCGGGTGCCATCGGGGTTGGTGCGGACGATGCGGGTTTTCTTCAGGCTGGCGTAGGGGGTGGGGCCGCCGCCGGCCATGATGACTTGGTAGGCGGTGATGCCGGGTTTGTAGGGTTTGGGGCCGGGGGCGACGACGCCGGAGACGTAGACTTGGCGGCCGGTATCGCCGGCGATGGAGTCGATGGAGACGGTGACGGTGGGGTTGGTGTAGATTTCCTGGGATTTGTAGGCGGATTCGATGGCGCGCTGGAGGGCGGAGGGTTTGAGGCCGGCGGCGCGGACTTCCTGGATGTGGAGGAGGTTGATGGTGCCGTTGTCGCTGACAGTGTAGACTTTGGAGATTTGGGGGACTTCTTCCGAGGGGACGCCGCCGATGGTGAGGCTGATGCGATCGCCCGGGGTGAGGGGGATTTCGGAGTTTTGAGCGAGCAGGGTGTTCGCTGTGAGGGTGAGGAGGACGATGAGGTGGAGGAGGGTTTTCATGGTCGTAATAGATGAAGGTTAAAAGAGGTCGGCGTCGAGGGCGGCGGGTTTGGGTTCGGCTTTGGCGGGGGTGTCGACAGCGGCGGTTTCGATTTTGGACTGGCGTTTTTTGCGGGGTTTGTTGCTGGCGCCGGAGGGTCCGGAGGCGTTGGTGGGGGTGTAGTAGGTGTAGTAGCTGGTGTAGTATTGATATTGGGAGTCGGTGCGGGTGTCGACGTTGTTGAGGACGACGCCGAGGACGGTGCCGCCGACGTTTTCGATGGCTTGTTTCACGCGCAGGAGCATTTGGCGCGGGAGTTTGCGGTGTTGGACGACGATGATGGTGAGGTCGGCTTCGTTGACGAGGACGGAGGCGTCACTGACGCCGAGGATGGGTGGGGAGTCGATGAGGACGAGATCGAAGCGGGCTTTGACGTCTTCGATGAGTTCGGACATGCGTTGGGAGTTGAGGATGCCGGCGCTGTCGGCGGGGAGGAGGCCGCTGGGGAGGAAGTAGAGGTTTTCGACGGGGGTTTGGATGACGACTTCTTCGAGGGGGATTTGGGTGGCGAGGTAGTTGGTGAGGCCTTTTTGGTTGGAGACGTCGAAGAGGGTGTGGAGGCGGGGGCGGCGGAGGTCGGCGTCGATGAGGAGGACGTTGTAACCGCCCTGGGCGCAGACGAAGGCGAGGTTGGTGAGGGTGGTGGATTTGCCTTCACCGGCGCCGCCAGAGACGACGGTGATGCAGTTGGCGTTGGGGTTTTTGCGATTGAATTCGAGGTTGGTGCGAAGGATGCGGTAGGCTTCGGCGTCGGGAGTGAAGCCGCTGGTGCGGTGGAGGACGCCGACGTCGCGGGGGATGACGGCGAGGACGGGGACGCCGAGGTAGCGTTCGACGTCGTCGAGGGAGCGGACGGTGGTGTCGAGGGACTCGAGCCCGAAGGCGAGGCCGACGCCGAGCATGAGACCTAGGAAGCCGCCGAGGGCTAGGTTCAACATGGTGTTGGGCTTGGCGGGTTTGGGTTCGATCTCGGCTTTGGCGAAGATGGTGGCGGGGCTTTTGACGAGTTCGAGGGCGGACTTTTCTTCGGCGTAACGGCCTTTTTGTTGAAGGAGGAGGCGTTCGAGGTCTTCGAGTTCGCGGGAGGCGGCAACGTAGTCGCTCATGCCGGCTTGCTGGTCGAGGGCGTCGGTTTTGGAGGTATCGTTGAATTTCTGGAGGCCGGCTTTTTGGTCATTCGCGGCGGCGAGTTTGTTTTGGAGGCCGGCGATGTGACCCTGGACAGTTTCGACGATGAGTTTGGTGTTTTGTTCGACTTGAGCGCGTTCGGCGAGGACGGTGGGGTGCTTGCCTCCGAGACCGGACTGGAGGAGGCCCTGGAGGCGGACGGTGTTTTGATTGAGTTGGGACTGGAGGGAGGCGAGGGTGGGGTTTTGGAGTTGGAGGGCGGAGGCTTGCTGGGCGATTTGGTCGGTGGTGAGTTTGGTGAGGCCCTGCATTTCGGCTTCGAGGGCCTGGATCTCCCGATTGAGTTTCACCATTTCGTTTTGGCGGGTGATCTCGAGCTGCTGTTCGGGGGTGGTGATTTCGTAGCCAGGGCGATTCGAGAAGGTGCCGCTGCTGCTGATGTCGCCGACGATGCCGGCGGCGCGCTGGGCGGCGAGTTTTCGTTCGCGTGCGGAGCTGGCGAGGGCTTCCTGCTCGGCGATTTGTTTTTTGATGGCGGTGAGGGCTTCTTCTTTTTGTTTGCGGTCGATGCTGATGCGTTTGGCCATGTAGCTGTCGGCGACGGCGTTGGCGACTTCGGCGGCGCGGGCGGCGTCTTCGTCGTAGTATTCGATGGTGACGAGGTCGGAGCGGAGGGCGGCCTGGGTATCGAGGTTGGCTTGGAGGCGGCGGAGGGCGATTTGGCGGGTGGGTGCGTTCCAGTGTTTTTGGAGTTCGAGGGCGTCGACGACTGGGTAAAGGGTTTCGGCTTTGGTGATGGTGTCGATTTCGGTCTTCATCCATTGTTCGGACATGACCATGGAGTCGAAGGAGCGGCCTTCGTCGAAGACATCGATTTTGACGTCACGACGTTCGATGCGCATTTCGACGCGGCCGCGGTATTTGCGGGGCATGATGTAGGTGACGATGAGGGAGACGGCGAAGACGAGGATGAGGCAGGAGAAAATGAGGCCGAAGCGGTTGCGGAGGACTTGCCAGGTGTCGAGGCCTTGTCGAGTGGAGTCGTTTCCGAGGGCGTTCATGGCGTCTTAGAGGGGAGGCTTGATTGATTAAGGAAAGTTAAGCTTTGTGGTTGCAAAGAAACCAGCGGCGTTGCGTGGAGCAAGACCGCTGGGGTTTGAGAAGGAGTTCTGGAGGGAGGCTGTTCGTATGCGAGGGGGCAGTTTAGAAGGAGGCGCTCATGCCGAGGGAAACCCGGTTGCGATCGAAGTCGCGGGTGGGGTCTTCGGAGTCCAATATGGTGTAGGAGTATTGGGCGTTCATGCTGATGTTGGACCAGAGGAGGTAGCTCAAACCAGCGGAGGCGAGGATGGAGTTTTCGGTGATGCTGGGGCTGATGTCGCCGCCGTCGAAGTCGCTGTAGACGTAGGAGAGGCCACCGTTGAGTGTGAGGCGCCGATCCACTTGGTGGGTGGCATTGATGCCGGTGCGGAAGGAGTAGCGGGAGTCGAAGTTCTGGATTTCCGTGCCGTCAAAGCCGAGGGCGCTGAACCAGCGGATGGAGGTTGTGCGGGCGACTGCGTAGTCGAGGGCGAACTCGCCGTAGGGGGCGGTGCTGTCGGTGCGGTCTGAGCTGAACATTTCAACACCACCACGGACGGAGGTGGAGAGGCGCTGGCTCCAGGCGTGGTCGATGCCGGCGAGGATGTAGTGGGAGCGATAGTCGACGTCCGAGCGGTTGAGGAAGTTGACCATGCGGTAGCGATACTCGGCGGTGAGGCTGGTGCGGGGAGTGACGGCGTAGGAGATTTGTTGGGCGACGAGTTGGGAGAGGCGGTCTTCCGACTGGGAGACGAAGTCATCCTGGTAGCGGATGGAGTCGATGGTGTAGGAAGTGGTGGTGGTGATGCGGCGGGACCAGGCGTAGCTGAGGTTGAAGTTTTCGTAGCCGTAGAAGTATTGGCCGTTCCAGAGGGTGGTGGAGGCGCCCATGGCGGTGTTGGGCTCGACTTCGTAGGTGCCGAAGGCGTTGTTGCTGATTTTCAGGCGCTCGGAGATTTCGTGAGCGATATTGAAGGCGGCGCGGGCGCTGTAGAAAGTGTCTTCGTTGCGGGGGGCGTCGTCGAGGTAGTTGATGATGCCGCCGTCGATGTCGAAGCTCCAAGGGGTGCGGCGATCGACTTTGGTGTAGGTGGCGCCTACGCCGCCCTGGATGAAGAAGGATTCGATGTCTGGGAAGAACTCATTGCTTTCGCCATACTTCAGGCTGTCGTAACCGCCGTTGACGCCGATGGACCAGGTGACGGGCTCAGCGCGGGTGAAATCCGCAGCGCGTTGGACGGCGAGGAGGCCTTGAGCGGAGGCTGAGGTGCTGCCCAACAGAAGTAGCGAGCCTGCCAAGAGAGAGGTGGTCGTAAGGCGCATGATGGGTGAGCGGGGGTTCGAGGAGGTCTGAGCGGCGAAGTCGAGAGGAGTCGTGATCAGGCGTGCGATTAGTTTGTGGCGATGGAGCGCGAGATGGGGCTGATGATGCGGCGGTGAGGGGGATTGTGTTTGCCCTTATCTTTGTCCTTATCGTCGTCGCAGATTTCTTCGGTGGTGCGTTGTCCGATCACGCCAACACCGCCTGGGGCGATGAGGTAGATGCCGCGGATGTCGCGGGGGATGTAGGTGAATTCTTCGACGTCTTCGACGGGTTCAGGGGGCAGGATGGGGAGGACGGACTTGGCGTCTTTACCGCTTTTGCCGGAATAGGTGACTTGAGCGTCTTCGGCGACGGCTGGGGTAGCAGCGACGGGGACGGGGACATTGCCTTGCATGCCGGCGCACTCGGTGATCATGGGTGCCATTTTGGGAGCGACAGCGAGTGCGGTTTGGACGATTTGCTGTTTCAGGGCTTCGTCTGCTTTGGAAGCTTCGATGGCGGCGCGGACGATTTCGCAGGCGCAAGCCTCACTGATGACGAGGGCGTCCTCGACGATCATGAGGGTTTTGGCGGTGTCACTGGAAATGGCTTTGCGAACATCGTTGGAGATGTCGTTGCACTTGGGTGCAGCCTGGGAAAGGAGGGCGGAGCCGAGGAAAGCCAAAGGCACCAACAAGCGTGGTGAGCAGGACAATAGGTGCGCTTTCATAATGCAGAGAGGTTGCTGAGGTTTTGACCGATACTTTTTCTATTTCTGGAGCGGGTAGAGGGAATCGAACCCTCGTAGCTAGCTTGGAAGGCTAGAGCTCTACCATTGAGCTATACCCGCAATAGAAACAAAGTATCGTCAAAAATAACCGGACTGCAAGATATTTTTTAGAATTGAAAGAATTTATCTAATTTTCAGAATTCCAAGCTTTCCTGGAGTGCTGACCATTTAGAGGGTGAAACTTTCAATTGGCGACTTGGCCTTTATAACCAAAATTTGTTTTGGCGCAAGCAGTTGATTTGGGAAATGCGGTGGAGGCACAGGCTCGGATTATGGTGATTTTGGTAGTTAGGGTGGGGCCATCGTTGGAAGCGGTCCATCAAGGTTGGTGGTTTGGAGATGGGCTATTAGTGGTGGTAATGGGCTCGGGAGATGATTTTTTTGACTGGGAGTGATGGTCGAGTGCGAAGCTGGTGGGGATGGCGATGGCTTGGATGGGTAAGGTGAGGACGTCCAGAGCTCCAGCGCCGATTTGATCACCGACAGTGGGGGGAGGGATTTTCCAGCGCATGGCCCAGCTCATGCAACTGGTGAGGGAGAGGGTGGTGCTGACCAACAGGAGAAGAGGGACGAGCGTGGGTGGCATGGTGGTGTGGGTATTGATGGAACGTCACTGATGAGGTGACTTTCCGTGAAAGAGGTGGATGTGGGAGGTGTTTTGTTCTGGGTCCGTTGTTTCGGGTTTGAGTCTTTGATGTCATGAAAAAATTATTGAGTCTGTTTTTGTCGTTGGGGTTGTGTTTGAATGGTTTGAGCGGGGCGGAGATACCGGAGTCGGCGAAGGTGGGGGCGTTTTATGCGGGGTGTCAGGCTTATAGCTTTCGGATGTTCAGTGTGATGGAGGCGATCGAGAAGACGGCGCAGGCTGGAGGGAAGACGATTGAGTTTTATCCGGGGCAGAAGCTGTCTGTTGAGCAGGCGGATGTGGTGTTCAAACATGGCGTGCCGGAGGAGGTGATTGCGGCGGTGAAGGCGAAGCTGGCGAAGGAAGGGGTGACGGCGGTGGCGTATGGGGTGGTGCGGCTGGGCAAGGATGATGTGGAGAACCGGAAGGTGTTTGCTTTTGCGAAGACGATGGGGATTGGGATTCTGACGACGGAGCCGGATGTGGCGGCGATGGACCAGATTGAGGCGCTGGTGAAGGAGTTCGACATCAAGATTGCGATTCACAATCACCCGCGGAAGCCGTTGGATCGGTCTTATCTGTTTTGGGACCCGAACTATGTGCTGGGTTTGGTGAAGGATCGGGATGCGCGGATGGGGGCGTGTGCGGACACGGGGCACTGGGTGCGGTCAGGATTGGATCCGGTGGAGTGTGTGCGGATTCTGAAGGGGCGGATTTTTGACAGTCACTTGAAGGATCTGAATGAGAAGGGCAATCCGAAGGCGCATGATGTGCCTTATGGGACGGGGGTGTCCGATGTGACGGCGATTTTGAATGCGTTTGTTGAGGGCGGGTTCTATGGGCCGGTGCACACGGAGTATGAGTACAACTGGGAGAACAGCGTGGGGGACATCACGAAGTGCCTGGAGTTCGTGAAGGCGTTTGTGCCGGCTGGGAAGTAGGGAGGGCGGTGGCCACTGGGTCAAAGGGGCTTTAGGCGAGCCAGCGGCTTGCATTACGAGTTGAGGCAACCGAGATGGTTGCTCTAACTTATTGGCGTTGGCGGACGGCTTCGAAGAGGCAGACGCCGGTGGCGACGGAGACGTTGAGGCATTCGACCCTGCCGGCCATGGGGATTTTGGCGAGGAAGTCGCAGTGTTCGCTGGTGAGGCGGCGCATGCCGGTGCCTTCGGCGCCCATGACGATGCCGATGGGGCCTTTGAGATCGATCTGGTAGATGGATTGGGTGGCTTCATCAGCGGTGCCGACGAGCCAGACGCCGAGTTCTTTGAGTTTGTCCATGGCGCGGGCGAGGTTGGTGACGCGGACGATGGGGACGTTTTCGGCACCGCCGCAGGAAACGCGGAGGACGGTTTCGGTGACGGGAGCGGATTTGTCTTTGGGAAGGATGACGGCAGCGACGCCTGCGGCATCGGCGGTGCGGAGGCAGGCGCCGAGGTTATGGGGGTCCTGGATGCAGTCGAGGACAAGGACGATGGGGTTGGGCCGGGCCTGGATGAGGGCGTCGAGGTCGGATTCGTCGTAGACGTTGACCTGGGATTTGCCGGGGGTGGAGGGTTGGCTGTGGCGGTTGGGGCGGGCGGGGCGCATGAGGGCTAAGAAAGACGGGAAGTGGGGGGACTGCAAGGTGGGTGGTTGATTTCTCTGCGGAGTTCCGGCATAGGGAGGGCGATGCGGGCGGAGGAGCGAATTTTGATTGTGGGTCAGGGTCTGGCGGGGACGGCGCTGGCGTGGCGGCTATGGGAGCGTGGGGTGCCATTTGTGGTGGTGGATCGAGATGAGGCGGTGACGTGTTCGAAGATCGCGGCGGGGTTGGTGACGCCGATTACGGGGATGCGGTTGAATTTGAACTGGCGGTTTGAGTCGCAGCGGGATGAGGCGGTGGCGTTTTATGAGGGGGTGGAGCAGAGGGTGGGAGAGAGGGTTTATTTTCCGTTGAAACAGGTGCGGTTGTTTCGGGATGAGGTGGCGCGGGATTTGTTTCGGAGGCGGATGGAGGATCCGGTGTTGGCGCGGCAGGTGGTGCGGGTGGACTGGGGGGATGGGGCGGATGTTGGGTTATTGGATGAGCGGCAGTTTTGCGTGAGGCATGGGGGCTTTGAGCAGCAAGGT
>JARXAL010000213.1 GCA_029865835.1 Verrucomicrobiaceae bacterium
GATCGGGGGGAGGTGTATCCGAGGTTTCGGCAGCGGCTGATGTTTCCGATTTGCAACGACAACGGGGAGGTGATCGCGTTTAGCGGGCGGTTGCTGGATGCGGACGCGAAGGCGGCGAAGTACATGAACTCGCCGGAGACGCCGATTTTTAACAAGAGCCGGGTGTTTTTCGGGTTTCACAAGGCGAAGCGGGCGGTGGCGAAGGCGAGTCAGGCGATTGTTTGCGAGGGGCAAATTGATTTGGTGATGGCGTTTGAGGCGGGGTTTGAGAATGTGGTGGCGGCGCTGGGGACGGCTTTTACGGAGCATCATGCGAAGCTTTTGAAGCGGCATGCGGATGAGGTGGTGCTGTGTTACGATTCGGACGGGGCGGGGTTCAAGGCGGCGCAGCGGGCGTTTCAGATTTTGGCGCCGACGGGGCTGGTGGTGAAGGTGGCGGCGCTGCCTGCGGGGGATGATCCGGACACGTTGATTCGGAGGGAGGGAGCGGAGCGTTTTGCGAGTTTGATTGAGGGGGCGGAGGAGTTCATCGATTACCAGATCGCGCATGCGGCGGCGCAGCCGAAGTTTAACCAGATGACGGAGCGGGTGCGGTTTGCGGAGCAGATGGCGGGGAACATTCGGTTGTTGGACAATCCGGTGGCGAGGTCGACGGCGATTCAGCGGGTGGCGTTGCGGATGGGGATTCCGGAGGAGGACATTCGGAAGCGGATCGGGAAAGTGGGTTCGAGCCAGGTGATGAAAGGGACCGTGGAGGAAGCGAAGTCGGAGGCGAGTCGGTTATTGAAGGAGCAGGATCGGACCGCGTTGATGCTGTGTCAGACGGCGCTGGTGAATCCGGAGGTGCTGGAGTGGTTGCGGCAGTCGGGGAAGGTGGAGTGGCTGGATGACCTGCCGGGGACGGAGCTGTTGGGGGTGCTTTGGCGGAGTGAGTGTCAGCCGCTGGATGCAGCCTCGATGACGAGTTTTTTGTCGGGATTGGATCCGGTGTTGCAGCAGGCGATGGTGGGTTTGCAGTTTCAGCCGGCGCCGCCCGGGGGATTGGAGGAAGCGGCGCAGGCGTTGAAGGCGTTGGAATTGGGGCGCATTCAGCATCAGATTCGGCGGGTGCAGACGCAATTGAAGGCACCTGGAATCACGGCGGAACAGGCAGGGGCGTTGCAGCGGGAGATGCTGACGTGGCGGAAAGAATACCTTGACCGACGGGCGGCGAGCTTGGATACTCTGTAGCCCTCCCCCAAGGGCAAGTCCCCATCCTCGGTAAGTGTGCATTGCTTGTTTGCCGAATTGATCTGGAATCATGGCCAAGTCAGCCCCTAAAAAAACCCGCCAAGCCAGTTCTGATAGCGCCACAACCGTGGAAGATCCAGTCGCAAGCCTGGCACCGGTTGAGGCGCCACGCCGACGTGGGCGTCCGCGGAAGGCGGTGGTGGAAGAGGCTGTGAGTGGTGTTGGAGAAGGGGGGAAGCGGAAGCGGGGTCGGCCGCCGAAGGCGGGTGGGAAGCAGCCGCAGGTGCCGATGCTGGATGACATCAATGCGCCGGAGGTGCAGAACTGTCTGCGGGATTTGATCCGGATGGCGAAGGAGCATGAGCATCTGACTTGGGATGACATCAATGAGTCGCTGCCAGCGGGCGGGGTGACGCCGGATTTGATGGATGAGATGGTGGCCCGGCTTCACACGTTGGAGATTCGGGTGGTGGAGGCGGAAGATGCGGATGCGCCGCGAGCTTTGGCACCGGTGCCGTCTTCGCGACCGAAGCCGGATTTGGAAGGGGCGGCGAAGTTGGATTTGCTGGATGATCCGGTGAGAATGTATTTGCGGCAGATGGGCCAGGTGCCGTTGCTGACGAGGGACCAGGAGATTCACATTTCGAAGCGGATTGAGAAGGCGGAGGGGAACCTTCAGCAGTGTCTGCAGGATGTGGGGTTTGTGGGGGAGACGATTTTGGGGCTGGCGGATGGGTTGGTGACAGGGATTGAGCGATTTGACCGGTTGGTGATTGATCGGAAGGCTGAGGAGCGGGATTTGTATTTCAAGCGGTTGACGCCTTTGCTGGCGCAGGCTCGGGATGCGTTTGAGAAGGCGACGCATGCGTTTTTGACGTGGAAGGCGGCGCCGGAGAAGAAGAAGGCGTCAGCGGCAGAGGCGTTCACTGCGGCGAAGACGGCGTTTTTCAGGCTGTGCGGGAAGTTTTACTTCAAGCAGAAGATCAATGAGGATTTGGTGGCTTTGATGCAGGCGCGGTTGGATGAGTTCAAGCAACTGCAGCGGCACGTGAAGGAGGATCCGGAGAATCAGGTGGCGGCGGAGACGCTGGCGCAATTTGAGGAGGGGGCGTGGCAGACGGCGGAGAGTTATCCGCAGGTGGTGCGGGATGCGCTGATGTGGGAGAATGAGTCGACGCGGGCGAAGACGGAGATGATCGAGGCGAATTTGCGGTTGGTGATTTCGATTGCGAAGAAGTACACGAACCGGGGGTTGAGCTTTTTGGATTTGATCCAAGAGGGGAACATGGGGTTGATGCGGGCGGTGGAGAAGTTTGAGTATCGCCGGGGCTACAAGTTTTCGACGTATGCGACGTGGTGGATTCGGCAGGCGATCACGCGGTCGATTGCGGATCAGGCACGGACGATCCGGATTCCGGTGCACATGATTGAGACGATCAACAAGCTGATGCGGGTGCACAAGCAGCTGCTGCAGGAGCTGGGGAGGGATCCAACGCCGGAGGAGATCGCGGAGGAGATTCACCTGCCGGTGGACCGGGTGAGGACGGTGTTGCGGATGGCGCAGCAGCCGGTGTCGTTGCAGGCGAAGGTGGGTGATGGGGAAGGGGACACGGAGTTTGGGGATTTCATTGAGGACAAGGAAGCGTCGAATCCGATGGAGATGACGGCGATGAATTTGCTGCGGGACAAGCTGAAGGACGTGCTGGACACGTTGAATCCAAGGGAGCGGGAGGTGCTGGAGCAGCGGTTTGGTTTGGGAGACGGGGCGGGGCGGACGTTGGAGGAGGTGGGGAGGCAGTTCCGGGTGACGCGGGAGCGGATTCGGCAGATTGAGGCGAAGGCGTTGAGGAAGTTGAGGCAACCGACGCGGATTCGGAAGTTGGGCGGGTTTTTTGGGGGGAGTTGAGGGGGATTGGGTTGTTGGAAGGGTGATTTGAGGTGGACGCTCGTGGCACTTCGATTCGCGGTAGCGTGATCAATTTTGCTTTTGCAAAAGGTCGTAGGGGCTTTGGACTCCGGTGGCACCGACTCCTTTGGCGACGTGGGTGTAGATCTCGGTCGTTTTCACATCGGCATGGCCGAGCAGTTCCTGGATGGTGCGGATGTCTTTTCCTGATTCGAGCAGATGGGTGGCGAAGGCGTGGCGGAAGCCGTGGGAAGTGACTCGTTTTTCGATGCCTGCTTCACGGAGGGCGCGCTGAAGGGCGTTGGTGTAGGTGCCGGGGTGGAGATGATGGCGGCGGAAGATTCGCGATTCGGGATCGGTTGAGAGATCAGGGGCGGGGAAGAGCCAGAACCATTCCCAGCGAGTTCCGGCTGAGGAAAACTTGCGGGCGAGGGCACCTGGCAGGGCGACCCCTGGGACGTTGGCTTGGCGGTCTGCCTCAAAGAGTTCCCGGACCTTCTGACGGTGCGCTTGGATTTTTGGGACGAGGCTTTCGGGAAGGACGGTGACCCTGTCCAAGTCTCCCTTGCCCTGGCGAATGGTGATTTGGCGGCGTTCGACGTCGATGTCTTTGATGCGCAGTTGCATCAATTCCTTGAGGGGGAGGCCGCCGCCGTATTGGACTTCGGCGATGAGGCGGTAGCGTTCATCGAGTCGAGATAGAATGGCAAGAATCTCTTGGAAATTGAGGACGACAGGGACGCGTTTTGGGGTGTGGCGTAACTTCACGTCCAGGTCAACTTCCTCATGACCGCAGACTTCACGGAAGAAGAAAACGAGGGCGTTGAGGGCTTGCTTCTGGGTGCTGAAACTGTGTTTTTGGACGGTGACGAGGTGGGTCAGGAAATCCCGTGCCTGCTCGTGTTTCAGCATGGCGCGGGCATCACCGACAAAGCGGGCGTAGCGGCAGGCCCAGCGGCCATAGGTTTGACGAGTGCGAAGGGCGAGTCCCTGCCTGCCGCCAGCGCGATCCAAGGCGAGGAAGACACGCTCTTCCAATGTGCGTACCTCGACGCCAGCGCCTTGGGCAAATTTCAACCATTCGAGGTACCAGCCGATGGCTTCTTTCCACTGTTCCAGTTGCCAACTTTGACGGGGTTTGGACTTCACCTGATGGACCCAAAAGGCGCGTGCGGCATCGATTCCAGGGTCCAGTTGTTTGCCGAGTCTCCAGTCTTCGAACCAGGAGAGGAGCATTTCGAAGCCTGGGCGTTGAGCGTCTGAGAGGTTGCGGGCTTTTTTCAAGTCAGTACGCCAGGAGAGGGGGGGAGCGACTGGAGACGAAGAGGAGGATGAAGTGCTCATTAAAACACTGTTCAAAAATGCAAATGCTCGGCAAGTGTTTTTTGAGTGATTTAGCCAAACAAATAATCAATAAAAATTGAGTGATTCGATAGGCGTGAATGCGCAGAGCTCCGCATATCAGGTCATAAGAAAATCTAAACAATCAAAATTTATTGATTATTAATGTTTGCCGCGAAACATGCTCAGACCTTGACTTTATGGGCTTTGAGCCGCATTCTGGTAGGAGTTAAAGGTGTGAAAATATCGCCCGTGGCGATATTGAATCGTACTAATTACACTGTTCGGCAATACAAAGAAGCCAAGACTACTATGAAGGAACTTTCACTAACCATCGGCGCGATAGCGTCATTGATCTCCGTTCCAGTCTGGTTCATTCTTGGAATACAGACGCTATTTTCGAGGGAGCCCGGAATTGGTTTTTTGATGATTTTTGTTGGAGTCCCGGTTGCGTTGGCCCATGCGGTCGTATTTGATTTTGTGGGTGAAACCATAAAGTCGAAGAGGACAGATGCAGACGGAGACAAGCCAAAGAATCAGACGAGCGTTTCCAACGACCTTCGCGGCACGCCTTGGGAGCGAGATTCCGGACACACTCTTTAATGAAGACAACCCGAACAAGTCGAGACACGCAACCCCTATCAGCCGCCCTGTTTACATGCCTCTCTCTACATTCAACCTTAACCCCGTAATCGACGCGCGCCCTCGCTGATAGGGTTGCGTGCTCTTTGACGTTAGGCGTATTTCGCGCACACTCCCTATGAACCCGCAAGGCATCATATTTCGGCGAGCGATTGCTTGGAGCCTCGCCTTATCAGTTCCTTTGCTTATCGGCATTTGCGTTCTCGTTGCGGGCATCCACGATGGCACAC
>JARXAL010000282.1 GCA_029865835.1 Verrucomicrobiaceae bacterium
AACTTGATGAGTTTGTGACCCGCGGCGCCGAGGGTGACGACTTCGGTGACGGTGCCGACGACGGTGGAGTCCTGGCCGATGAGGGCGTTGATTTGGGCGATGTCCGTGGCTTCGATGGCGGCTCCGGCGACCGGGGCGGTGGCGGGTGTCATGGCCGCTGGGGCGGCGGTGGGCGTGGTGGCTGGGGCAGTTGGGGTTGCGGGTGTGGCCGGAGCTGAGGCTGTGGTGGGGGTGGGAGCGGAAACGGGAGCGGGTGCGGGTGCGGTGCCGAGGCCGAGGCCGAGGCCGAGGGATTCGATGAGTTTGGCGCGGCTTCGGTCGGAGAGGTTGGCGAGGGGGACGGGTTGTTCACGACCGTCTTTGAGGATGAAAGTGACCTGGCCGGGGACGACGGTTTTGACCGAGGCTTCGAACATGGCGCCTTGGCTTGTGACCCAGGTGTCGATGGTCTGAGCGGAGAGGGTGCCGAGGGTGAGGCAAAGGGCGGCGAGTGTCAGGGGAGATTTTGACATGAGGGGATGATGGGCGAATTGCTGAATTGAGCAAGTGCAATTGGCGTCAGCGATTTAGCAATTGATTGAGGATGGTGGCGGCGCGGTGGTAGGCGCCGGGTTCGCCGAGTGTGGTGACGACCTGGGCGAGGTCGGTTTGGAGGGCCGAGCGTGCGGAGGGGTCGCCGGTGAGGCGGAGCATTTCGGCGGCGAGGGAGTCGGGAGTGAGGGTGTGCTGGATGAGTTCTTTGACGACTTCGCGTTTGGCGAGGATGTTGACCATGCCGAGGTGTTTGATGCGGACGACGGATTTGCCGACGAGGTAGGTGAGCCAGTTGACGTGGTAGACGAGGGCGTAGGGGAGGCCGAAGCAGGCGGCTTCGAGGGTGGCGGTGCCGGAGGCGACGGCGCCGGCGGTGGCGCGCTGCATGAGGTCGTGGGCGGTGCCAGTTTCGATCCAGGAGGCGGCTTCGGGGAGGCCGGCGGCTTGCGCCATGGCGGTCATTTCGGCGGCGAGGGCGGGGTTAGCGGCGGAGATGGCGAAGCGGGTATCGGGGTGCTGTTTACGGATGATTTTAGAGGCCTCGAGCATGACGGGGAGGAGGCGGCGGACTTCGTTTTTGCGACTGCCGGGGAACCAGCCGATGAGGTTGGGTTCGCGGGGGTCGGAGCGGCGGAGTTGGGCGGTGCGATCGACCATGGGATGGCCGCCGAACTCGGTGGGAAGGCCGCTGGCTTCGTAGAAGGGTTTTTCGAAAGGGAAGATGCAAATCATCAGGTCGAGGACGCGGGCCATGACCTTGACGCGGCCTTTTTTCCAGGCCCAGACTTGGGGGCTGATGTAGTAGATGAGTTTGCCGGTGTAACCGCCTTCGCGGAGGGCTTTAGCGACGCGGAGGTTGAAGCCGGGGTAGTCGACGAGGATGACGGCCGTTGGAGAGGTGGTGAGGATTTGGGAGACGGTTTCGTTGAAGCGCTGCTTGAAGTAGCCGTACATTTTGAGGACCTCCCAGAGGCCAACGACACCGGCGGTTTCGACCCAATCGGTGATGTTTTCGCCACCGACGGCTTTCATTTTGGGGCCGCCGAGGCCGCTGAATTGGGTGTCGGGGTTGAGGTCGCGCAGGGCCTGCATGAGGCCTGAGCCGTGGGTGTCACCGCTCAATTCACCGGCGATGATGAAGACGTGGCTCATGCCGGGGAGGCGAGGGAGGCGTTGCGTTCGATTTGGTCGGTGATTTGGAGGGCGATGCGGAGGGCTTCGGCGCCTTCCTGGCCGGAGACGACGGGGCGTTTGCCCTGGCGGGCGCACTCGATGAAGGCGGCGATTTCGAGTTTGAGGGGTTCGTCTTTTTCGATTTCGACGGCTTCGCGGATGATTTGGTGGCCGTCTTTGCGGTAGATCCAGCCGCTTTGGTCCTGGTAGTCGAGGGAGAGGTAGCAATCGGACTGGAAGACGCGGATTTTGCGCATTTTCTCGGGGCTGACGCGGGAGGTGGTGAGGTTGGCGATGCAGCCGTTGGCGAATTTGAGGCGGGCGTTGGCGATGTCCTCGCGCTGCATGAGGACGGGGATGCCGACGGCGTCGACATCAACGAGAGGGCTCTTTACCAGATGGAGGACGATTTCGATGTCGTGGATCATGAGGTCGAGCACGACGCCGATGTCGATGCTGCGATTGGGAAAGGGGGAGAGGCGGTGGGTTTCGATGAAGCGGGGGGCGTTGAGGCGCTCTTCTAGCTGGCGGAGGACGGGGTTGAAGCGTTCGATGTGTCCGACTTGGAGGATGGCGTTGTTGGCCTGGGCGAGGTTGATGAGGAGTTGGGCTTCGGCGTAGCTTTCGGTGATGGGTTTTTCGACGAGGACGTGGCGGCCTTTGGCGAGGAGGATTTCGCCGACGGGGCGATGGTAGATGGTGGGGACGGCGACGGTGGCGGCGTCCACGGAGTCTGCGAAGGTGTGCAGATCAGGGATGATGGGGACGTGGTATTGGGCGGCGAGTTCTTCGGCCCGGGAGGTGTCGGCGTCGTGGATGCCTGCGAAGGTGATGCGGCCGTCACTGTTGGCGGCGAGTTCGGCCATGATGCGGACGTGGTTGCGGCCGATGGCACCGCAGCCGGCGACGCCGATGCGGAAGGGGGGCTGGGAGGAGGACACTTGAATTTTGGATTTTGGATTTCGGATTGGAAAATGTGGAGTGGGGCGGGGGCTAGCCGCCGAGGCGGGGGCGTTTGAATTTGCTGCCGCCGAGTTTGGGGCGGCCGCCTTTCATGCCGGGGAAACCGGGCATACCCATGCCACCCATACCAGGCATGCCGCCGGGCATTTTACCGCCGCCGGGGGCGCCGCCGCCGAAGAGGCCGCCGGCGAGTTGGGCCATGGCGCCTTTGTTTTTCATGAGGCCGCGCATCATGTCGAACTGTTTGATGAGTTGATTGACTTCCATGACGGGGCGGCCGGAGCCGTTGGCGATGCGCTTGCGGCGGGAGCCGTTGAGGAGGTCGGGTTTGGAGCGTTCGGCGGGGGTCATTGAGAGGACCATGGCTTCGACGTGCTTCATGCGTTTGTCGTTCACGGCACCTCCGAGTTCCTTCATTTTGCTCATGCCCGGGATCATGCCGAGGATGCCCTCGAGAGGTCCGAGCTTTTTCATGAAGCGCATCTGGGAGAGGAAGTCGTTGAAGTCGAACTTGGCTTCCTCAAAGCGTTTGGCCATGCGGAGGGCCTCTTTTTCATCGATTTCTTCGGCGGCTTTTTCGACCAGGGAGACGACGTCGCCCATGCCGAGGATGCGCTGGGCCATGCGGTCGGGGTGGAAGACTTCGAGTTGCTCGACTTTTTCCCCGACGCCGAGAAATTTGACGGGGCAGCCGGTGACCTGGCGCATGGAGAGGAGGGCGCCGCCACGGGCGTCGCCATCCAGTTTGGTCATGATGAGGCCGGTGACGCCGATGGCTTCGTTGAAGGTTTTGGCGACGGAGACGGCTTGCTGGCCGGTGGCGGCGTCGGCGACGAGGAGGGTCTCGCTGGGTTGAACAAGGGAGGCGACTTTTTTGAGTTCGTCTATGAGGGCACTGTCGATGTCCTGGCGGCCAGCGGTGTCAAAAATGGCGACGACGGAGCCTTGTTGGGTGAGCCATTCGAGGGAGGCTTTGGCGGCGCGGACGGGGTCGGTTTCGCCGGGGTCGGGGGCCCAGACGGGGGTGTTGAGGGATTCGCCGAGGACCTGGAGCTGCTTGATGGCGGCGGGGCGATAGAGGTCGAGGGCGATGAGGACGGGGCGTTTGCCTTGTTTTTTGAGCCAGTTGGCGAGCTTGGCGGAGGTGGTGGTTTTGCCGGCGCCGTTGAGGCCGACCATGAGGATGCGATGGGGCGGTTCGAGATTCAGGGCGGAGGAGCCGCCGCCGAGGATTTTGACGAGTTCGTCGTTGAAGATTTTGACGATTTGCTGGCCTGGGGAGACGGAGCGGAGGACTTCCTCGCCCATGGCTTCGGTTTTGACGGCTTCGAGGAGGTCTTTGGTGACCTGGAAATCGACGTCGGCCTCGAGGAGGGCGAGGCGGATGTCCTTCATGGCGTCGGTGATATTCGACTCGCTGATGCGGCCGAGTCCGCGCAGTTTTTTGAAGGCGTCTTCGAGTTTGTCGGTGAGGAGAGAGAACATGGCTTAAAGGGGAGGGTAGACTAGGAATGGGCGGGAGGCAAAAGAGGAATCGGTTCTTGGTTCTTTGTTCTCTGTTCGCTGTTTGCGTTCTTTGTGGCGAGGGTGGGGTGTGAAAAGGGGTTGCGAAGGGGGCGGGTGTTGGTAACGCTCGGAGCAACCATGATCATTGTTCCCAAAATTAGAGGTTTTATTTGTACGACGGCTCATCCTGAGGGGTGCGCGAAGCATGTGGCGGATCAGATTGCGGTGGTGAAGGGGCGGGGTTTGATTGAGAACGGGCCGAAGAAGGTGCTCGTGGTTGGGTCTTCGACGGGGTATGGGCTGTCTTCGCGGATCGCGGCGGCGTTTGGGTCAAATGCGGCGACGATGGGGGTGTTTTTTGAGAAGCCAGCGGAGAGTGATCGCTGTGGGACGGCGGGATGGTACAATTCGGCGGCGTTTGAGAAGGAAGCGGCGGCGGCGGGGCTCTATGCGCGGTCGTTCAATGGGGATGCGTTTTCGGATGAGATGAAGGCGACGGTGATTGAGGCGATCAAGGCGGACCTGGGGCAGGTGGATTGTGTGATTTACAGTTTGGCATCGCCGAGGCGGACGCATCCGAAGACGGGAGAGGTTTTCAAGTCGGTGTTGAAGCCGGTGTGTGAGACGTTTGTGGACAAGAATCTGAACACGACGACGGGGGTGGTGAATGAGGTGAGCATCGAGCCGGTGCAGGGAGATGACATTGCGCAGACGGTGGCGGTGATGGGTGGGGAGGACTGGGAGATGTGGATCGATGCGCTCTCTGAGGCGGGGGTGCTGGCGCCGGGGGTGCAGACGGTGGCGTATTCGTACATCGGGCCGGAGGTGACGTGGGCGATTTACAAGAACGGGACGATTGGGCTGGCGAAAGAGGATTTGGAGCGGGTGCAGCGGGTGCTGGATGGGAAGCTGGCGGCGCTGGGCGGGAAGGCGTGGGTTTCGGTGAACAAGGCGCTGGTGACGCAGGCGAGTTCAGCGATTCCAGTGGTGCCGCTTTACATCTCGCTGCTTTACAAGGTGATGAAGGCGAAGGGAAGTCATGAGGACTGCGTTGAGCAGATGGATCGGTTGTTTCGGGATCGGTTGTACAGTGGCGATCCGCAGCCGGATGAAGTGGGTCGGATTCGTTTGGATGACTGGGAGATGACGGAAGACGTGCAGGCGCTGGTGGGGCAGCGGTGGAAGGAAGTGACGACGGAGAATCTGGCTGAGTTGGCGGATTTTGAGGGGTATCAGGCGAGCTTTTTGAGGTTGTTCGGGTTTGGGCTGGAGGGGGTGGACTATGCGGCGGAGACGGATCCGAATGTGATGGTGCCGTCGCTGGCTTAAACGAGGATGCAACTTTTGCGGGCTGGGTGGGGTTTTAGCGGGATGCTAAAAATCTCCGCTTTTGTTGTTGGTTGCTTGGTCTGTTCGTGTGTTCAGGGCGCTGAGGCGTGGGTGTTGAAGGATTGGATGGTGGATGGGGTGCGGCGGGAGGCGCTGGTGCATGTGCCGGAGGTGAAGGCGGGGGAGCGGATGCCGGTGGTGTTTGCGTTTCATGGGCATGGGGGGAACATGCGGAATGCGGTGCGGAGTTTTCGGATGGACGAGGTTTGGCCGGAGGCGCTGGTGGTGTGCATGCAAGGGGTGCCGACGCCGGGGAAATTGACGGATCCGGAGGGGAAGAAGAACGGGTGCCAGTCGGGGGCGGGTGACCATGGGGACAGGGATTTGAAGTTTTTTGATGCGGTATTTGCGACGATGAAGGCGGAGCATGCCGTGGAAGAGGATCGGGTGTATGCGATGGGGCATTCGAATGGGGGCGGGTTCACGTATTTGATGTGGGCGGAGCGGGGGGAACTTTTTGCGGCGATGGGACCTTCGGGGTCGGCGGCGAGGCAGTCGTTGGGGTCTTTGAAGCCGAAGCCGGTGATTCATTTGGCGGGGGAGGGGGATCCGCTGGTGAAGTTTAGCTGGCAGAAGAGCATGTTGGAGGCCTTGCGGGTGATGAATCAATGCGGGCCCGGGGGGGCTTGGGACCAGGATGCGAACTGCACGTTGTATCCGTCAGCGATTGGGATGCCGGTGGTGACGGCGATTCATCCTGGGGGGCATGAGTATCCGAAGGGAGCGCCGGGGGTGATTGTGAAGTTTTTCAAGCAGCACCGTCGGGTGGCTGGCGAGGCGGCTACGGTTTCGGGTTCAGGCGCCAAATCTGGTAGCTGAACATGGATTCGAGGCCGGGGAGTTGGGCGTGGGATTTGAAGTCGCCGCTGGTGGTGACGCGTTGAGTGAGTTCGGGGAGGCGTTCTTGGGTGGTTGCGCCGCCGCAGATGACGGCCATGAGGGGGCGTTTGTCTTCGCGGGCGAGGCGGATGAGGGCTTCGAGTTGCTCAGGTTTTTCGACGACGACGGCGCGGGGGTCGTAGCTGTGGAGTTGGCGGTCGCTGACGCCGAAAGTGATGGCGAGGGCTTCGGGGTATTGTTCGCGGTAGCTGGCGACGGCATCGCGGATGGGTTGACGGTCGTGTTCGACGAAGCGGGAGCGGGCGTCTTTGGTGGTGATGCCGAAGAGAGCGACGAGGAGCATGATGGCCCCGGGAGCGGTGCGGTCTGACCAGGGCAGGAGGGCGTGGCAGGCGAGGGGGATGGCGAGGCAGAGGGGGAGCAGGAGGTAGAGGAGATACCAGGAGAGCATGGACTGACCGGCGGCGATGTTGTGAGCGATGGCGATGAGGCCGCCGAGGAGAGGGACCCAGACGAAGAGGCGAGAAGAAGGGGGGCTGATGAGGGCCATGAAGAAGCCGGAGAGA
>JARXAL010000030.1 GCA_029865835.1 Verrucomicrobiaceae bacterium
AAGGCAAGCACATCCAAATCTGGCTCAACGGCATCCAAACCGTCGACTACACCGAAACCGAAGGAATCATTCTCCAAGACGGCAAATCCATGGTCATCCAACCCACCGGCATCATCGCCGTCCAAATCCACGGCAACGCCATCTCCATCGTCCGCTACAAGGACATCATGATCGAAGAATTGGCAGCGAAGAAATAACTGGTCCCTCCCATGCGCCTCCTTTCCGCTTTCCTTCTGGCATGCAGTGCCAGCCTCGCCTCTGCCCAGCCCTTCGAACTCAAACCCAACGATGTCATCGCCCTCACTGGCGCATCAAACATCGAGCGCACCCGCTTCAACGGCTACCTGCAAACCAGCCTCATCGCTTCCAAACCGGAGCTGAAAATCAAAGTCCGCAACTTCGGCTGGGAAGGCGACACCGTCTTCGAACAATGGCGCGACGGCGGCCACACCGAAAACCTCGACCCCACTCGCGCCGCCGCCGAACGCCGCATCCAATCCGAAACCGGCACCGATAGCTGGCGCCAGCAGCGTGACTGGCGCCAACAACTCCAAGAAGTCGGCGCAACCGTCGTCATCGCGCAATTCGGTCAAATGGAGTCGCTCCAAGGCGTGGAGAAGCTCCCACAGTTCATCGAAGCCTATGAAAAACTCATCGCCGAGTTTGCAGATGAAGGTCGGCGGGTCGTGCTGGTGGCTCCCGCAGCATTTGAAAATCCCATGCCACAAAGCAACGAGGCTCTGGGCGCCTACATGAGGGCGATTGAGCAACTTGCGGAAAAACTAAAGCTTCATCACATCCCGATTGATCTCGAAGGCGCGGATCGGGGTTCCCTGACTTCGAACGGCTATCAACTGTCGGAAGAAGGCCATCGCTTTGTCGCCAACCGCATTTCCATTGGCCTCGGCCTCACACCCAGCACCAACGAATCCGTCCGCGCCCAGGTCCTCGAATTCGAACGCCTCTGGTTCGACTACTGGCGCCCCATGAACTGGGCCTTCCTCACCGGCGACCGCACCAACGTGCCCTACTCAAAAGATTGGAAAGACTCCTCAAAACGCATCTTCCCCCAGGAAATGGAGGACTTCCGCCCGCTCCTCAAACAAGCCGAGGATAACATCTGGGCCGCCATCGAAAACAAGCCCATCACCCCCATCGGCATCCGCTCATCGATCCCCGTCGAGCCACCCTCAGCGAAACCGCAGTCTCCCGAAGAAGAACTCGCCTCCTTCACCATCATGGAGGGCTTCGCCGTCAATCTCTTTGCCTCAGAAGCCGATGGCATCATCAAGCCCATCCAAATGCGCTGGGACGAACGCGGCCGTCTCTGGGTTGCCTGCGCCATCAGCTACCCCCAAATCAAACCCGGCGAAAAAGCCAACGACTACGTTCTCGTCTGCGAAGACACCAACGGCGACGGCAAGGCCGACAAGTTTCACAAGTTCGTCGAAGGCCTCTTCATGCCCAGCGGCATCGAACTTGGCGACGGTGGCCTCTACGTCGCCCAAGGCACCGAACTCCTCCACTTCAAAGACACCGACGGCGATGACAAAGCCGACTCCCAACGCATCGTCCTCGGTGGCTTCGGCACCGCCGACTCCCACCAAATGATCAACTGCATCAACTGGGGCTTCGGTGGCGAACTCTGGTTCACCCAGGGCCATCACATCTACTCCCGCGTCGAAACAGCCTATGGCGTCGAAACCTTGAACCGCGCCGGCGTCTGGCGCTACCGCCCCCGCACAGGCCACCTCGACCCCTTCTTCCAGTGGTCCTCCGCCGGAGCCAACTGCTGGGGCGTCACCACCACCGAATACGGCCAACCCTTCCACAAAAGCGGCGCCAACATCGGCAGTTGGTACTCCACACCCGGCCTCATCCGCTCCGATCTCGCCGTCAATGCCCAGGCACTCAATCTCTGCCTCGCACCGATCAAACAAGTCGGTCAAGAGTTCCTCCACAGCAGCCAGTTTCCAAAAGAAATGCAGGGCCGCATCCTCATCGGTGGCTACTACGCCAACCTCCTCGAATGGCACGACCTCAAATACGAAAACGGCCTCTTCAGTACCACCCGCCTGCCCAACATCATCGAAACCAAAAACAACGTCTTCCGCCCCGTCGAAGTCCGCATGGGACCCGATGGCGGCATCTACGTCGCCGATTGGTACAACCCCATCATCGGTCACTATCAAGCCAGCTACCGCCACCCCGATCGCGACAAACAACACGGCCGAATCTGGCGCGTCACCTGGAAAGCCAGCCAACCCGTCAAACCAGTCAACCTCGTCAAAGCCAGCACCACCGAGCTTCTCGAGCAGCTCGACTCCAAAGAACGCTGGACCTGGTATCAAGCCAAGCGTCTGCTCATCGAGCGCGATACCCAAGACGTCGTGACCACTCTGGAAACCTGGGCTCCCAAACAAAACGACTACCGCCAACTCCAAGCCCTCTCCCTCTACGAAGCCCACGAATCCCCCCACCACGATCTCCTCAAAACCCTCCTCCGCAACCCCGACCCGCGCATCCGCGCCTACGCCACCCGCACCCTCTCCACCTGGGCGCGCGACGGCAAGCTCCCCGACGCCCTCACTCTCCTCGAAGCCCAAATCGCCGATGAAGATCCTCTCGTCCGCCTGGAAGCCATCGTCGCCTCCAGCTACATCCCGGACCCCCGCTCCGCCACCATCGCCGCACGCTCTCTCGACAAAGACTTCAACGCCTACCATCAACACGCTCTCACCAAAACCCTCCACGCCACCCACTCCCTCTGGGCCCCTCTCCTCACCGCAGGCCAACTCCAATTCGACCAGGACGCCCACCTCATCTTCGCCCTCCAAAACGGCTGGCAAGAAAACAACCCGACCCATCTGACCAAAGTCGCCAATGCCTCCGCGTCAGACCAAAAAGCCCAACTCGACTCCCTTCGCGCCCCCTCATCGCAGGCTAGCACCATCATGCGCCAACAAGCCATCCTTCATGCCGGCGACCCCAAAAGGGAAATCGTTTGGCTCAAGGCCCTCGCCGCCGTCGCCAGTGATGACGATCTCCCCCTCATCTTCCAGCGCGCCGCCACCCAACCCGAAGTGCTGGCCGCACTCAAATCCCGAAAACCTCAGGACGCTGAAAAATGGCTCACTCCCCTGTTCGACAGCCCCAACCCAGCCCTCCGCATCCAGGGGATCCGCCTCGCCGGTCTCTGGAAACTCAACACCTTCGACGAGCGCATCCAAACCCTCGCGCTCGACCCAACCACCGCGCTACCCCTCCGCACCGCCGCCGTCGCTTCCCTCCGCAACGCCAAGTCTCTGCTCAAACTCGTCGAAGACCCAGCCGTCCACACCGCCGCCCTCGACGCCCTCATCACCATCCACCCCGCCGCCGCTGCGAAATTCATCCTCCAACGCCTCGCCACCATCAAAACCGCCGCCGAGGCCGTCCCCATGCTTCAGTCCCTCCTCGATCGCAAACAAGGCCCTCCCGCCCTGGAACGTGCCCTCAAAGAACCCAACGCCCTCCCCGCCGCCAGCGCCAAACTTGTCCTCCAGGCCCTCAACAGCATCGGCCGCAGTGACAACACCCTCTCCCCTCTCCTCATGAAACTCGCCGGCATCAACGCCGCCCTGCCCGCCTACACCAAGGCCTATGTCACCAACATCGTCAAAGCCGCCCAAACCTTCGGCAACGCCGCCGAGGGCAAAAAAATCTATGAGCAAACAGGCTGCATCGCCTGCCATATCCCCGGTGCCGCCCAAAGTAAGATCGGCCCGGACCTCTCCGCCATCGCCCGCGGCCTGCCCATCGACATGATCGTCACCGAAGTCGTCTGGCCCGCCCTCAACATCAAAGAAGGCTACGAGGCCGCCACCATCACCCTCAAAGACGGCTCCATCGTCACCGGCTTCAAACAAACCGATACCGCCGATACCATCTCCATCCGCGACCTCATCGGCACCATCACCACCATCAAAAAGGCCGACACCGCCAACATTCAACTCGGAGGCACCCTCATGCCCGACGGCCTCACTGCCACCCTCAACGAGCAGCAACTCGCTCACCTCATCAAATACCTCAGCGAACTCGGCAAATGACCCGCCTCTCATGAAATACCATCACCTCATTCTCGCCCTCAGCCTCTTCAGCCTCGCCTCATTCGTCTCCGCCGCCTCCCCCGGCAAAGACACCGCTTGGCTTCAGGAAAAAGGCACCCTCATCTTCCACGACACCTTCGACCGCGAGGAGGATGGCAACCTCGCCAAAGCCATCGGCAATGGCTGGAACAGCGCCACCGCGGACCGCGTCCCCCACATCAAAATGGCCGACCTCGATGAAGGCATCCTCAAAGTCGCCAGCGCTTCCAAAGAGGCCAAACACGCCGCCCACATCCATCACGAAGCCGGCTTCCAGGACGGCGGTGCCACCGTCCGCTTCAAATTCCCCGGCCTCAACCCAAACGAATCCCTCCAACTCGGCTACGTCGATCGCGAAACCCCGGGCATCTGGGCCGGCCACCTCTGCTACGGCATCCTCTCCCAATCCTCCATCACCCTGACCGACCAAAAAACCGGCATCATGAATCTGGAGAATCGCAAACGACGCGACGACGCCGTCGCCAACAAACAAAAAATCCCCGCCGATCTCGAAGCCCTCCTCAAAACCAAAAACCTCACCGTCCCCTACCAAGCCGACACCGAATGGCACGAACTCACTCTCGTCACCGAAGGCGACGAACTGCGCCTCAGCATCGACGGCAAACCACTCGCCAAACATCGCTCCGAAGGCTTCGCCCATCCCATGAAACGCTGGTTCAGCTTCCTGGTAAACTCCACCGTCTGGATCGACGACGTCAAAATCTGGAAAGTCCGCTAACCCCTCTCCCCCGTGGAGCGACCGGCTCGGTCGCCTCCCCCCTCACACCGGCGTCCGCCGATGCCGCCACGTGCTCGGACTCTGCCCCGTCCGCTGCTTGAACTGCTCCGCAAATCGGCTCGCATCATGAAACCCCGTTCGGCGGGCAATCTCCGCCGCCCCCAGGCTCGTCTCCTCCAGCAATTGCATCGCAGACAACACCCTCGTCTTCACCAGAAACTCCTGCGGGCTAAACCCAAAACTGTCCTGAAAGCGACGCTGCAAATGCCTCAGGGACAACCCGCACGCCCGAGCCACCTCACTGATCACCACCTTCTGCGCCTGATCCCGCCGAATGATCTCCACCGCCTTCGCCACCGTCTGCAGCACCGGCAACCGCATCTCATGCTCAGCCGCCCGCCTGAGCACGCCCATCGTCCCCACCGGCTGATTCCGCCGTCCCAGCAGCGGCAGCTTGGTCACAAAAAACCAGTCCGGCAAACCCTGACGGTCAAACCACAACTCCAGCCGCTCCACACACGGCACCTTCCCCTCCACCAAAAGACGGTCATCCTGAATGTAACCCGTCGCCATCTGTTGCGGACTCAAATCATAGTCCGTCAGGCCCAAAATATCCCGCTCCTCCCGCATGTGATAATGCTGCGGAAACTCGCGGCTCGCGAACATGAATCGCCCCTTCTTGTCCTTCGCAAAAAAAAACAATCCCGGCAGATGATCAAACAATCGATGGAACAACCCCGCTGGCTTCACCGTCGCCAACCACGCATCCCGCTCGCGCTCCAAAGCCGCAATCGCCGTCTGACTCCGGTTCTTCACCGATCCACGCCGACTCTCCCGTGGCGCATTGGGTATAGCTTTTGTCGTCACATCCCGAAGATGTGAGGTGAAGATGCAATGTCCAGTCAAATACCACCGGACCATCAACCCAACCACCACCACCATGAGCCAGGAATATTTCCCCGGAATCAAAACCATCCCCTTCGAAGGTCCCAAGACCAAGAACCGTCTCGCTTTCCGCCACTACAATGCCGACGAAGTCGTCGGCAAAAAGAAGATGAAGGACCACCTTCGCTTCTCCATGGCCTACTGGCACGCCATGAAGAACACCTCCAGCGATCCCTTCGGTGGCGGCACCCGCCTCCGCCCCTGGGATGACGGCAGCGACACCGTCGACAACGCCAAATGCGTCGCCGACGCCGGCTTCGAGTTCATGCAAAAAATGGGCCTCGACTACTACTGCTTCCACGACCGCGACGTCGCCCCTGAGCTCGGCGACCTCCAAGCCAGCAGCGACGCCCTCGACGCCGTCGCCGCCCACCTCAAAAAACTCCAGCGCCAGACCGGCATCAAGCTCCTCTGGGGCACCGCCTGCCTCTTCGCTCACCCCCGCTACATGCAGGGTGCCGCCACCAGCCCCAACGCCGACGTCTACGCCATCGCCGCCGCTCAGGTCAAAAAAGCCATGGACGTCACCCACATGCTCGGCGGCATGGGCTACACCTTCTGGGGCGGACGCGAAGGCTACGCCACCCTCCTGAACACCGACATGAAGCGCGAAGTCTCCAACCTCGCCCACTTCCTCCACATGGCCGTCGACTACAAAAAGAAAATCGGTTTCAAAGGCCAGTTCTACATCGAGCCCAAGCCGCGTGAACCCTCCACCCACCAATACGACAGCGACTCCGCCGCCTGCTTGAACTTCCTCCGTGAGCACAACCTCCTGGAGCACTTCAAACTCAACATCGAGACCAATCACGCCACCCTCGCCCTGCACCGCGTCGAGCACGAACTCGCCGTCGCCGCCGCCGCAGGTGCGCTCGGCAGCATCGATGCCAACACCGGCGACGAACTCATCGGTTGGGACACCGACCAGTTCCCAACCAACGTCTACATGACCACCCAAATGATGCTGCAACTCCTGAAAATGGGCGGCTTCAAAACCGGCGGTCTCAACTTCGACGCCAAAGTCCGCCGCGAAAGCTACGAACCCATCGATCTCTTCCACGCCCACATCGGCGGCATGGACGCCTTTGCTCGTGGCCTCAAAATCGCGCACCAAATCATCGCCGACGGCGACCTCGACCGCCTCGTCAAAACCCGCTATGCCTCCTTCGAGTCCGGCATCGGCAAAACCATCACCACCGGCAAAGCCTCGTTCGACAGCTTGGAAAAACATGCCCTCAAACTCGGCAATGTTCTCCCCGCCAGCGGCCGCCAGGAAATGATCGAAAACCTGATCAACGACTACATGGATTGATTCCCACGAGTGCATGCTCTGCCCGTCAGAGCATGCACTCCAATCCTTCTCCTCAGATTGGGATTTTCGAGTCTTTTCATTTCGCCCGCTTTTGTGCAGGATCGCGATTCCTCCATGCACACGCTCCAATTCGCAATCGCTCTCCTCTTCGCAACCCTCAGCGTTGCATCCCTCCCCGCTCAAACCCACGTCACCATCGTGGGCGAGGACTTTCACCTCAACGGCGAACCCACCTATCCAGGACGCACCTGGAACGGCCACCGCATTGAAGGCCTCCTGCTCAACTCACGCATGGTCCAGGCCACCTACGACGACCTGAATCCCGAAACCGCCCCCCGCTGGGCCTATCCCGACACCGGCAAATGGGACGCCGAACGCAACGTCACCGAGTTCATCGCCGCCATGCCCGAATGGAAAGCCCACGGTCTGCTCGCCGTCACCGTCAACTTCCAAGGCGGCTCCCCCGAAGGCTACTCCAAAACCCAACCTTGGATCAATAGCGCCTTCGCAGAAGACGGCACCCTCCGCTCCGAATTCACCGCTCGCATGAAACGCGTCCTCGATGCCGCCGACCAACTCGGCATGGTCGTCATCCTCGGCTACTTCTACTTCGGCCAGGATCAGCGACTCCAAGATGAGGCCGCCGTCGTCAAAGCCACCGACGAAGCCACCCGCTGGCTCCTGGAAGGCGGCTGGCGCAATGTCCTCGTCGAAGTCAACAACGAGACCAACGTCAAAGCCTACGATCACGAGATCCTCAAACCCGGCCGCATCCACGAACTCATCACCCGCGTGCGCCAGACCCAAAATGACGGTCGTCGTCTCCTCGTCGGCACCAGCTACGGCGGCGGTGCCATCCCCAAAGAAAACGTCGTCCGCTCCTCCGACTTCCTCCTCCTCCACGGCAACGGCGTCAAAGACCCCGCCCGCATCACCGAAATGATCAAACAAACCCGCGCCGTCTCCGGTTACAAACCCATGCCCATCCTCTTCAATGAGGACGACCACGAAAACTTCGACCAACCCGCCAACAACTTCGCCGCCGCCATCGCCGACCACGTCTCCTGGGGCTGGTTCGATTTCCGCCGCAAGGGCGAACCCCTCGAAGATGGCTACCAATCACCCCCCGTAAATTGGGGCATCAGCTCTTCCCGCAAACGCGCCTTCTTCAACTACCTCTCCGAAATCACCGGCACCAAGGCCCCGTAAGAAGCCCAGCTCGGGCGCGTTTCCACCGCACCCCATGAAAAAGCTGGCCTTCGTCTTCCTCGCTCTCTTTCAACTCCACGCCGCCGCCGCTGCCAAACCCAACATCGTCATCTTCTACCTCGACGACATGGGCTGGGCGCAACCCGGAGCCTACGGTGGCAAACTCGCGCCAACACCTCACATGGATTCCCTTGCTGCCAACGGCGTGCGTTTCACCAATGGCTACTCCAGCGGCTGCGTCTGTTCCCCGGGACGAGTCGGTTTGATGACCGGACGTTATCAGGCCCGCACAGGCCATGACGCCAATCCAACCCGCGAAGGTCGCGAACTCTTGCTGTCCGAGACCACCATGGCTCAGCACCTCAAACCCGCAGGCTACACCACCGGAATCGTCGGCAAATGGCATCTCGGAGACACCGAGCCGAAGTTCATGCCCCTCTCGCGGGGCTTCGATTTTGCCATGGGCACCGTCGGCAATCTTGGCGAGGGCAAAGGCCCCTCCTTTTACCGCGGCAACGAGCTGCTCCAGGATCTCGAAGCCGCTCCAATCACGTCCCCCATCTTCGCTCGCGAGGCCTGCAACTTCATCGACGCCAACAAAGCCACTCCCTTCTTCCTCCACCTCTCCTTCAATGCCGTCCACTCCCCAGTTGTCGCTTCACCATCCTGGTTAGAAAAGTTCAAGCACCTCGACAAACGCGAGCAAGCCTATGCCGCTCTCATTGGTGAGGCTGATGAAGCCATCGGCACCGTGTTGACCAAATTGCGTGAGTTGAAGCTGGAAGAAAACACCCTCATCTTCTGCATCAGCGACAACGGCGGCGCTTCCAAAGAAGCCGAACAATTGGGCCTCCGTGGCTCAAAGTGGTTCGTCTGGGAAGGCGGCATCCGCGTCACCTGGATGGCCCAATGGAAGGGTCGTATCCCAGGCAATCGCGTTGTGGCTGACCCCGTCATTCAACTCGATGTCCTCCCCACAGCACTCGCTGCCGCCGGAGCCGAAACACCCAAGGTCGAACTCGATGGCATCAATCTCCTTCCTCTGCTCCAAGGCAAAGCTGACACGCTCTCTCCTCGCGAACTCTACTTCCGATTCGGCGTCCAACACGCCGTCCGTCAGGGTGATTGGAAGCTCGTGAAAGCCAGCAAAGACATGGAACCCATGCTCGTGAACCTCGCCACCGACCCCGGCGAACAAAACGACCTCAGCAACGAAAACCCCGCCAAAAAAACCGAACTGACCGCCCTCTTCGACCAATGGAATGCCTCCATGCAGCCTCCCCGCTGGGAAGATCAACGCTGGAATGGCGACGAAAACCGCAAGGACAACAAGAAAGCCAAGAAAAAGAAGGAACCCAAAAAATGAAAATCATCTTCTCTCTTCTCATCTTCAGCGCTTCACTCTCCGCCGCCGCTACCAAACCCAACATCATCGTGGTCGTCGCTGATGACCTCGGTTACGCCGACGTTCTCTTCAATCCGCAGCACGCAAAGGAGATCACCACGCCGCATCTCGACTCATTGGCCGAGCAGAGTGTGATTTGCCGCCAGGGCTATGTCAGTGGTCACGTTTGCTCTCCGACACGAGCCGGCCTGATGACTGAAAGCTTTCAGCAACGACTCGGGCTTTACACGGGTGGTGAAGCGGGTTCGGGCTTGCCGATGAGTGAGACGACTTGCCAGCCAAATGCCCGACAAAGTCGCCGAGCTCACGAAGCTCCACGATGCCTGGCTCACCGAGATGGCCAACCCCGTAAAAGCCGGCACCAAGCGATTTGGCATGACCACGACTGACGGCACCGATCCCGTGAAGAAAAAGAAGAAGACCAAAAAGCCGAAGGAGTGAACTCGAAGAAATTTCGACACGAGAATGCGTTCCTCGTGAATTATATTTTCCAGCTATTTTCCGTCAGTCTCATATTCAGCTCATCGTGAACGACACCACCATACGCCGCTCCTTCCTGCACCGTATAGCCACGCTACCCATCGCAGCCGGACTCCCGTCCTCCAGAACCAGCGCCGCCATTGCTCCCATCAAGCATGTCGGTTCCGCTTCACTGAAACCAGCACTCAATGCGTATTCTTTCCTCGAGTTGCCCAATGCGAACCTCAAGGACGCGACTACGGGCATCGATCTCATTGGCGTCTGCGACTTCGCCGCCAAGCATGACTGCGCCGCAGTCGATCTCACGGGCTACTTTTTCCTGGTTATCCAAAGGCTCCTGAAGACAGGAACATCGCCCGCATCAAAAAATACACTCATGATCTCGGTCTGGATATCAGCGGCACAGGCGTGAAAAATGACTTTGCCACGGCGGACAGGGCTGTGCGTGCTGAGGGCGTGCAATTGACGAAGGATTGGATCAAAATAGCCGCCAGACTCGGTGCGCCTGTGGTGCGTGTGTTTGCGGATCCAGGTGGGAAGTTCACCGATTGGCGTACCGTCGTGAACGCAGCCCCGCGTGAGGATGTGGAAGGCTGGATGGCCGATGCTTTGCGCGAGTGTGCTGAGCACGGCAAGAAGTTCGGCGTACTCGTTGCCGTGCAGAATCATGGCGACTTCATCAGCACTGGCGAAGAGCACCTCAGCCTTCTCAAGCGCACCGATCACGAGTGGTGCGGCCCACTTGTGGATACTGGCAAATACTTCTCCCCAGATCCCTACGCCGACATCGCCCTCATGGCCCCGTATGCAGTGAACTGGCAGATCAAAGAGACGCTCGGCACCAGCATGAAAACGCCGCGCACCGACATGAAGAAACTGGTCACCCTCATCCACCAGTCCGGCTATCGCGGCTACCTTCCGATCGAGACCCTCGCCTCCGGCCGCAAAGACTACGACTCCCATGTGGAAGCCGCAAAGTTGCTCACTGAATTGCACGAGGCGATTGCCTCCGTTTCATCGCCTTTGAAAGAGTAGCGCGACCATTTTGCACTATTTTCGGCAGGGTTTGTCCACTCCGGGAGTTAAGATGCCGAACACGTCATGCCTGAAACCTCCCCCATCCCTGAAAGCGACTTCCTGCGACTCTTTGTGAAGCATGAGCAAGCGCTACGGGCGTTTGCGCGGGTGATGCTACCGACTTGGGAATCGGTGGATGAGGTGATGCAGGAGAGCAGTGTGGTGATGTGGAAGAAGCTCTCGCAACTCGATTTGGCGGATAACTTTTTGCCATGGGCGAAAATGATCGTGCGGTTTGAGGCGTTGCGACTGCGGCGCGATCATGCGCGGGATCGGCATGTGTTTGGTGATGCGGTGATCGAGTTGCTGGCCAATGAAGCAGCCGAGGTGGACGAGGATGTCTGGGAGAAGGAGCGTGAAGCTCTGCGCATCTGCCTCGCTCAGATGGCGGCGCATCATCGTGAGCTGGTGCTTGCTCCGTATGCGGGCGAGGGACGTGTGACACGGCTCGCTGAGGAAACCGGACGCACAATTAACAGTTTCTACAAGCTCCTCGGACGCCTGCGCGAAAAGCTGGCGCAGTGTGTCCAAAACAAAATCGGCAACCCTACCCTGTCATGAGTGATTCATTCTCCAAACCACCCAATCGCGCCCGCTGGTGCGAACTGATCGACCTGCATTTGCTGGGCACGATTTCCAAAGCCGATGCCGTCGAGTTGGAAGCTGTTTTGGCATCGAGCCCCGATGCGCGTGAGGACTTTCGGCAACGTTGCAACGTCGATGCAGCGCTTCGACAAGAAGCCGCAGGACAATCGATGCCAACTCGCGTGAATGCATCGAAAACCGCGCACTGGCTCACTTGGCGTCCGCTCACCGCAGCGGCTGCGGGGATTGTGTTTGGCATGTTTTGCACGTCGGTGGTTTTTGGATTCGTCGTGCAGCGCGGTTTTGAAAAGAAGACGCCGCTTGCAGTGTTCCAGCCAAGCTTTGAAGATGCTCAGATGCCGTTAGCGAAGGGTTTTCCAGATGGTTCCGCGCATTGGGGCGGTGATGAGGCGCAGGCGGTGATGGCGGAGAGTGGAATCGAAGCCAAGGAAGGAAAAATTATGCTTCGGCTGGAGGCATCGCCCAGAGGTTCACCTCGCGTCGTCTATCAGGTGCTCGACCTGACATCGCTGCCATTGGGCTCGGGAGGCGAGATGAGAGAGATTGAAATCACGGCATCGTTCGCTGCGGCAGATGCTGATGCATCGGTGCGCTACTTGCTTCGTGCCTTTGCGGTTTTGGAAGCGCGTGAGCATCTCGATGCGACGTGGTTTGATCACCGGGATAACGCCGTTGCCTCGGCCACGAGAGGTCTGGATGTGATGCCAGGAGTCCATGGCTGGCAGACCATGGGTTTGAAGATTCAAGTGCCACGCGCTGCTCGCAGCCTTGTGCTCTTCTTTGGTGTGCGCACGCCGGACAAGACCTTGCCGCAGGCGGCGCACTACCTGGATGATGTGCAGGTGTCGCTCATTGAACCGCAGCCACTTCCTTGAACAAAGTGGCTTCGGCTTTAGCCGAATCTCTAAACCCCAAACATGCAGCTAAGGCAGTAACCACTTTCCAAATCATGAAAACACACTCCACACCCACCATTGATCGTCGTCATTTCCTTCGCGGACTTGGCGTTTCCCTCGCACTTCCGGCTTTTAATAGCCTCAACGTTGGCTTTGCGGCCACGGCTCCGAAGGCAGATCCGCGGCGCTTGATTTGTATCGGCAATCATCTCGGCTTCTGGCCCGGCGGCTTCTTTCCGACGGCGGAAGGACGTGACTATGCGATCAGCCAAACGCTGGCTCCATTGCAGGAGTATCGCTCGGACTTCACTGTCTTTTCGCACCTCGATCACGGCGTGAAGGGTGGGCATGGCGCGGTGCACGCGTTTTTAACGGGTGTGAAGAAGGATGAGTCGCCTGGCTTTGCGGAGAAGAACATTTCAATTGATCAGGTGGCGGCGGAGCATGTGGGTTCCGCGACGCGGTATCCATCAATCACGGCGGGAATCGGCGAAGGCACGGACATGTGCTGGAACCGTGCGGGCGTGCGCCTGCCGCCGGTGAACAATCCGGCGCGTTTGTTTGAGGCGTTGTTTGTCGAGGCGAGCGCGGGTGAGAAGGCGACGGAGCGCGGACGCTTGTCGAATCGGGCCAGCGTGCTCGATGCCTTGTGTGAGTCGGCGAAGCTCATGGCGGGTAATCTGGATGCCTCGGACCGCAGCAAGCTGGATCAGTATTTGACCTCGGTGCGTGATGTGGAGCGTCGGTTGCAGATGTCCGATGCTTGGCTGGACAAACCGAAGCCCAAGTCGCCCATCGACGCGATCAAGGACGAGGAGCGGATGGAGATCGAGGAGATCCCGCTGTTCATGGATTTGATGACACTGGCGCTGCAAACGGACTCGACACGCGTGGCGACCTTTGAAGTGCCGCTCGGATTCCACACCAATGATCTCGATGTCGGCAGCTATCATGGGCTGTCACACCACAGCAAGCAGGAGGGCTTGCTCACGCAGTTGCAGATCGTGGAGAAGTATCTGATGACGCAGTTCGCGCACTTGCTCGGCAAGTTAAAGGAAGCGGGTCTGATGGATAGCACGCTGGTGGTGATCGGCAGCGGCATGGGCAATGCCTCTAACCATTCGACCAGTGATTTGCCCGTCCTGCTCGCCGGTGGCGGCATCAAGCACCAAGGCCATCTGGTTTGCCCGGAGGAGGATCACAAGCGCGTCCAGTTGTCCAATCTCTGGCTGTCCACGCTCCAGTGGTTCGGCGTGGAGCGCGAGCGCTTTGGCCGCAGCACGGGGACGTTCACGCCGATGAAGATTGGCTGATTGATAACCAAAGAACTGAATCTCCCATTTTTTGCCGTCCTTTATGAAGCTTTGCTTTATCGCCTTCTTTGCCGCCTCTTCATTCTCCGTCGCAGGCCCGATGGATCAGTTTCTCACCTCCTACTGTATCCGCTGCCACGGCGCGGAGAAACAAAAAGGAGATCGTCGTTTCGATACGCTCGCCAGCGAGATCAAAACCCCAGACGATGCCTTGCTCTGGCAGGAGATTCTTGATCAGCTCAATCAGGGCGATATGCCGCCGAAGAAGGAGAAGCAGCCGCAGAAGACGGAATTGCTCGCGGCTGTCGATGCCATCACGCAATCCATTGACGATGCCACGCAGCTTTTCAAAGCGACGGGCGCGCACACCGTGCTGCGGCGGCTCAACAGCTTCGAGTATCGCAACACCATCGGCGACCTATTGGGATTGAACGTCGCGGGATGGAATCCCAGCGTGGACTTTCCACCCGAGGTCCGTGCCGATGGCTTCGACAACAATAGCGCCGCGCAGGTGACCTCCGGCATCTTGCTCGATCACTACTTTGCCGCCGCCGAGGAAGCCATCAAGCGCACGACGGCGTTTGGCGCGAAACCGGAAATGAAGACCTATGCGCAGAAGTCACCGTTCTACTTTGAAGGCAAGTCAGCCCGTGACCTGCCGAAGCTATTTCGCACAGATCGCTACCGCTGGATTTCGGACAAAGGCTACGACGATCTCGTCGCACGGCATTATCGCGGCGGACACGTCGGATTTGAGCCTATGGTGCGCGGCGGTGCCCCGCAGAGCGGACGTTACACCATCCGCATCCAGGCCGCGGCCATCGACCGCACGCATTCCTATGATTTCCTGACGAACTTTCGCAACGGCGACCCCATCGTGATGGAACTCGCTGCAGTGAATCGCGAGGGCAGCGTCGAGAGCACAGGCAACATCACCACGCAGCGCACGCTCGCCTTGGTGGAAATCACCAGCGACAAGCCGCAGTGGTTCGAGTGGACCGTCGATCTCGAACGGGGCGAGGAACCGGAGGTACGCTTCCGCAATGGAGCGCCTGCGGCCAAGGCACTGGCCTTCAAGCTGGGCAAAAACGTCAAAGGCCATCCCGAACTGGAAGCGATCGGAAAGCTGGGAAAGGGCGAGATCGCTTTGGCGATGCTCAAGGCCTATCGCGGCCCGAAGCTGCGCATTTGGGAAATTCAGGTCGCAGGTCCGCAACTCGACCAATGGCCGACAGCGGGTCACACCTTGCTCTATGGCAAACTTACTGAGGATCAGATCAGCCGCGCCAACATCCCCGAGCGTTTGCAAACCTTCGCCGAGGCAGCCTTCCGTCGGCCTTTGGGTCAGGGCGAATTATCTCCCATCGGCAAGCTCATCAATGCCAAGCTCGATGCCGGAATGAAGCCGATGGATGCGCTGCAACTCGGCTTCCAAACCATCCTCTGCTCGCCCGCCTTCCTCCATGTGCATGAAGGCACCGGCAAGCTGAACGACTTCGCCCTGGCATCACGCCTCTCGTATTTCTTGTGGTCCTCCATGCCCGACCAGACGCTGATCCAGCTTGCGGCTGCTGGCAAACTGCACGAACCCGCCACGCTCAGCGCACAGGTGGATCGCCTTCTCGCCGATCCAAAATCGCAGCGCCTCGTGCAGAACTTCATTCGCCTCTGGCTCAACCTGGATCACATCGGCGAGATGCCGGTTTCCACCGACTTCGTCAGCTTCTTCCGCGACAACATCGACGCCGCCATGCGTGCCGAGACCGAGATGTTCTTCCGCCACATCCTCGAAAAAAACTTGCCGCCACGCGAGTTCCTCGCCGCCAACTACACCTTCCTCAATCGCGAACTCGCCCTGCACTACGGCTTGCCGCCATTGGAAGGCGTGCAACTCCGCCAAGTCACGCTGCCCCAAGGCGAGCGAGGCGGCCTGCTCACCCAAGCCTCATTCCTCACCGCCTCCGCCAATGGCGTGGACACCTCGCCCGTCGTGCGTGGTGTTTATGTGCAGCATAAACTTCTCGGTTACACACCACCGCCGCCACCGCCCGACGTTCCGATCATCGAACCCGATGCCAGCGGCGCTAAAACCATCCGCGAGCAGCTCGCCATGCATCGCGAGAACACCACCTGCGCGTCCTGCCATCAAAAGATCGATCCCTTCGGTTTCGCCTTGGAGAACTTCAACGCCATCGGCGGCTGGCGCGAAAACTATTCCGGCGATCACAAGATCGACCCCAGCGGCGACCTGCCCACTGGCGAGAAGTTCAATGGCGTCACCGACTTCCGCAGCCTGCTCATCGCCCGCCACGAGCAATTCACCCGCACCCTCACGGAGAAACTGATGACTTACGCTCTCGGACGCGGACCAGAGTTCACCGACCGTGCCACCATTGACGGTATCATGAAAAACCTCTCCGCGAACAAAGGCGGCTTCAAGGATCTAATCCGCGCTGTGGTGCTGAGTGAGTCCTTCGCTACGAACTGAGTTCGCGTGTCTCCTGTCTGAGTGGTGTCATTCGCTCTTGCATCGGCAAAATGGTGCGCTGCCTCGCCTTTCTTGTGAAGTTCCGCCAAAACTTGCCGTTTCAGCGTGACCATGAAACTCCTGGTTTTTCTCTTCGCCCTCAGTGCTTCGCTCTACGCGGCTGACAAGCCCAACATCATCGTGGTCGTCGCGGACGACCTCGGTTACGCCGACGTTCTCTTCAATCAGCTGCACCCCAAGGAAATCACGACCCCGCATCTCGACTCCTTGGCCAAGCAGAGCGTCATTTGCCGCCAGGGCTACGTCAGCGGACATGTCTGCTCACCCACTCGCGCTGGCCTCATGACCGGACGCTATCAGCAAAAGCTTGGCCTCTACACCGGCGGCGAGGCAGGCAGCGGCTTGCTCATGAGCGAAACCATCTTCCCGCAATACCTGAAACCCGCCGGTTACACGACCGCACAGTTCGGCAAATGGCACCTCGGCCCCGATCCCGCGTGGAGCCCTGCGCTCCGTGGATTCGACGAAGTCTTCGGCTTCCTCGGTCGCGGCGCCCATGACTACTTCAAACTCGATGATCCAGAGGACCCCATCTATCGCGGCACCAAGGTCGTTCAGGAAAAAGGTTACCTCACCGATCGCCTCGGCGAAGAGACCGCAGCCTTCATCAGCCGAAACAAATCCAAACCGTTCTTCGCCTACCTCGCCTTCAACGCCGTCCACGCTCCCCTCCAGGCACCCGATGACGAGATCGCCAAGTTCAACACCGGCAACAAAGACCGTGACACCCTGCTCGCCATGGGCAAGCGCCTCGATGACGCCATGGGCAAAATCATCGCCACCCTGAAAAGCGAAGGCGTCTGGGAAAACACCCTCCTCTTCTTCATCAGCGACAACGGCGGCCCACTGGCACAAAACGCCGACAACACCCCGCTGCGCGGTGGCAAACACACGGACTACGAAGGCGGCATCCGCGTGCCCTTCCTCGTTTGCTGGCCCGCCCAGTTGAAACCTGGCGAACACCTCTCCCCCGTGATCTCCCTCGACATCCTACCCACCGCGCTCGCCGCCGCCGGGGTCACTGCAGATCAATCCTTCGATGGCCAAAATATCCTGCCCTTCCTCCGTGGCGATACCACCCCACCACCCCGCGATCTTTTCTGGTGTTCCGGTAGCGACGAAGGCTGGTGGGCGGTGCGTTCCGGCGATTGGAAGCTCGTCGGCGAGAAAGGCCAATTGAGCCTGTTTGATCTCTCCAAAGACGTCTCCGAATCCACCAACCTCGCCACCCAAATGCCCGACAAAGTCGCCGAACTCACCAAGCGGCACGACGCCTGGCTCGCTGACATGGCCAAGCCCGTCAAAGCCGGCGAAAAACGCTACGACATGGCTGTCAAAGAGGGAACAACTCCCACGAAGCCAAAGAAAATGACCAAGGAGGAAAAACAAAAAGCCCGAGACATGGAGCGCGCCAAAAAACGCCAATCCCCCTCTCCAAACGCCACCCCTGAAGTACCCAAATCATGAAACCCTTCCTTTTTCTCCTAGCACTCAGCACTTCGATTCTAGCCGCCGACAAACCCAACATCATATACTTTCTGATCGACGACCTCGGCTATGCCGATTGCGGTTTCAACGGAGGCCAGGACATTCGCACTCCCAACATCGACAAGCTGGCCAAGGAAGGCGCCGTGTTGAAGTCCTACTACGTTCAGCCCGTTTGCTCCCCCACACGCTCAGCCTTGATGACGGGTCGCTACGCCACTCACACAGGTGTCTACAATGTCGTGCGGCCAGGCGCCCCCTGGGGCCTGCCGTTGGCCGAGCGCCTGCTGCCTCAGGCCCTCAAGGAGGTCGGTTACACGACCGCCATCACAGGCAAGTGGCACCTCGGCGAATTTCAGTCCGACTACACGCCCACCCGTCGCGGCTTCGACCATCAGTATGGGCACTACTTTGGCGCACTGGATTACTTCACGCACGACCGCGATGGCAAAATGGATTGGTATCGCAATGACAAACCGCTCGTGGAAGAAGGCTACACCACCCATCTCGTCGCAAGGGAAGCCACCCGTCTCATCCGCGAACAAGCCAACGGTAAGCCGCTGTTCCTCTACGTTCCCTTCAACGGCATCCACTCTCCTCATCAAGTGCCCGACAGCTACACCGAACCCTACAAACATCTCCCCAAACTCCGTCAATCCATCGCTGGCATGTTGTCAGCCGTCGACGAAGCCATCGGCCAAATCACCGCCGCGCTCACTGAAAAAGGTCTCCGCGAAAACACCCTCATCATCTTCTCCAGCGACAATGGCGGCCCCGGACCCGGCAGCGCTACCATGAACACTCCATTGCGCGCCGGCAAAGGCACCCTCTATGAAGGCGGCATCCGCGTCTGCTCCTTCGCCACCTGGCCAGGCAAAATCCCCGCAGGCATCACCATCGATGAACCCATGCACGCTGTGGACTGGTATCCCACCCTGGTCAAACTCACGGGCGCCCCCGCGGCTCAAGCCCTCGCACCCGATGGCCTCGATATCTGGCCCGTGCTTACCCAAGGCGCCAAGTCCCCACACGATGCCCTCCTCCTACCAGGCATGGCACCCGACAAAATGGCCCTCCGCATGGGCGACTGGAAACTCCTGCTCAACGCCTCGGATAAAGACGCCGAAGAAGCCAAAGGCAGTGACAAAGCAATCGGCAAAATGGAGCTCTACAACCTCGCTAACGACATCGCCGAAAAGAACAATCTCGCAAAAACCCAACCCGAGAAACTCGCCGGGATGCGCGCCCGCCTTGACGCCCTCCTCCTCGATGCTGTTCCCGCAGGCGGCCCCAGCGAAATCGCACCGACAAAAAAGGGTAAGAAGGGCAAGGGAAAGAAGTGACACCAGCAGTGCATAGTCATCCCGTCTCCATCAATTCATCGAGATTGGTCCAATAAAGGATTGCCGCCTTAGACAAGGAAGTCGCACCCCAGTGCCATCGAACCAGAACTTCGGGAGCTGGTCTACCTCTCCATCACCGAACAAAACTCTTGGCTTAGATCCATGCAGGGTTATCTCCAGAGCAGTGAAACTTTTATCTTTCATTCACTTCCAAAATGCCTAACACGCCTCACCCCATTTAGATTCATCCGCTCGATGGCAATCACCTGTCCCTGCCGCTTTTAACTCCTTACTCAGCACCAAGCACCTCACCGCTTTTCCCCCTCTATTGCCACTTCCCTGCAAACGATGTCCCCTGAAGATTACTCCATCGCCGCCTCCCGCTTGTGTGTCACCTGCGGAATGTGCTGCGATGGCACCCTGTTTCACATCGTTCGCATGCAGCCCTCAGATTCAGTCGCTGCGCTCAACGTGCTGGGCCTCAAGCTCAAAAAGAAGAAAGGACAGAATTGCATCGAGCAACCCTGCCCCATGCTCAAACAACAGCAGTGTTCGATCTACTCCGGCAGACCAGAGCGCTGTCAGTTGTTCGAGTGCCAACTCCTCAAACGTTTCGCCGAAGGCACCATCACCGAAGCAAACGCTGCAGTCACGATCAGCGAAGCCCGGCGGCAGGTCACTGAGGTCCTGGACCTGATCGAAAAGTCCGGGCATCACAACAAACGTCAGCCTCTAACCGTCCGATACGACCGAGTCATCGCCCAACCCGTCAGCGACGATTGGGACCCTACTGAGGTCCAAAGGCGCGAAGAACTCAAAATGCGAATGCGGGTCCTGCAAAGTTTGTTAGCCGATGAATTCCGCCCACCTCCTCAGCCGTCACCCGCCAATCCGCAGGCATAGACCGTTTCTCGGAAAGATTGTCATTTTGATCCGGCGAGCGCAGCGGCTTTAGTGGCAAGGAAGTCGCGCAGCCCGCTATTAAATCAATAGCGGGCAAGCGGCTGACGCTGCCAATGAGGCCGCTCCGCCGCTGGGCAAGGTGACAAGCATTTCGAGAACCGGTCTAACGACGAGCTCCGTCAAACAACCTCCCAGCGCTGGGACTTGCCACTCCTCAAAATTGCCTCGCATAGCTCGACTTCATGGTGCCCGTCTGCCGCAGTCGCAAACAGCGCCGGGCTCGTTTTGCCGCTGGCGATGTGTTCATAGACCGCGCGGTAATGCATCTTATGCACATCCGAAAAGCCCTCCGCATGGCCTCCCGGATAATCGGTGAAATTCGCCACATCGACATCAAACCCAGGCGTGTTCCGCTGCAAAACTTGGTTCGGCTGATCTCGACGACCCAAAAGGATCTCGTTCGATTGCTGCGAGTCCCACCGCACGCTGCCCTCGGTTCCGTAGATGCCAAAATAAAGACTGCACTTCCACCCAGCCGCCACTTGAGACACGGCACAGTTCGCGTGCACTCCATTCACATGGCCGTGCTTGGCTTTGCCAAACTCGAGCAGGACACTCGCAAAATCCTCGGTATCCACCGCGAAGGATTCCATCTTCTTCGGATCAATCTTGGCAAAGGTCTTCACCTCATCCTTCGGCCGCAGGCGGGTCTTGTGAAACGTCTTCAGCGTGCCGAATACCTTCTTCACCCGCGCCCCAAGAATGAACGATACGGAGTCGATCCAGTGGGTCCCAATGTCACCCACCGCCCGCAACTCGCCGCCTTCATTCGCCAGCAATCGCCAATTGTAGTCCGTCTCCTTCCGCAGCCAGTCCTGAAAAAAATGACCCTGCACGTGGATGATGCGCCCCAACTCACCTCGCTCCACCATCGCCCGCATCTGCAAGACCGCCGGAAAAAAGCGGCTCACATAATTGACAGCGAACACTCGCTTCGCCTTCCTGGCCGCCGCCACCACCTGCGCCGTCTCTTCGCTCGTCATCCCCAAAGGCTTCTCGCAAATGACATGCTTTCCCGCAGCCAACGCCGCTAGCGATTGCTCGACATGGACCTTGTTCGGTGAAGTGATGTGAATCACATCAATCTCCGGATTCGCGTACATCGCCTCGTAATCGTAGTCGCCATACGCTTCCGGAATCCCCCACTGCTCAGCGCACGCCAATGCGCTGGCGGTCGAGCCGCACACTCCCTGAACCTGAACCCCCAATCGCTTCAGCGCCTCGATGTGAACCGGCCCAATAAATCCCGTTCCGATAATCCCTGCTCGAAGATGATGTAAAGGTGTCATGAGTGAGTCAGCAACAAGCTGACGCCCACCCTGAACGTGCCTCGCTCCCCAAACAACCCCGCGCGAGACCGGTTCTCGAAAAGATGGTCATTTTGATCCGGCGAGCGCAGCGGCTTCAGTGGCAAGGAAGTCGCCCTGCCCGATATTAAATCAATAGCGGGCAAGGGGCTGACGCTGCCAATGAGGCTGCTCCGCCGCCGGGCAAGGTGACAAGCCTTTCGAGTACCGGTCCAGGCCCCACCTCCCAGCCTCTGGCATTTCACTTGATCTAGGTGAGTGTTCACTTACAATCCAACACCGTGTCCATCATCGCTCCCTCAACTCGAATGCCCAGCGACGAGCGCCGAGACCAGATCCTGGATGCGGCTCTCAAGGTCTTTGCTGAGCGCGGGTTCC
>JARXAL010000090.1 GCA_029865835.1 Verrucomicrobiaceae bacterium
CCCCATCCCCCTCTGCGTCTCCCCCACCTCCTCCGCGCCTCTGCGTGCCCTCCTCAAACCATCACCCTCATCTCCTCAACCGCAAGGAACTCGAACTCGGCGCGAAATCAATACATGCCCGAATGTCGATGTCACCGGACGTCACCCCAACTAGGATGGGAAGAATCCTGAGATGAAGCCCAATACCACATAGGCACCACCCGCGACCACTATGAACGCCGACGAACAAAGTTCGTACCGCCAAGTTTGACAAAGTCGGTGAACCCACTCACACACTCACGAATACGACACCACCCACCAATCCGCGCCCGCCGCCGCTGCCGAACGCTTCACCAAATGGGACGCCGGCAGAGACGGCTTCCCGTCCCTTGACGAGTGTTTGAAGCAAGGGCAGCAGGCCTCTCCACCTCCATGAGGTCACCACTCACACCAGTCTCTCTCGCATGGCGCGGGCTACGGCGGAAGCGCGACTGTGAACACCCAGTTTGGTAAAGAGATGGCGTGTGTGCGTGTCGGCGGTGTGGATGCTTATGTCGAGGCGAAAGGCGATTTCTTTAGCCGTTAGGCCCTCCACCATGCAACGCAGCAACTCCAACTCACGCGGGCTGAGCGAGACGGTGGGCAACACGGGCCGGGTGAGGCGGGCCAGGAGTTTCACGACGCTGGCAGCAATGTGGGGGGACATGGGTGATCCGCCGTGGGAAGCTTCGAGGATGGCGGCTGCGATTTCATCTGGCAGAGCGGTCTTCAAAAGATAGCCGCTGGCTCCGGCACTGATGGCTTGGCTGATTTTTGCTTCATCTTCGAAGACGGTGAGGATGACGATGTGGCAGTCAGGGGCGTGATGGTGGATGTCACCGATAACTTCGAGACCGCTGCGGCCGGGCAGTCCAACATCAAGGAGGAGCACTTGCGGTTTTTCTTCGGCCATCGCAAGGGCCGCGAGCATGGTCTCGGCATTGGCAAACGCTCGCGAAGGAGCAAGGCCACGCTTGGAGGTGCAAAGGCGTTCGAGGTTGCGGCGGAAGGCATCGTGATCTTCGACAAACCAGACGCGGATGAGGTCGGGGTCGATCATGCAGGAAGGGTAAGGGTGATTCGTGTGCCCTTGCCAGGGGCGGAGTCGAGTTCGAGTGCAGCGCTCAGTGACACGGCGCGTTCGCGGAGATTCGAGAGTCCACAGCCGGTGGGCGGCGCGGATGGATCGAAACCGATGCCGTCATCGCTGATATCGACGATCATGCGGCCATTTGCACGGCTGAAGTGCAGTCGGACGTGGTTGGCTTGGGCATGGCTGGCGATGTTGTGCAGGACTTCTTTGATAAAGAGATACAGCTCACGCCGGATTTCCAAATTGGGGCTGATGGCATCAAGCTGAATGTCCATCTCGATGCCACGTAACAAACGCCTCGCGAGTCCATGCACGACGGCGCTCCACTCTTCGGATTCACTGCGTCCGCGTGGGCTGATGAGGCGGACCATGTCACGCATGGAGTCGGCGCTTTCGCGGGCAATCATGAGGACTTCACTCAAGTCGGCGCGCATACTTTCGGGACTCGCGTCATCTTGCGATGCATAGGCGGAGATGAGGGCGATGCTGCCTAGATTGGATCCGATCTCGTCATGCAAATCACGGGCCAGACGCTCACGGAGTCGCGCGGCATCCCGATGCCGCACGCGGCGCTGATGGATCATTCCCCAGATAAAACCGCCGATTACCAATACCCCGACGAAAATGCTGCCGTGCACGATTTGATCCTGATTTCGCGCCCGCAGATTGGCGAGCTTCGCGCTTAGGGTACCGTGCTCGCGCTCTAGTGTTTGACGGCGCTGGAGCTTCGATAGCCAGTCGGGTAGGTCGAGCAAGGGTCCGAGATTCGAGCTCCCATCTGTGAGGGCGGCGGGGTTGTAGCCGGGGTCATCGAGTTGGTCACTGGCGAAGGCCTTGGCGTTCAACGCCACGTTTTTGCCATCGGAGCGAGCGATAATCTCGGAGAGGGCGAGAAGGAAATCGCCAGAGCGCTGCCACATGGAAAAGGTGGTCAGGCGGATGGCTCGGACGGGCTGCTTGCGCAGCGCGAAGCTCACCAGATTCGCTCCTGGCGTGATGAAGGTGCTGGATTGGAAGTCCGCCACGGTGTGCGGATCGCTGAAGTCTTCACTGGCGGAAACTTCGAGGCGGAATCGGGCTGGAAAACCGTAGGCAGCCCACGTGGGAACCTCACTGCGTGGCATGGGCACGAGTGTGATCTCATCGAGATCGACCGTACGAGGCAAAACGATGCCGACGTGCTTGCTGTCCTGGGCTGACTTGGCCAGGGCGCTATGGAAGCCTTTGATGGAAGGTGCTCCAGGCAGCACAGGAAGTCCGAGCGGTGTGATGTGGTCGGTAAGGTTCTCGACGCTCCAAGCGGGCGGCTCCTGACGGCTGCTGGACGCGGTGACGGTGGCCCCGAGTGCGAGATTGCGTTTGCCAGAGAAGACCATGATTTCAGAGAGGGCTAGCACGCTCAGTTCGCTTCTCTGCCAGGGCTTGGTGACGGCGACGCGGATTCGCAATGCCCTCACCGGCGTGATGCGTTGCAGCACAGGGTAGCCATCTGGATTGGGCAAATCGACGGCAGACTCGTGAACGATCTGGGACCGTCCTGCGGCGTCGATAACCTCAATGCGGTGACGCAGAGGGAAACCGAAACAAGTGCTGCTTCCATCGTCCTTCAGAACTACCAACGGAATGAGCGCGACACCATCTACCAGCGATTCCTCAGGCAGCGTCACCTCCACCCACAGCGGCTCGTCATCGCCAACGCGACTGCTTTGGAAACCTCTGCGGCTGGAGGTTTGGGTCAGGCGGGATTCCGGTAGCTGTAAGCGCTCGGCCTCGATGGCCTGCATTCGCTGCCGTAGCGTCTCAAGCTCCGCCCGCGACCAAAAAGCAAGGTGCTCCGTCCACAGTGCGGTGGACTGGGCGAGCAGCAGGCTACTTGTAAGCAGGACAGTGATTTTCAAAAATGGACGGACGAGAAGGATGAAGTGGGACAATCAACGAGTGAACATTATAAAACAAGGCTATTGCCTTTTGATGTGCCCGCCGCATCCCGAGTTTTCGTGATGAGGAAAAAGCTCAGGTTGTCCCATAATGGCTCCTACAACCATGCCGAAGCGCTTTTTACCCCTGTTCTTAGCCCTTGTAGCTTGCCTGCTTGTTTGGCTGGTGGCGGTCTGGCGTGCTGAAACGCCGCCTGCGTCACAAACCGTTACCACAGAGAATGCGGCGGCGGCTTCGAAGCCTGCGGCAGTGCCGGAGAAGAGTGCTTCTACGCCGCGTTTGACCTCAGTCGCTTCGGGGAGGCTGCGGAGGCCGCTGGTGGGGGTGTCGGACTTGTCGTTGCCGAAGCGGGTGGATCTGGGTTGGGGAAAATCGGTGGAGGAGCCGGTGTTTGAGGAGTTTCGTCGCTGGACGGAGCGTTTTTCGGCGGTCGGTGCGGAGGCGGATTTGCAGAGGGGTTTCGAAATGGCTCGGGCGCGGCGGGAGGAGATGGTGGACTTGATTGATAAGAATCCGCGCCGGGCGCTGGAGCTTGCGGTGCCGCAGTCGGTGCGGCGGCGGTTGCCTGCGGATGTGGTGGCGCTGCTGGAGGAGCAGGTGAGCGGTCGCGGTGATCTGAGCGTGCAGGCGACCTCCTTGGAGAAGGGCGGCTGCCAGATTTCACGCACGGCGACTTTGCAAGATGGGCGAACGTTTGATGCCTACACGTATGGTCGCCGTGGTGCGATGCCGACGCGGGATGGCATCGGCATTCATGGCGTGGCGTTAGATGGCAAACTGGCGCTGGCGGACTTGCCGGGGCGTGTGCTGGAGCCTGTGGAGGTGGCGGCTAGGGTGGCGGCGGGGGGAAAGATCGAAGATGGCGCTGATCTGACGCGCACTGAGCCTCAAACGGATGATGGTGAGGAAATCGTGATCGCTTGGGACGACACACGTTTGACCCGGTTTCGTGGCAAGGCTCAAGCTGTCGCGGCGATGCTCTATGAGGAAGGGTCTGAACAGAGCGCCGAGCCTGCACCAGAGGGCACCGATCTCGATGGCGTAGTCGCGGCCAGCCCTTGGACAGAGGGACAGAAGACGCTGCTCATCATTCGCGTGGATTTCCCAGATTACCAAGGCCAGGTGGTCAGTGATGCCACGCTGCAGCAGCTCATCGCCGACATGAACACGGTCTATACCGACATGTCCTCCGGCAAGTCATCCTTTGCGCTGCTGGGGCAAGGTTCCGCTATCACGCCGACGGTGCGGATCCCGAACAGCTCATCGGTTTATGCCAGTCATACCAAGTTCAGCCGAGTGCTGAGAGAGGCGCGTGCGGCGGCTGCGGCGGCGGGATTCAATTATTTGAACTACACGCACGAAGTGGTCGTTACGGGGGCCACGCCTGTGGTTCCGGCCACGGCGGGTATGGCAAATGTGGGCGCTCGCGGCGCATGGCTGCACAACTCGCAGTGGAACCTCAAAACCTGTGCGCATGAGTTAGGACACAATTTTGGCATGCCGCATTCTGGCGCGTGGGACACGGACGATGGCAGCGTGATCGGACCGGGCGAGGTTTGGGATTATGGCAATGTTTTTGACATGATGGGCGTGGGCAGTTCCTCCGCGTTTCTGCGGCATTTCAGTGCGAGCGTGAAGCAGTTCCTCGACTGGATGCCCGTGGCTGATGTGGTGAAAATCACCACCGATGGCAGCACCACCACGCGCATCCGCGCTTTGGATAAAGTGCAGGCGGATGGGAACAAACGAGCACTCGCTGTGGATCGCGCTGGCAGTACGGATGACTACTGGGTGGAGTATCGGCAGCTCTACGGCACGAGCTTCGGCATGCGTGACGGCGTGCTGATTAACTGGGCGGACATCAATGGTGGCTACCAACAACCGCTACTGCTCGACATGGCACCAACAACGTCTGTAAAAGATGACGCAGTCCTGCCGATGGGCGTCACTTTCTCAGACGCAGCGGCGGGTGTTCACATCACAGCGGTAACACGCGGCACGGACCCCGATGGCGTGGCCTGGATGGATGTCACGGTGAATCGTGGCACCTTTGCCGGTAATCTAAAACCGACCGTGTCGCTGGGCTCATCCAATGCCACTCCGGCAGTGAATGCGAGCGTCGCCTTCACCGCCACAGCGAGCGATCCGAACGGCGATACGCTCTCCTACCACTGGAACTGGGGCGATGGCTCGACGACGGCAAACAACAGCTCCACGGCAAACAAAAGCTGGAGCACAGCGGGCACCAAAACCGTGCGCTGCATCGTCTCCGACATGAAGGGCCAGACCACCACGGCAACGCTGCTCGTGCAGGTGGGCACCAGCAACACCTTCTCCATTCAAGGCATCGTTAGCACCACGCTGGGTGCTCCGATGCAAGGCGTCGTCGTCAGTGCCTCGCCCACTCAGAGCGCCACCACGGATGGTGACGGTGCCTATTCCATCACCGGGCTTGCGGCTGGCAGCTACACGCTCACCGCCACCAAAACGGGGGCCAGTTTCGTCGCCAGCGGCTTTACCAATCCGGTGACGGTTGGCCCGAGCCAAATGGGCAAAAACTTCCTCGCACCGCCCGGCGCCCCCGTCTTCACCGCCGCGCTGAAACCGGGCCTCACGGACCAAGGTGCCAGCACGGGAGCCATTCCGCTGCCCTTGGCGGATGCCGATACGGCGATCTCGCTGCTCACGCTGACCGGCACGTCTTCCAATCAAGCTATCATTCCCGATGCCAGCATCATTTTCAACACCGGCACCACACGCACAATCACCGCGTCTGCGGCCAGCACGGTGAGCGGATCGGTGGACATCACCATCACCGCGACTGATCCCGAAGGGAACACTGGCAACTACCTGTGGCCAATCACGGTGAACGCCAAGCCCGTGCTCGCCACGAGCACACCCACCACGGCCGAGAACACACCCGTGGACATCGATTTACGTGCCTTTGTCTCCGACGACATCACGCCGGATGAGAAGGTCTTCTTTGAAGTCGATCGTGTGCGGAATGGCAAGATGACGCTGCTGCCCGATGGCTACACCGCACGCTTCACGCCGAATCCGAACTTCCATGGCACAACCAATTACCGCCTCGTGGTGCGTGATCAGTCGCTGGGGTCGGGCTTCCGTTTCCTCTATGATTTCGAGCCTCCGGACATCGCCGAGGACTCCTTGAGCACCGACCAGTCGAACTTCAATCGCACCGGCACTCTGCAAGCCATCAACGGTGCCACTTACGCTTACGACGCCAGCGTGCCGCCTGCGCTTTCACCGCAATCCGCCAATGCCCTGGTGCTCACACAGAATGGCGGCAGCGGAGCACGTCTGCGGCGCACCTTGACCACCGCAGATCACAATTTGAACGATGCCGACTGGACACTTTCCGCCTGGGTGAAGCGCGGCGGCACGGACACGGAGGACTTTGTTTTCCATCTCGGCGATGGCGATGGTCACGGCACCGAGAGCGAGCTGGAGCTTTTCTTTGCCGCTGATAGTGACACGCTGAAGCTGCAAAAATGGGGCTCCGGCGGTTTGGAAAAAGAAATCGTCTGCTCCGATATTCCGTCCGGCCAATGGCATCACGTCACGCTGATCTATGATCGCATCGCGACCAATACGGGCACCCTTTATCTCTACGTCGGCAGGTTTTTGCGCGGCAGCGTCGATACGGTGACCATGAACCTGAGCCAAGCCGCGCCCGTGGTGGTAGGCGGGCACAACAGCACCACGGCGAGTGTGGACCGCTGGTTCGATGGCGTGATGGATGAGGTCTTGTTCCAAAGCGGACTCTCCCCCCGCGGCGAGATCTTCAACCGCTCACGCATGGGAGCGCGGCATCATCATGGTCTGAGCGCCATTGGCAACAATCTAGCCATCACCGTCACCGGCTCCAATCAGCCGCCGTCCATCCTGACCGTGCCGGATCGCTACATCCCGGTCAATGCATCAGCCTCGCCCGTGGCCGTGCGTTTGTTGGATGCGGAGACCGAGGCACGCAGTCTCACCCTCACCGCCTCTTCTTCAAATCAAACGCTGATTCCCAATGCCAGCATCACCGTCGGTGCGGCTCCAGCGGCGTGGACGAGCACCGACATCGGCAGCGTCGCAACGACGGGTTCGCTCACGGAGAGTCGCGGCACCTATCTCGTGAACGGCGCAGGCGCTACGGGCATCGGCCCGGCAGCGGGCGATGCCTTCCGCTGGGTGCGGCAGAGTTTCACTGGCGATGCCGAGATGATCGCGCGGGTCGTCTCTGTGGATCACACCGCCTCCAACGCCGAAGCTGGCCTCATGATGCGCGAGTCCACCGCCGCCACCGCGCGCTTCGTTTGTGTTCGTGTCACCGGCAGTGAAGGCGTCAGCTTTGTGCAACGTGACACCGCCTCCACGGATGCTGTCGTGACGGCCACACTGCCGCTCGCCAGCTCACCCTGCTGGCTGCGACTGGTGCGCAGTGGTTCGATTTATACCGCCTTCTACGCCACCGACAACGACGGCACCGCAGGCCCATGGCAAGCTGTGGGCACGGAGCAAACAGTCACCTTCACCGGCACCACGCACGACATCGGCATGGCGGTCTCCAGCCGAGTCGATGCCACGCTTTGCACGGCCACCTTCGATAGCCTCGGCGGCACTGTCTTGCGCGGTGGCGAGCGCACCGTCTCGCTCACGCCCGCCGCAGGTCAATCCGGCAGCGCCACCATCACACTCACCGCCAACGATGGCTCGCTGACGGCCAATACAACCTTCACCGTGATCGTCGATGGTGCAGCGCCGAGCACCACCGTTTGGAACGCCACCAGCACCAGCGGCACACTCAACTGGAGCACAGGCACGAACTGGACCGGAGGCATCACACCGCCCAGCAGCCGCTTCTCCACCGTCCAGTTCTTCACGGGTCAAACCTTGCCCGCAGGCACCATCACATCGAACAACGACAGCGTCGGAGGTCACGCGCTGAATGTGCTCACACTCGGCGGCACCGGACCCACCAGCGGCAGCACCACGATGACCCTCGGCGGCAATGCATTGCTCCTCCGCCGCGAGTCGTTGCTCGATCCCATCATCAATCTCACAGCCACCAACGGCACTGGATTGACCTGGAACGTCAGCGCCCCTCTCACGATGGAAGACAGCACGACCTTCCAAGGCGCAGGCACTGCCACCTTCAACTTCAGCGGCATATTGAGTGGCGCTGGAAGCCTCATCAAATCAGGCACCAGCAAACTCATCCTCAGCGGCGCGAACACCTTCACCGGCACCACCACCATCAGCGGCGGCATCTTGCAGATCGGCGATGATGGAGCCACCGGTTCGCTGCCATCCGGCGCGGTGGTGAACAACGCAGCGCTGCGCTTCGACCGCACCGGCACGCTGCTCGTTCCCAATGCCATCAGCGGCAGCGGCGCAGTCACGATTGATTGCCCGATCAACAACGGCACCGTCGTGCTCAGCGGCAGCAACAGCTTCACTGGCAATGTCACGGTCACATCAGGGGCACTGCGCATCACCAACAGCAGCGCGCTCGGCGCCACCTTTTCCACGAAGAACATCCTGCTCACCAACGCCGCTGCGGGTAATCCGCAGCTCAGGCTCGATGGCAGCAACGGCCCGATTGACGTGCCCACAGGCTTCATTTTCAAAATCGGCAATGCCGCCGGAGCCATCTTCAATGATGCAGGCGACAACATCCTGCGTGGCAGCATCGTGCTCACCAGCGGAGGAAACGCCGAAGGCCGTGTGTCCACCGTTGCAGGAAGTCTTCGTCTGGCGGGGGCCATCACCAACGACACCACCACCGCGCGCACCTTCATCCTCGGTGGCGCAACTGGCACCGGCCAAGTCGAAGGCAGCATCAGCAACGGACCCCTGAGCAGCGGCACAGTCGCACTCCGAAAGATCGAAAACGGCACCTGGACACTCACCGCAGCCAACACCTATACCGGAGCCACCACCTTAAACGCAGGCACCCTGCGCATCAACGCCCCCGGCTCGCTCCACGCCAGCAGCGCCGTCACCGTGAATGCCGCCACGCTCGCTGGCGATGGCAGCATCGGCGGCAGCGTCACCCTCAATGCCTCAGGCAGACTCGCCCCAGGCTCCACGACGGGCTCCGCAGGCACCCTCGCCATCGGCGGCGGCCTCAACGTCACCGCCATGACCACCGGCACCGGCAAACTCGTCTTCGAACTCGGTGCCCCCACTGCCAGCGACCAAGTCACCGTCGGCGGCACGCTCACCATCGGCAGCGCCACCCTCGGCATCGACGACTTCACCCTCACCGCTGTCACCGGACTCAGCGCAGGCACCTACAAGCTCATCACTGCCACCAGCATTAGCGGCACCTTGGACGCCACCAAGCTCACCGGCACCTTTGGCGGCTTCAACGCCGCCCTCAGCCTCAACGGCAACGACATCGAACTCACTCTCACCGCCACATTTGCCACCTGGCAAAGCCTCAACGGCACCAGCGGCAGCATCATCGCCGACCACGACAACGATGGCGTCCCTGACGGCATCGAATACTTCCTCGGCGGCACCAGCAACACCACTGGCCAGACCGTTTTGCCCGGCATCACTAACACCAGCGGCACACTAAGCATCACCTGGACCAAAGCCGCCACTTACCTCGGCATCTACGGCACCGACTTCGTGATCGAAACCTCCACCACCCTCACCGGCACTTGGACCACCGAGACAGTCGGCGGCAATGTCACCCTCAACGGCAACGCCTTTACCTACATCTTCCCAGCATCGGGAGACCGGAGATTTGTGCGGCTAAAAGTGTTGAGTCAGTGACCGCCACAGCAGCGCACGCTTCGATAAACTCAACAAGGAAAAGGTCGGCAAGTTCATCCACGACTACTACGCCACACCCAATGCCGTCTCACAGACGCTGCCGAACGCTTCACCAAATGGGATACCGTTAAAGACGGCTTCCTTTTAAACCACTCGCAGGGATCACCACTCGGTTCGCTGCACCATCGATCTTGACGCAGCGCTCGAGCTACCGAACTAACACGACATGAAAATGTTCCAACAAAGCCGCTAGGAAAACCCCGTCCAGCGCCGGAGACGCCCCAAGGCTAATCGTCCACGGCACAGCCGACAAGACCGTGGATGTCAGCCAAGCCCACACCATGGCAGCAGGCTTGGAGAAAGCCGGTGTAGAGTATCAACTCGAAATGCTCCACTCTCTACTCACTCCCCCAACTTCTCCCGCGCCTCACCCCTTAACCTCACCAAACACCCCAGACACACACACTCCTGCCCCGTCTGCCACCCAATCCACTCCGCCTCATCCCGCGTCAAATTCACCTGCGCACACGGACACTCCGCCGCCCGGTTGCACAGACACACAAACGACTCCTCACAAAGCCCGCAGTTCACAATGTCATGCTTCGAGTAATTGTGCTCGCTTTCACTCACTTTCAGATCACCCATCCTTTTCCATACGCACCTCCCCAACCCACGTATTCTTTTCCATTGAATCCCACCACCTCCCCATCACCCCACGGCTGGAACCTCGACCACTCCTACGCCCAACTCCCTGCCCTCCTCCATGAGCGCTGGAAACTCATCCCCGTCAGCGCCCCCTGCCTCGTCCTCTTCAATCACCCCCTCGCCCGCACCCTCGGTCTCAACCCCGAAACCCTCGACCACCCCGATCACGCCCCCCTCTTCGCCGGCAACACGCTCCCCCACGGCGCCCAACCCATCGCCCAAGCCTACGCCGGCCACCAGTTCGGCAACTTCACCGGCCTCGGCGACGGACGCGCTCTCCTCCTCGGCGAGCAAATCACTCCCACCGGCCAGCGCTTCGACGTCCAGCTCAAAGGCTCCGGCCCCACCCCCTTCTCACGCGGTGGCGACGGCCGCGCCGCCCTCGGCCCCATGCTTCGCGAATACCTCATCAGCGAGGCCATGCACGCCCTCGGCATCCCCACCACCCGAAGCCTCGCCGTCGCCACCACCGGCCACTCCATCATCCGCCGCGATGGCCGCCTCCCCGGCGCCGTCCTCACCCGCGTCGCCGCCAGCCACATCCGAGTCGGCACCTTCGAATGGGCCGCCGCCCATCAAGACCCCGACACCCTCAAAGCCCTCACCGACTACACCCTCCAACGCCACTACCCCCACCTCACCGAAACCGACACCCCCGCCCTCACCCTCCTCAACGCCGCCATCGAACGCCAGGCCGCCCTCATCGCCCGCTGGCTGCACGTTGGCTTCATCCACGGCGTCATGAACACCGACAACGTCGCCCTCTCCGGTGAAACCATCGACTACGGCCCCTGCGCCTTCATGGACCACTACCATCCCGAAACCACCTTCAGCTCCATCGACCGCCACAAACGCTACGCCTACGGCCATCAATCCGGCATCGCCCAGTGGAACATGGCCCGCCTCGCCGAAGCCCTCCTCCCCATCCTCCATCCCAACGACGACCGCGCCCTCGAACTCGCCAACACCGCCATCGCCTCCTTCCCCGATCTCTTCCAAAACCATTGGCTCACCGGCACGCGCTCCAAACTCGGCCTCTTCAACGCCGAACCCGAAGACAACACCCTCATCCAATCCCTCCTCGACTGGATGCAACAAACCCAATCCGACTTCACCAACACCTTCCTCACCCTCACCAGCGCCTCAGCCCTCGCAACCGCCCCCTTCGCCGACCCCATCTTCCAAACCTGGCACCACCAGTGGCACACCCGCCGCACCCGCCAGCCTCAATCCCCGGCAGAATCCCTCACCATCATGCAGGCTCACAACCCCGTCGTGATCCCCCGCAATCACAAAGTCGAAGAAGCCCTCGCCGCCGCCTCCGATCACAACGACCTCTATCCCCTCCACCGCCTCCTCACCGTCCTGGCGGGG
>JARXAL010000159.1 GCA_029865835.1 Verrucomicrobiaceae bacterium
TCGCCAAGCAAATGCGCACCAACCCCCGCGCCCTCGCCCAGCAAATCGTCGACGCCCTCGAAGTCACCGACCTCTGCGAAAAAACCAGCATCGACGGCCCCGGCTTCCTCAACTTCACCCTCTCCCCTGCCGCCCTCGCCACGCACCTCCTCAAATCCGTCACCGACGACCACCTCGGCGTCCCCCCCGTCACCACCCCGCGCACCATCGTCATCGACTTCTCCGCGCCCAACATCGCCAAACCCCCGCACGTCGGCCACATCCGCTCCACCTTCATCGGCGACTCCCTCGCCCGCATCGCCCGCTTCGTCGGCCACAAAGTCATCACCGACAACCACATCGGCGACTGGGGCACCCAGTTCGGCATGATCCTCCACGGCTGGAAAACCCTGCTCGACACCACCGCCCTCGACGCCAACCCCATCGCCGAACTCCTCCGCCTCTACAAAACCATCAACGCCCAAACCAAGGCCAACCCCGCCGTCCTCGACACCTGCCGCCACGAGCTCGTCAAACTCCAGCAGGGCGACCCCGAAAACAAAGAAATCTGGACCCGCTGCGTCGCCCTCTCCCTCGACCAGCTCCGCACCATCTACGCCAAGCTCGACACCCACTTCGACCACTACCTCGGCGAAAGCGCCTACAACGACAAACTCGCCCCGCTCGTCGACGACCTCCTCGCCCAAGGCATCGCCGAAATCAGCGACGGCGCCGTCTGCATCTTCTTCCGCGACCTCGAAGCCCTCGCCGACAAACCCTGCATCATCCGCAAAACCGACGGCGGCTTCCTCTACGCCACCACCGACCTCGCCACCATCGACCACCGCATCAACGTCTGGAAAGCCGACGAAATCTGGTACGTCGTCGGTGCCCCCCAGGAGCTCCACTTCCGCCAACTCTTCGAAGCCACCCGCAAACGCGGTCAAAACGCCAAGCTCGTCCACATCGCCTTCGGCAGCATCCTCGGCCAGGACGGCAAAATGTTCCGCACTCGCACCGGCGAATCCGTCGGCCTCATCGAAGTCCTCGACGAAGCCACCGAACGCGCCGCCACCGTCGTCGCCGACCGCGAAGGCTTCACCGACGAAGAAAAAGCCGCCATCGCCGAAGTCATCGGCATCGGCGCCATCAAATACGCCGAACTCTCCCAGAACCGCCTTACCGACTACAAATTCAGCTGGGACAAAATGCTCTCCCTCCAGGGCAACACCGCCCCCTACCTCATCAACGCCTACGTCCGCACCCGCGCCATCTTCCGCAAACTCCAAGGTGGGGCAACCGTCTCGGTTGCCTCAAATCCACCCAGTGGAGCGACCGGCTCGGTCGCCTCATCGCTGAGCCCTGTTGCCCTCAACTCGGTCGCCCCCTACACCCCACCCACCGAAGTCACCTTCACCGACCCCGCCGAACGCGCCCTCGCCCTTAAGCTCGCCCAGTTCGCCGAAGCCACCCACGACGTCCTCGAAGACCACCGCCCCAACACCCTCGCCAACTACCTCTACGAACTCGCCAACGCCTACCACAGCTTCTACGAAGCCTGCCCCGTCCTCCGCAGCGAAGGCACCATGCGCGAAACCCGCCTCCTCCTCTGCCAAACCACCTCCCAAGTCCTCCGCTCAGGCCTCAACCTCCTCGGCATCCAAACCACCGAGAGAATGTAATCCGCGTCCCCATCTAACATCTTCCATCTCCCATCTCCGGCGGCATAGCCGCCCCCCATGCTCCAAATCTCCCAACACCTCCTCCCCGTCGATCACACCGACACCGACCTGCGCCGCAGTGTCTTGACCCTGCTCAACATCCGCGACGAACACCTCCTCTCCCTCACCGTCAAACAACGCGCCATCGACGCCCGCCGCGGCCGCGCCCAGTTCAGCCTCACCCTCCTCGTCGAAGTCACCAACGAACCCGCCGTCCTCAAGCACCTCGCCAAAACACCCCGAGTCTCCCCCGCCCCCGACGAAACCTACCGCCAACTCCCCGAACGAAGCGAAACCTTCGGAGCTTCAGCGAAGAACGGGCCCCCCGCAGAGCAAGCCGCTGGCTTGCCTCCCACTTACCCCTCATCCCCCGTGGAGCAAGCCGCTGGCTTGCCTCCCCCCTCCCGCCCCCTCATCATCGGCTCCGGCCCCTGCGGCCTCTTCTGCGCCCTCCTCCTCGCCCGCGCCGGCCGCAAACCCATCCTCCTCGAACGCGGCAAACCCGCCGGCGACCGCGCCCGCGACGTCACCGGCTTCTGGCGCCGTGGCTGGGCCTTCAACCCCGAATCCAACGTCCAATTCGGCGAAGGCGGCGCCGGCACCTTCTCCGACGGCAAACTCTACACCCAAATCCGCGACCGCGAGCACCGCATTCCCTGGCTCCTCAAAGAAATGGTCATCGCCGGTGCCCCCGAAGACATCCTCGTCAAAGCCAAACCCCACATCGGCACCGACCGCCTCATCAAAGTCGTCCGCCACATTCGCGAGGAAATCATCGCCCTCGGCGGTGAAGTCCGCTTCGAAACCCGCGTCGACCGCCTCCTCATCGACGCCGGCAAATGCCGTGGCGTCATCCTTCACGACGGCTCCACCATCGAGTCGAATCAGACCATCCTCGCCGTCGGCCACAGCTCTCGCGACACCTTCACCGCCCTCCACGCCCAAGGCGTCCCCTTCGAACCCAAACCCTTCTCCGTCGGCGTCCGCATCGAGCACCCGCAAACCCTTGTCGATCGCATCCGCTACGGCAAAAACGCCGGCCACCCCCGCCTCGGCTCCGCCCCCTACAAATTCGTCGCCCACTGCGGCACCGGCCGCGCCGCCTACTCCTTCTGCATGTGCCCCGGGGGCCTCGTCGTCGCCGCCGCCTCCGAACCCGGCACGGTCGTCACCAACGGCATGAGCTCCTACGCCCGCGCCGAAGCCAACGCCAACTCCGGCTTCATGGTCGATGTCGGCCCCGCCGACTTCTCTGCCACCCACGAAAATCCCCTGGGCGGCATCGACTTCCAACGCACCCTCGAACAACGCGCCTTCGAACTCGGCGGCGGCAACTACCACGCCCCCGCCCAACTCCTTGGCGACTTCCTCCACGCCCGTCCCTCCACCGGTCCCGGCAATGTCAAACCCTCCTACGAACCCGGCGTCCACTGGACCGACCTCCGCGAAATCCTCCCAGAAATCGTCTCCGACACCCTCGCTGAAGCCATCGGCAAAGTGAACCTCGCCCTCCCCGGCTTCGACCTCGAAGACGCCATCATGACCGGCGTCGAGACCCGCAGTTCCTCCCCCATCCGCATCCCCCGCGACCCCGAAACCCTCGCCTGCATCACCCTCCCCGGCCTCTACCCCGCCGGCGAAGGCGCAGGTTACGCCGGCGGCATCATCTCCGCCGCCGCCGACGGCATGCGCATCGCCGAAAGGTTGCTGAAGGTGGGGCAATCATCTTGATTGCCCTCGTTTGCGGCACGCGCGTCATAGGAAACGCCTTACTGCATCACTGCTTCAGCATCCCCAGCCCCCGCAAAAACCCCTCCGCCCGCGCCAGCGTCTCCCACACCTGCGGCTCCCGGTTGAAAAACCCGTGCCCCTGCCCCGCCGTCACCACCACCTCGCACGCTCCCCCCAGCTCCTTCACCTTCGCCGCATAAGCCTGCACCGACTCGATCGGCACCGTCGTGTCCTCATCCCCATGAAAAATCACCGTCGGCGGATGCCCCGCCTTCAGGTGATGATACGGACTCACCTTCAGCAAATCCTCCAGCTTCCGCCCCTCCTTCGCCGCCCCCGCACGCGCCCGCTCAAAATCCAACTTCACCGCCGGATTAAACAGCACCAACGCCACCGGATCGATCACCACACTCAGGTCATCCTTTTCATCGTCAAACGCCCCCAACGTCACCAACCCCGCCGCCAAGTGCCCCCCTGCCGATCCCCCACCCGCCCCGATCTTCCCCGCATCAAACCCCAACACCCCGGCGTGCGTCTTCACCCAGCGAAACGCCGACCTCGCATCCTTCACACACTCTACCACCGTCACCCCCGGCTGCGCGGTCAGCCGATACTGCACCGAAAACGCCACCATCCCCTTCTCCGCCAGCTTCGCACTCTGCCGCGCAAACGCCGTCGGACTCCCACCCTTCCAACCACCACCATGATAAAACACCACCGCTGACCTCCGATCCTCCTTCTTCCATCCCACCGGTTTCCAAATCCAAATCTCCAAAGCCTTACCTTCGACTTCCTTGTAAACCCGCTTCTCCGTCGGCTCAGGCAACTCCGCCTTCTGCCCTTGCACCGCACACAGCGGCACAAACAGCGCTGCCACCAAAAGTCCAACAACCAACCGATTCATAACATTCAAAGCATGGTGCGACCAACTCAGTCGCACCAATCATCCCCTTACTTCATCAGCGCCACCACATCCGGCAAAATCGCCTCCGCCCACATCTGATACCCCTTCTCATTCAAATGCAGCAGGTCCGGCATGATCTCCTTCGAAAGCGTTCCATCCTTCTCCAAAAACACCGATCCCAAATCCTTCCAGAACACCCGCTTCCCATCCGCATAGGTCTTCACAATCGCATTCGTCGCCTCATTCTGAGCCCGGAACTTGTCCATCGCATCCGCCCCGCGGGGAAAGATCCCCAGCAGCAGCACCTTCGCCTGTGGTGCTTTCTTCTCCAGCACCGCCAGGATCTCCTTCACCCCATCCGCCGTCTGCTGCGCAGAACACGCATAACCCTCACGCCCCTGATGCCCCGTGTTGTTCGTCCCAATCATGAGCACCACCAGCTTCGGCTTCAACCCGTCAAAATTCCCATTCGCCAACCGCCACAGCACATGCTCCGTGCGATCTCCTCCAATCCCAAAGTTCGCCGCCTTCATCGGCGCAAAATGCTGCTCCCACATCGCCTTGCCCTTCCCCTCCCAACCCTGAGTGATCGAATCCCCCAAAAACACCACCTCAGCCGTCCCCTCCTTCGAAACCTCATTGAACTTCGCGTGCCGCTGCTGGTTGCGTTCCTCCGGCCGCTCCACCGGCGTCGTCGCCACCGACTTCACCGTCTCCGCACCCACCACACCCGCCAACGCCAACAAAGGAATAAGAACAAATCGTTTCATCAGTTTAATAGAGTAAAATCAGACCACCATTAACGCTCCCGTTCACCCCATCTCTCACCGAATCTCCCCCAAAAAAGTACCCGTCACCGCTCCGCGTGACGCCCCACTCCCAACTGAATACTGATCTACCGATTACTGACTACTGCGCCCTCCCCTCCCCAATGAAATCCCTCCTCATCACCCTCCTCATCATCGGCGGTCTCTTCCTCGCCAACGACGCCATCCTCACCCCACCTCACCAGCCCCTGATATTCCCCAAA
>JARXAL010000161.1 GCA_029865835.1 Verrucomicrobiaceae bacterium
GGTCACCATCACCAACACCGACACCAACGGCCACGTCATCCTAGACGCCGTCCAGTTCCTCCCCGTCGAAACCGTCCTCGCCCCCAAGAAAACCCCCGCCCCTCCTCCCACCGATAAACCCAGCCTCAAGCTCGATCTCAAATAACCCCCCACTCACCCAATCCGCATTCCGCAATCCGCAATCCGCAATTCCCCCGTGCCCCTCCGCCTCGAACCCCTCCACGGCCCCGCCCTCGCCCCCCACCTCGACTCCCTCGGCCAGCTCCGTATCTCCGTCTTCCGCGACTACCCCTACCTCTACGATGGCTCCCTAGATTACGAGCGCGACTACCTCCGCACCTACTTGAGTTCTCCCGACAGCCTCGTCGTCTTAGCCTTCGATGACGACCAAGTCGTCGGCGCCACCACCTGCCTCCCCCTACGCGACGAAGGCCCCGAGTTCCAAGACGCCTTCCTCAAAGCCAACTACGACATCGACACCATCTGCTACTTCGGCGAGTCCATCCTCCTCCCCCAGTATCGCGGCCAGGGCATCGGCAAAGCCTTCTTCACCCATCGGGAAGCCCACGCCCGCTCCCTCCCTAACATCCGCCTCACCACCTTCTGCGCCGTCGACCGCCCCACCAACCACCCCCTTCGCCCACCCAACTACCGTCCCCTCGACACCCTCTGGACCCAGCAAGGCTACACCAAACACCCCGAACTCCAAGCCATCTTCACCTGGAAGGAAATCAACGAACCCACCGAATCCCCCAAAACCCTAACCTTCTGGCTCAAACCCCTCACCCCCAAGTAGCCGCGTTTGTCAAAACGTAGCCCCTCCACCACCCCGGTAGCCGCGTTTGTCAAAACGTGGCGAGTGAGGACCCCGACGCTCCCCACCCCCAACCCCAACATCTCCTCAAACGCCTCGCTTGCCGTACATCTCAATCCCGTCTACCCCTCGGCAGCCACAGATCATGCCCCCCCCTGACTCCCTCACCCTCGAACTCCTCACCTGGGACGTCACCCCAGGCCCCACCACCCCACGCGCTTGCACCCAAGCCATCATCGACGAAGTCACCGCCTCCTGGGACACCGGCGCTGACCTCGTCCTCCTCCCCGAGTTCACCTGGATGACACTCGAACCCCTCCTCCCAAAGTCCGACTCCCCTCTCCACACCCTCTCCTCCCTCTTCTGGGACCACGAACTCCCCTTCCTCTCCCGCGCCCTCTCTCGACCCGATAAAGCCGTCGTTCTCGGCACCTGCCCCTTCCTCGACACCGCCACCAACCTCTGCTACAACCGCGCCCCCATCCTCCGCACCGGCGACCTCCTCCACCAGGACAAACTCCACCTCACCCCCTGGGAAAAAGACTTCACCCCCGGCACCACCGTCAACCTCTTCACCTTCAAGAGCTTCACCATCGCCGTCATCGTCTGCCTCGACATCGAAGTCCCCGAACTCTCCGTCCTCCTCCGCGGACAAGGCGTTGACCTCATCCTCTGCCCCAGCGCCACCGAAACCGAACTCGGCACGGAGCGTGTCGACCGCTGCGCCTCCGCCCGCGCCGTCGAACTCGGCTGCCACGTCGCCGTCAGCCATCTCCTCGGCAAATCCCCCTCCAACCTCATCGATCACAACGTCGGCCGCCTCGCCCTCTACCACCCCTCTCAGGTCCCCTTCTCCAAAGCCCCCCGCTGGCACGAAACCCCCATCGAATCCACCGGCCTCCATCGCCTCCGCACCACCCTCGACTCCCGCCCCCTCAAACGCATGCGCGCCCGCACCGCCGAAACAAATCCCTCCTTGCTTAGTATCCAAAAAACAACACCCTACAAAGCCATCTCCCTAACGTGATGGCACGCCCTCAAACACCAAACACAACGCCCACGCCATGCTCAACGAATTCAAAAAGTTCATCCTCAAAGGCAACGTCATCGACCTCTCCACCGGCGTCATCATCGGCGCAGCCTTCGGCGGCATCGTCACCGCCTTCACCAAAGGCATTGTCGAACCCATCATCAAGTTCGCCTCCGGCGGCACCGACCCCAACGTCACTCTCAAGCTCGGCATCTTCGATATCGGCCTCATCATCAACGCCGCCATCGGCTTCCTCATCACCGCCGCCGTCATCTTCTTCGTCATCGTTAAGCCTGCCAACAAACTCATGGCCCTCATGAAAAAAGAGGAAGCCGAAGCCCCGCCTCCAGCCCCACCCGCCGACATCGCCCTCCTCACCGAAATCCGCGATCTCCTCAAAAAGTAATCCCGGCATCAAGCACACAGTTGATTCAAAAAAGGGAAGGCCACCAGCCTTCCCTTTTTTAGACCGGTTCTCGAAAAGATTGTCATTTGGATCCGGCGAGCGCAGCGGCCTCAGTGGCAAGGAAGTCGTGCAGCCCGCTATTCAATCAATAGCGGGCAAGCGGCTGACGTAGCAAATGAGGCTGCTCCGCCGCCGGGCAAGGTGACAAGCATTTCGAGAGTCGGTCTATCCCTCACTCCGTCAACTGCCGCACCACCTCCCCCGCCATCGCAAACGCAAACGCCCCCGTCACAAACGCCGCCGCCCCAAAACCCTCCGCACAGTCTAGCCTCATCCCCCGCCCCGTCCCGGGTTCCGGCTCCAAAGAGCACGTCCCGTCCAACCTCGGATAAATCGCCCGTTCCCCCGAGCACACACACAACACCCCCATCAAAATCGGCTTCCCATCCATGCTCATCGGCCACCCATAATCCCGCCTCAGCTTCTTCCTCACCTGGTAAATCAACCGGTCATTCCCCGCCATCCCGATGTCCACGATCCGCACCTGCGTCGGATCCCGCCTCCCCCCGGCTGACCCCGAACTAATCACCCGCAATCCCCGCTTCCCGCACTGCCCCAAAATCAGCGTCTTGATCGACATCCGGTCCACCGCATCCACCACAAAATCATACTCCGGCGCCAGCAACCGCTCCACCGTACTCTCGGTCAAAAACTCGCACATCTCAGTCACCACACACTCCGGATTGATCTCCTTCACCCGCTTGGCCAAAACCGACACCTTCGGCATCCCCACCGTCACCGACAACGCCGGCAACTGCCGATTCGTGTTCGTCACACATACATCATCCATGTCGATCAGCGTCAACGCCCCCACCCCCGACCTAGCCAAAGCCTCCACCACCCACGACCCCACTCCACCCACCCCGATCACCGCCACATGCGCCGCCCGCAACCGTTCCATCGCCTCCCGGCCATACAAACGCCCAATCCCCCCAAACCGATCCGAATAATCCTGCTCCATCTTCAGCCCGGCTAAGTCCCAAAATACCGATCACCCGCATCCCCCAAGCCCGGCACAATGTAGTTCTTCTCATTCAGCCCATCATCCACCACCCCCGTGATGATCCGCACATCCGGATGCGCCTCCTGCACCGCCGCCACCCCTTGCGGACAACTCAACACCGTCACCATCGTCAACCGCACCGCCCCCACCGCCTTCAATTGCTTCAGCGCCTCGCACGCACTCCCCCCCGTCGCCAGCATCGGATCCAAAACAATCACCTCCGCCTCCGGCAAACACGCCGGCAACTTCGCATAATACGGCTCCGGACACGCCGTCTCCTCATTGCGCGCAATCCCCAAATGCGCCACCACCGCCCCCGGCAGCAAATCCAGCATCCCATCCAGCAAACCCAAACCCGCACGCAAAATCGGCACCAACACCACTGTACGCGCCAGCGCCGCACCCGTCGTCTCCACCAGCGGCGTCTTCACCCGCACCGGCACCGTCTCAAAATGCCGCGTCGCCTCCATAAAAAGCAGTTCCGCCAACCGGTTCAAACTCGAACGAAACCCGTCCGTCCCCGTGCTCACATCGCGTAACACCGAAAGCTCCACCCGCACCAGCGGATGGTCCAACACCGTCAATCCAGATGGCTCAGAATTCATACTTTGTCGTCAGATCCCTCGCTAGCCGATTCCTTGCCAGCCGACCGATGTTTGAAAAATTCAATCACAATCGGCATCAGCGACACCACAATGATCAGCAAAAACACCACCTTCAAATTGCTCTTGATCCACGGAATCTGCCCCAAAAAGTAACCCGCCAAACAAAAGCTCAGCACCCAGAGAAAAGCCCCGCTCACACTAAACGTCAAAAACCGCCCATAGTTCATCCGACCAAACCCCGCCGTGAAAGGCGCAAACGTCCGGATGATCGGCGCAAACCGCGCCAGCACGATCGCCTTCCCACCGTGCTTCGTAAAAAACGCCTCCGTCTTGCTCATGTAATCCTGCTTGAACCACCTCTGCCGCACAATCCAGCCACCCGCCTTCCGCCCGATCCAATAATTCAGATTGTCCCCAATGATCGCCGCCGCAATCAACAGCGGCATCACCAACTCCAGCCGCACCATCCCCTGCGGCGCCAGCGCCCCCACCGCAAACAGCAACGAATCCCCCGGCAAAAACGGCGTCACAATCAACCCCGTCTCGCAGAACACGATCGCAAACAGCAGCACGTAAATCAGCGTGCCGTAGTTCTGGGCAAACACCAGCAGGTGCTTGTCCACGTGCAGGACATAATCAATGAATTGTTCAATCATAACCAAAAGCCGCCCAACTTGGCACGCCCCCCACCCAGTGTCCAGCCAGGTATTCTCATCTCATCCAAAGGAGCGCGGACACTCCTCCACCGCTGCTGGGCCGTGTCGAGTTTTTAAACACGCCCTCATTTCCCCCTTCAAAAAATCCCCCTGTTCCACCCCAACGACTCATGTTACACCACTCCCATGACTCTCAAAAGCCTGCTGCTCCTCATCCCAACACTCCTCTCCCAAGCCCAAACGCCCCTCTTCATCGACGCCAAAGCCACCGTCACCGGCCAATGGAAAGGTCGTGAAACCCGTACCCTCGACACCCTCAATGTCCCCGCGCTACCCTCCTCAGCCCTGACCCGCTTCGGCGGCCTGTCAGACGAAAAACGCCCCGCCACCGGCTTCTTCCGCGTCGAAAAAATCAACGACCGCTGGTGGCTGATCGACCCCGAAGGCGGCCGCTTCATCTTCGCTGGCCTCTGCTCCCTGAAACCCGAATCCCAACTCGCAGCCAAAGAACCCTTCGAAAAACGCTTCGGCTCCCCTCAAGCCTGGGCCTCCAAAACCCTCGATCTCCTCCGCGAACTCCGCTTCAACGGCTGCGGCGGTTTCTCCGATCACGAAACCCTCCGCTCCGCTGAAAACCCACTGCCCTACACCGTCACCCTCAACCTCATGAGTGGTTTTGCCAAAGACCTCGGCCTCACCCACTCCGAAGCCGGACACACCGGCTACCAAGACGACATCCTCCCTGTCTTCGAACCCGGCTTCGAAGCCTCATGCACCACCCAATGCCAGGAGCGCCTCACCGCCATGCGAGACGATCCCTACCTCGTCGGCGTCTTCTCTGACAACGAATTGCCCATCAAGAAAGACATGCTCGACCGCATGCTCAAACGCACCGGCGCCACCAAAGCCGCCGCCGAAGCCTTCATCGCCGGCAAAGGCGCACTGAAGGACGACCTCCGACGCGACTTCGTCCATCACGTCTTCGACACCTACTTCCGCATCACCACCCAGGCCATCCGCGCAGCCCTCCCCCATCACCTCTGCCTCGGCTCCCGCTTTCACGGACCCGCCAAACACGCCAGCGGCGCCTGGAAAGCCGCCGGCCGCTGGTGCGACGCCATCTCCATGAACTACTACGACCACTGGAGCCCGCAAAAAGAGCACCTCCAACAGTGGCACGACTGGTCCGGCAAACCCTGCCTCATCACCGAATTCTACGTCAAAGGCATGGACAGCGGCATGGCCAACACCAGCGGCGCAGGCTGGGTCGTCAAAACCCAGGCCGATCGCGGTGCCTTCTACCAAAACTTCGTGCTCGCCCTCCTCGAATCCAAAACCTGCGTCGGCTGGCACTGGTTCAAATACATGGACAACGACCCCTCCAACACCAAAACCGACGCCTCCAACCGCGACAGCAACAAAGGCATCTTAGACGCCCGCTACAACCCTTACCCCCCTCTCCTCGAAGCCATGTCCAAACTCAACCACCGCCTCTACCCCCTCATCAACCACCTCGATACCGCCAACAGCAATGGCTCATGAAGGCCTGCACCCAATCCACTCGAAACGACATCCGTTCCATTCCCCGTCCCCCTACGTACACGCAGACTGAGAATGCTCACTCCTTCTTCACATCCACCGGCCTAACCACGCCTTCCGGCAACGCCGCCAAACGCTCCACCGCAGTGACCTCATGAAAGAACCAGGGCTTTCCACTCACAGCTTTGAAGATAACCGTCCGGCTCGCATACTTCACGCCGTCATGTTCTTTCCAGTCGGTAAATCGGTAAATGTCTCCCCGCCAATCCACCCGTGTGAGCAGACTTGTCCCGGGATCAAAATATAAATCCATCGCAGGCTTCACCACTTCACTGACCCGCAGGCCAAACAACGTTTTTCCCCCGTCCTGCTTGTCAGGAATGTCCTCTACCTTGGCCTTCGGCTCCACCAGGATGCCAAGGGTCCAAGCCCACACGTCATACTTTGCGGGTTCGTCGGCACGCTCTTTGCCTTTGATCCACCACAAACCCGGCATTTCCAGCACCGACTCTCGGGTCGACCTCTTCTTGCCCTCAGCAGGCTCCGGTTGATCGCCAAAATGAAAAATCTCCTCAATCCGGAACAGCTTCAACAGCTTGCTCTCTCCCCCGACCGCCTCGACCACACGGGCCACCTTTGCCCCAGCATCGGCAGCGTCCACCACCTCGCCCGCCAAACAAAAAAAGACTGCAAACCCAAAAACGAACACTCTCATTATGGTGCAGCCAAAACTCACTTCGCCTCCACCCCACCTTCTTTCGCCACTTCCTCTTTCTTCTTCTGCACCGCCTCCGACTCCACCACCAGCAACTCCGGTGCCTTGCCACCCTTCTCCACAAACTTCAACGCCACCCCGTTGATGCAAAACCGCCGATTCGTCGGCGTGTCCTTCGACACACTCTCCCCTTCAAACACGTGCCCCAAGTGCGCGCCACAACGCTTGCACACCGTCTCAATGCGCGCCATCCCGTGACTGTTGTCCACCTTCTCAAACACGTTCTTCGCCTTCGAAGCATCATAGAACGAAGGCCATCCGCAGCCCGAGTGAAACTTCTCGTTCGACGTGAACAACTCCACCCCGCAACACACGCAGTAATACGTCCCCTCACCCTGCTTCTCAAACGTCTCATAGATCAGCCCAAACGGCCGCTCCGTCCCCGCACTCCGCGCCACCGCAAACTGCTCCGCCGTCAGCCGCTTCTTCCACTCTTCATCAGACAGCACCACTTCAGGTTTCAAAGTTTCCATTTTCGTTTCGGTTTTCGAGGACTTCGGTTCTTCCGCCTGACACGCACTGAACCCAATCAAAAGGCAAACGGCACACAGGGAAGTAAAGGGGGACATGATCTTCATACGCTTCGGTACGATCTAAGACGCTCCTCCTTTGCGATATATTCCAACAATCACCACCCACACTCCCCATCACGGAACGACCACCGCCTTACCATCCCCCGCTCCACTCATTGCAGTCGGCTCGTCCTCCAGCATCGCCGTCAGGCCATGCTCCTCGGTCAAATCTGCCTCCGCCACATTCGCTCCCAACTTGCGCAAACCCCATGTCATCAACGTCCGCGCATCATTGAAAATGTACTGCGTCTTCGTTCCCAACTGCACCAAAATCACATCCCGCCCCCCAGCCGACGCCGAAGAAATCAAACACCGCCCGCTCGCCACCGTGTACCCCGTCTTCATCCCATTGCACGCCCCCATCGTCCCCAGCAGCTTATTCGTATTCTCCAAGGTCACACTCTTCCCGCTGTTGAACGTGAACCGGTAATACCGCTTCGCCACCGCCTCCCGAATCACCGAACTCCGATAAGCCGCCATCGCCACCCGCGCCATATTCCGCGCTGTCGAATACTGCCCCGGCTCGGTCAAACCATGCGGATTCCTGAAATTCGACGACGTCCCGCCCAACTGCCGCATCTTCGCATTCATCCTCTCCGCAAACGCCGCCGAACTCCCCGCATTGTCCCGCGCCAAAGCCTTCGCCACATCGTTCGCACTCTTGATCAAAACCGCATTCAGCAGATTCCGCCTCGTATACCTCTGCCCCGCTCCCAACCCCAACCGCGTCGGCTCCACCTGCGCATCCGTCGACTGAATCGTCACCACCTTGTCCAGGTTCCCCGCATCCAAAACCACCAGCGCCGTCACCAACTTCTGCGTGCTCGCCACCGCCCGCCGCTGATCCGGATTGCTCGATGCCAAATGCGCCCCTGTCCGCGCATCGATCAACAAATACGAAGCCGCCCGAATCACCGGCGCCGCCCCACTCACCCGCGCCACCTGCATCCCCGCCGGATACGGATCCCTCCCCGCCATCGTCGGCGCGGCCTGAGCCGGAGCCATCGGTCGCGGCTGCCCATACGGACTCATTACCCCCGGCGTCGCATAACTCCCCGCCGGCAATCCCGTCGGCCCGTAACTCATGGAAGGATGATACTGCGTGCCACCTCCCTGACCCGATGCCCCACTCCCGCACGCCGTCAATCCCAACACCCCAATCATTGCCGCACCCAGCAGCCCAAAACGGCTCATAAACAAATCAGGCATCATCAAAAAAAATTAAGTGCTCATGCAGAGGCAGCGTCACCCTTCGCACACCCGTCAAAAAGACCCGCTCCACCCACTTGTCAAACCACGAAGCACCAATTCCACCCCACATCGTCCTTGCCTCCCCCTCCCTCCCCACCTTCAACCCGGATTCCACGATTCGAAGTCGCTCAGGCGCTGCCTCGCTTGCGGTTCCAAGGCTTTGCGGCTCGCAGTCCCTGTATCTGATCGATACCGGGCAAGAGCTGCGAAGCCTTGGAAGCGCAATGGAGGTTGCAGATGGGCCGCTTCCAATCGAGGAGTTCGGGTTCAATGCCCCCCATGTACTGGATTGCCCGTCTACTGCTCCCTCTGCTGCTTCTCGGCATCTTCGCAGCTCTCCATCACCACGGCAAAAATCGCCCCCAGCGTGTCACAGCCGCCGCCACCTCCCGCACCCTCCTCATCGGCAACGGCACCGATATCCAATCCCTCGATCCCCACGTCGTCACCGGCCAACCCGAACACTGGGTCATCACCTCCCTCTTCGAAGGCCTCGTCGCACCCGACCCCGCCAACCCCGACCTCGACGCCCCCGGCCTAGCTACCTCTTGGCAAAGTCCCGACTTCCAAACCTGGACCTTCGACCTCCGCCCGGACGCCACCTGGAGCGATGGCACACCCATCACCTCCGCCGACTACCTCTACTCCTTCCAACGCATCCTCTCCCCCGAACTCGGCTCCCCCTACGCCGAAATGCTCTACCTCCTCAAAGGCGCTGCCCAGTTCCACAGCGGCAAAACCAAAGACTTCTCCACCGTCGGCGTCACCGCCCCCAGCCCCCATCGCCTCATCCTCACCCTCGAAGGCCCCGCCCCCTACTTCCCGGGCATGCTCAAACACTACACCTGGTTCCCCGTCCCCCGTCACGTCATCGAACGCTTCGGCACCATGACCACCCGCGACACCCCCTGGGCCAGACCCGGCCACATCGTCTCCAGCGGCCCCTTCAACCTCAAAGACTGGCGCATCAACCACTTCATCGCCGTCGAAAAAAATCCCCGCTACTGGGACGCCGCCACCACCAAACTCAACGCCATCCACTTCTTCCCCATCGACAACCCCGAATCCGAAGAACGCGTCTTCCTCGACGGCCAACTCCACATCACTTACACCGTCCCCCTCGCCAAAATCCCCCGCTACCGCGAAACCAAACCCCCCTTCTTCCACCAGGGCCCCGAACTCGCCTGCGAATTCTATCGCCTCAACACCACCCACCCACCCTTCGACAACCCCAAAGTCCGCCAAGCCCTCGCCCTCGCTGTCGACCGTGTCGCCCTCGTCGATCAAGTCATCCGCAGCGGCCACCTCCCCGCCACCGGCCTCACCCCGCCCGGCGCCCATCCCGACTACAAACCTCTCAACATGCTCCGTTTCGATCCCACCGCCGCCCGCACCCTCCTCGCCGAAGCCGGATTCCCCGGCGGCAAAGGCTTCCCAAAAAGGGAAATCCTCACCAACACCAGCGCCACCGCCCGCACCATCGCCGAGTTCTTCCAAGAGAGTTGGAAAAAACACCTCGGCATCGAAATCGGCATCCTCCAGCAGGAATGGCAGGTCTACATCGACTCCCAGCAAACCCTCAAATACGACCTCTCCCGCGCCGGCTGGGTCGGCGACTACGCAGATCCCTTCACCTTCCTCGGCATCTTCCGCTCCGGCGACGGTAACAACAACACCGGCTGGTCCAGCCCCCGCTACGACGAACTCATGCTCACCGCCACCCGCGAGCCCGACACCTCCCGCCGCATTGCCGCCATGCAGGAAGCCGAAGCCCTCCTCCTCGCCGACATGCCCATCATCCCCATCTTCTGGCGCATGAACTCCAACCTCATCCGCCCCGAAGTCAAAAATTGGCACCACTCCGTCCTCAGCCACCGCCCCTACAAAACCCTCGACCTCGCTCCCTAACTTCCCACCCCGCGCTCGACCTCCAATCCCCATTCCGCAATCCAAAATCCGCAATCGCCAAATGTCCCGCTTTATCCTCCAACGCCTCCTCCAGGGCATCGTGGTCATCATCGCCGTGATCTCCATCACCTTCCTCATCATCCGCCTCGGCCCCGGCAGCCCCTTCGCCAACGAACGCGCAATGCCCGACTACGTTCGCGAAAATCTCGACCGCCTCTACGGCCTCGACCAACCCCTCATCGTCCAACTCGGCCGCAACCTCTGGAGCTTCATCACACTCGACCTCCCCGTCTCCTATCGACTCAAAGGCTGGAATGTCGGCGAAATCATCGCCCAAGGCATGCCCGTCTCCTTCACGGTGGGCGGCGCCGCCTTCATCATCGCCGTCCTCGTCGGCATCCCCGCCGGAGCCATCTCAGCCCTCCGCGCTGGCAAGTTCGAGGATCGCTTCACCATGGCCCTTTCCACCCTCGGCGTCTGCATCCCCAGCCTCGTCCTCGGCCCCCTCTTCGCCCTCCTCTTCGGCCTCCAACTCCATTGGTTCAACACCGCCGGCTGGTACGATGCCGACGACTGGGTCCTCCCCTCCCTCACCCTCGGCCTCATCTCCGCCGCCACCGTCGCCCGTCTCACCCGCGGCGGCCTGCGTGAAACCCTCGCTCAAGACTACATCCGCACCGCCCGCGCCAAAGGTGTCTCCGAGCACCGCATCGTCACCCGTCACGCCTTCCGCCTCGCCTGCCTCCCCCTCTTAAATTACCTCGGCCCCCTCGCCGCCGGCCTCCTCAGCGGCTCCTTCGTCACCGAAACCGTCTTCCAACTCCCCGGCCTCGGCCGCCACTTCATCAGCTCCGCCCTCCACAAAGACTTCACCCTCGCCATGGCCCTCGCCGCCTTCTTCGCCACCCTCATCGTCGTCTTCAACCTCCTAGTCGACATCCTCCAAGCCTACCTAAACCCCCACATCCGCCTAAAATAATCCGCATCCTCCACTCTCCACTCTCCACTCTCCACTCTCCACTCTCCACTCTCCACTCTCCACTGATTACTGATTACTGATTACTGATCCCTGATTACTGATTACTGATTACTGATCACTCCCCACCCCTCGTGCCACCCTCCCCTTTCCCATCTCCGGCGCCCCCGGCGCCCTCCCCCGGCCCCTGGCTCTCCGCCTGGCAGCGACTCCGCCGCCAGCCCTCCTCCATGCTCGCCCTCGCCTTCCTCATCCTCATCACCTCCCTCTGCCTCCTCGCCCCCCCCTTCTCCCCCTACGCTGAAAGCCAGCAAAACCTCGACACCATCGCCCAAGGCCCTTCTCT
>JARXAL010000255.1 GCA_029865835.1 Verrucomicrobiaceae bacterium
CCATTACCGTTGCCATTTTGCAACCTCACCGTGCCACGAGCCACTTCAAGGTTTCCCGCACTCATGGTCAAATTCGCGGCAGCGCCATCACGACCAATATTGACCGTGCCATTATCCACGTCGAATTTGCCAGCAATCAGAAAGTTACTCGATCCCGGTGCGGACGTCGTGGCTCCAAAGTTAATCGTTCCTCCGGCATTCTTGATAGAGTTGGTTCCCGTGAAACTATAGGCTCCATCAACACCTGCAAAATTGACGGTTCCCCCGATAACTTCTATTCCCGGGCCGCTAATGCTGCCGCCATTGAATCGATTGATCAAACCACTAAAATTGGTTGTCCCAGCCCTGCTTTCGAATTTTCCGTCAGCCAGAATGTTCGTCGTTCCTGTGATGTCCAACGTGCTTCCACCAAGCTTGTTCAGAATCTTCAGATCACCTGATCCTAGACCCACCTGAATACCTGCGTTGGGCGTATTCCCACCAATTCGCAGAACACCTCCGTTAATCTGGAAATCCGTACTCTCAGCCAGGATCACCAACGCATTCAAAACATCCGTCGCACCGCCCGTTTTGGTTAAAATCGGCACCGGAACGGCCCCGCCATTGTTGAAGGTGATCGTCTTTCCTCCCGTCGACGTTATCGTGTAAGTCTGCAACGCATCGCTGTCATTGGTCACAGTTTCCCCGATGTTCATCAGGTTCAGAACCACATCAATATCCAAAGTGATTTGTTGGTTTCCCAGAGTATTCGTGGGATTCGTCGTAAAATCCGCAAACCCAGTAAAACCATTCGGAACAACGCCCCCAACCCATCTCGTGGAATCACTCCAGTTCGCGCCGACCCCAGGGATCCAGTCAACAGCATAGCCGGGCACCACCAAACCTGCCGAAGTCCAACAGGCGAGCCAAATGACTTTTTGAAAGATGAAGGGAGTTTTCATGGTTATTGGTTTTGACTGTGCAACGCCCAGCCGGCGTTCAAACATTTTAAGGAAATCTAAGCTTTATGGGAAATTGGCAGCCCCGAACTGAAAACGGCGTCACCTCCCAGATTAGCCCCCATCACAATGGGAGTGACTCCAAGAGTGGCCAGAACAATCCATTGGCTCAGTTTTACGGACGGTAGGAAACAATGCGACTGTTGGCGGGATCAATTTGGACGCAGTAAAAGTTTTTGGCATTGGACTTGTCAGACGACTCTTCCGAACGCTGATCCAACGCCGTAACAAACCACTTCTCGGAAGGTGCCAAATTGGTCGTCCCATCCGGGTGAATCAAAACCGATACAGATTCGGTAACTTGATGCGGAAAATTCCAATCTTCGAACCTTCCATTCGTCCCTTTGACTTTTACATTATTACCCACCGCATTGGACATTCCTGCAGAGGACTTCCCAAGCAGTGATGACATCGTGTTATCTTCAGAAAAAACCACACCCGATGCGGCGTCCACCCTGTCACCCGACACAACCGACATGGGTGCCGCAAGTGGTATGCCTTGGTCGGCTGGATCAGGGCTTGATTCGCCAACTTGATAATGCCGAAGCAGAACGGCTGACCGATACATTGGCTGGCCGGCCGACTTCCCTAAATCTTGATACTTCAAGAACCTGATCTCCACGACCCTGCCTTCAGAGGAGGCAGTTTGCTGTGCCGACGAGAACAATGACAGCATCTGTTCCCCTGTCATCGTCAAGCGCAGAGCTGACATCGTATCCGCAATGTAGAAGGTAGCCGACCCGGCCAAAATGGCAACGATCAAGATCACCGCCAACATCTCGATCATGGTGAAGGCTTTGTTCAATCCTCGCGACAGGGTACTCCAATTCGTTTTCATGTTCGTTCAGGTTCCAAAAGTTCAGCACAGACTAGCCATTCCAGCGGGAATTCCTCAAGGCTACAGTCGCAGTAAAGATCCGGAAATTGATCTTCTGTTCATTCATATAGTCCTGCAAGCGTTGCAGATCTTTCCGGAATCCATCGTCACTCGCCCCGGCCGAAAACAGATTCAAATCTCCTAAATTCAACGGCGCCGAATCACCTTTCTCTCGTGCAAGATTCACCGCCGACTGCTCATCGATCACCACCATCACCAACTCCACAGCAGGTGGCAACTGGTGGGAATACGGGGGTTGAGCTCCTCCAGTGAGAAACCCCGGATCAGCCGAGTTAAAGAAATAATCCGGCGCTATGCCCGACCTCCCATCCCGACCGCCACCACCTCCTGCAGCACCCCCGCCTACAATCCCACCGCCGCCTACAGCTAAAGGGCTCTTTGGCGAGACATAGAGACCCACAATGTTGTCCGCAACCGGACGCGACCAGGCATCCGCATTTCCCTCAGCCCACTGGCTGACTTTGCCAACGTAAGTGGCAAACGGCACCGAATTGTCGTACACTGTTATGTTCTCGGTTGGCAGGAGATACTCCATCAACCGATAACGAAACCGCTCTGAAACCTTCCCTTGTAAAAAAGGCGGCCGGAAATTGCCATCTCCACTGTACTTCACAACGTACCCTCTGCCGTTTAGGGCACTCGGCATGTTACTTGGGGTGCCAGAAAAGCCCAGTGGCGCATAAAAAAACAGCGCGTGCCCTGGAGTCGTCGCCGCCGAACCTCCGGGAAGCACTCTTCCTGTCGGGCCACAGATAAACTGCAACTCCGAAAACCGCACGTATTGCAGCGGCATCGTGTTAGCGGTCTCTACAGCGTTCGCTCCGGTACCAAAGGGCGAAAAAGGATTGGCCCCTCCACCGCCATAGAGATAGCGCAAGTACGTGTTCAGTGTCGCCTGTGACAAATTGCGCTTCATCACGTCAAACACACGCCGTCCATCCCGAAAATGCGACAATTTACTCACCGAGGATGACCAGGTGCGCTGCATTTGGCCGAGCATCTGAGAGATAATCAGCATCAACACCGAAAGGATCGCCATCGCAACCATGACTTCCACCAAGGAAAACCCCTTTCGCATACTCCCTTTCGAGCGCGCTAGATTCGACCATCGCTGGCCTGAAAACGAAAAATGAGAATTCATATTTTTAGAACTGCCTAGTCACGAGAATGGGTTGAGAAGTGATTTGAGCGGCCAAATCAGTGTCATCAAAGTCGAAATTTTTCAAAGGAACCGCTGCGAGATCAATGATGACCGCCGCCGTGTTGGTCATTGGCGCTCCTCCTGGCGCAATAACGACTCCACCGCCATTCTGAGAAAATCGCACCCGTGCAACATAGGACAGACTGGTATCAAAACTGCTCGCGTCCTCCTCAAGCGGCGCAGCTTGATCGTCGAAATACCATCTCCTTGCTGTCAATGCCAACAAGCCAGGCATGTTCACCGGATTGCCTCCCGGAGGTGCACCAACAGCCCCCCCCTGCCAATCCGAAAGCTGGATCTCACCAATGATTTGAGATACGATTCGTGCCTCCGCCGATGTGTTTCCGGCCTTCCGTATCGACTCCAATCCACCGGGAATGATCCCCAGAATCACCACGATACCAAGCGCCGCAATGGCAGTCGCCATGGCGACCTCCACCAAACTGAATCCGGCCCTGCCAACGCTGCGTTTGAAGTTCGTTTTCAAAAATATAGGGTTTAGTTGAATCTCATTCATCTCGTTACCATTAGGGATTGAAGCGCTTCTGCTCCAGGACCCGGAATTTGTAGAAGTTGTCCAAAGGCTGCGCCCCAAGCGCCCCTGGATTTGCCGCATAGTCCGGAATGCCTGGGTTGGTCGGGTCAATACGGCGCTCAATCAAGACCGAACCCCGCTGGTCGCTGGCAACCGTGTCCTTCGACGGATCAAAAGTCGCAGGTTCAACTGACCGCGCTTTTCGAATCGCCTGAACCCGATAGTGAACTCGGAAGGTGTTGCTTTGCGTTGTCAACTTAGCGTATAGGCTCGAATAAGGGCGCTCTTTCGTGTTAACTCCCGTCACTGCCCGGGCTTGCCAAAAGGCTGTCATTTCCGAAGCGCGATACGATTGCCCCGAATTCCTCCCCCCACTTCCTGGGCGCCCACCACCACCGCCACCGGCGTCAGAACCATCTGTTGGTGGCGGAGTAGTTGTGTTGATTGATGTGGCAGGGTTTGAACCAGATACCCTTTCTGGAATCAAGTGAACTTCACAAATCTGACTCGCCGTGCGAAACAGCCCCTGTGCAGCCGCTGGCGCGGGAGAAGTGGCTGAGGGAGAAAACCTGAATCGACTCTCAAACTGGGCCAACGTCCCCTGAATCACCCCCGCAATCTCCCGTCCCGCATCCACCTTGCGGTGCCAGAACTTCGCCCGTTGCGGTCCTGGATTGTTGCCAGTCCGATTGTAGTCAACATCATACCGATCGCTCGCGTAACTATCATCCTCCGACCACTTCGCATACTCCCAATAGTCACCAAACTCAGCCTTAACCTTCGTCATGCTCCGGGGGCCTCCCTGGGGATTCCGCTTGTAGGTGCGGGCATCAGCAGTCGGTACTGCTGTCAACAACTCTCCCTTCATCGCCGCATGCAAGCCTGTCGAACGCGTGATGTAGTTTTGGAAGGGCAACATCTGATAATTCAAGTTGATCTTACCTGCAGTCGAAAGCGGTTCGCTAATCGCATAAGGCTCAACCACTGGCATCCAAAAGAGATCCAGCAAGTAATGATCTGCCGGATTTACCCCGGCAAATTGGGACTGCGAGGCACCCCCACCGTAATCGGGAGACCCAGGGTGACTCGATTGTCCTCCACTGGTCGTCGGTGGAGTGTAGGGACGGAACAAAAGCGTCCGCCACGGCGTAATGCCGGACGAACCACCCGCATGCACCGCGGCAGGCAGTGACCCAAAAGTAACGGCTGAGGAGATCATCCGATTGGGCGACAAGAAGCTCTCCCCGGACTCGCTGGAGATCCACATGTCATCATAGTAGGCAGTGGCAATACGGCGTGTTTCCGTAGCCCCGGTCCCGAAACGGGAATCGTCGTCAGCCACGCCAGCATTACCCTCATCCGCCTTATTGATCCAAGCCCCGTCACGCAGTGGCCCAACACCGTTATCAAAATCCCCGTAGAAACGCGCGGCAGCACTCTCAGGGGTCGCCGCCAAATCCGGCCTCACGTTGTTTTGATACGGCGCAAATGGTGTCAGACGCACAGCAGGACTCGTCTCCCCAGTAGTAAATCCCGCATCACTGTCACTAAAGTGACGCGTAAATGTATGTGCCATATACTCTCCAACCTTGCCAAAATTGGGGTGCTGGGCCCATTGCTCGGGACCAACCACTGGCAGACAAGCAGTCAAACGAGTATCTCCATGCCGGATCAACATGCTCAGAACCGTATCTTGTCCGTAGGGCCGTTGAATGTCGGGAGAGATGTAGCCCGATGCACCAACTCCGGGTGAGGACACAGGTTGCTGGGACAACAAGTCAGTGTAGGTATGCAACTCGTTCCCAACTCGCCTGCCCCAGATCAATTCATGATCCCTGGGCAAACCACGACGGGTCGTATTGTGGCCATTTCCAGACTCATAGAACCGACCTCCATGGCGATTCCGTCTGGCATCGTTCATCGGAGTTGCGCGTCCAAGTGCCCCATCTCGGTGGAACGCCCACCAATGGGGCGCTTCAACTTCATTAATGGTGCGAACTGCTCCGTTGCTCTCCTGCCACTGTTCAGCTGGTAGCCCCACCACCACCAATTCAGGCGTTGGCACCGTCACTTGGGAGGGCCACGGAATCTGGAAAGTTTGAACCAGTTTCGATGAATCCGACGGGTTCATTCCGGCATACAGTTCAACATTCAAGGTCCCGCCGCTGATTTGCATGGTCGGGCCATTGACCGTAAAGAAGTCGGTCATGAGATCAAAGAATGTCGAATAGTTGTAGCTCTTGCCTGTTCCAGGATCGTCTGGCCCGCCAAGATTAGTGGCACGCCCTTCATCGTCGGGCATGAGTCGAACTTGTCGCGCTCTCCGACCCTCGGACATATTGGCCGGACTGATGCTTCCACCCACAGCGCGTGCATGCGTCAGGTTAAAGGCGCTAGTTCCTCCTCTATAAACAAGAGTGTCACCACCCTTAAACAACCGCCCTTGACCGTCAACTGCATTCGTCAGTTGGAAGCGACTCAAACCCGATACGCGAATGCAAAACTCGGGGAATATACCAACATAACCAGACGCAGGCACCGTTAATTCCAAGCCAATCAAGCCTTGGACCCGGCGCTCACCCGGGCGCAATGGTTTGGCGTCATCCAAAGTGTAGTTCCAGTTGGCCGGATCATAACCCGGGTGTTGACTTTGAGATCTCGGCCCTGAAGCTGCCGTTGGATTGGTCCCATACAGCGGCACACGTGCGCGACGCAATGGAGGGTAATTGGAGAACCATCGCGCTGGCTGCGTTGGGAAAAAGTTGCTCCCTCTCACACCCGACTGCCCCCAAGTCTCTACTTCGGCGTGTCCTCCGCTGGGAGGAATTCTTCTATTTGTCAACCGCGTAGAAGTGCGCCCGCCACTGTAAATGCAGTCGGGGCTGTAGGGGTCATACATTGATCCCGTGGCGGCAACTCCCCCCGTTAATGACGGATAAGGGGGTGCCGGCGGCGCCACGGGTTGAGTATAAGGACCTTCATTCGGACCGGCAGGGATGCGCCAGGAGCCATTGTCAGGAGTTCCATCAGCAGTGCAGATGAAGTGCAATCCGATCTCACTCAGCGTCATAAACCGACCAAAGCCCTGGACTGTTTCACCACCAATATTCGTTTTAGTCGGCACCACTTGACCATGCCCTGGCATCGCTGTGTTGGTCAGCACCTCATCACTGCGAATCTTACCATCGTCATCCCTTAACACCCGCCGATTCGATGCGCGGTCGTCCGTGTACGTCCGGCGCGAGGCCTCCGCTTGATCTCTCTTGATAAACCGCTGCCGATGATCGGTGATGTTATTGTTGTTCGCCGCAATAAACCGATATCGATCTTCCTCCATCAGTTCCTTCCGGGTCGGTGCCAACGCACCATCGTAAAGGTTCGTCGAACGCACGTAGTCGAAAATTTGCACTAGGATCTGGGCGGCATTCCTCGATCCAAATTTGTCCACAAACGATGCCGCAGTCCCTCCTCCCGACGGATAGGGACGCGACATCAAGTTATAAAGGTAACTCAACACCTGCTGGTTTCGCGCCAAACTAGCATCCACAGTCATGCTGTCCGCATCTTGCCGGCGGAAAATGTAGCTATTGCCCGGACCTCCTAGCGAACTGCAAAAGGAAATGACATTGTCATATCCGGTCCGCCAATCTGGCCCCAAAACCTCGGCAGCAATAGGCCAAATCGCAACCCGTGGCCCCCCATGGATATTGATTTCGGGCGCTCTGGAATGAGCCGTTAAGAAGAACCTGAGCCGATCCATGGCCCGGTTTTCTGGAATCACTTGATTGAGGACGCCATTGTCAACGTAAGAACGTCCATCAAGGCCAAACAACGGCAACGCCCCCGCTTTTGAGTTCTGTGACTGTCTAAACCCATTTGATACATTCTGAGAGAAGATCATCTCATCAACACTGGCATAGAGACGCTCATTCACAGATTGGGCAATGTCCACTCTTTGCAATCTCAGCGCGCCAGCGTACTGAGGATCGGCTTGGGTCCAGAAAGGAATCGTTCCTGCCACAGATCCTCCATTGTTGATCTTGGGCATCACATCGTAAATGCGCTCCTTGAGGGCCACGATGTTTTCGATCTGCCCAGGCGTCTTGAGATAGGTATCAAGATCCGCATTCGGAAACAAAACCGAACTCAGCGCAACCGTTGCAGGGTGACCAGGATAACGTTGATACTCAAATCGAGTGGGCGGAAACATCGCAAACTGGTAATCCCGTTGGTGGAATGTAACAGGCAAAGACCAGGGTGTCGGCTCCCCAGCAGTGTTGATATTCACCTTGCAGGACTCGTCATCTGTCCAAAACGCAATGCGCCCCACTATTGGGTTTTCTTCGCTCGGTTGGCCTCCAGCGGCTGAACTTTGAAACTGATAAGAATTGCCCCCGCCACCAGCCGTAACCCAACCCACAGTTCCGTCTTTCAGCAAATAAAGCCACTGCACAGGCATGGGCAGCCTCGCATTTGCGTCGATGGGTGAAGTCGCGGACTGAACCCCAGGCAAAGTCTGTTGGTAAAAGAATCCCTCAACATTGAGACTTCCGGCGTTTGGAATGCCCCCTTGTCCCACCTGACCTGGCACGTAGGCTCGTGGATCAATGATTGGAAAGATCACATCGTTAACAGCCGTAGCATCAACCGAAGGACGGATGATAGGTTCGTTCAAGTCCACCCATTTTCCAGGGAGCGATGCCCATTCTGGGGCAGGCACATCGGCAATCATGGCGTTTTCAGCCCCTCCAACCACCATGGTGTCGGTGGAGTAGAGCTTGTAGCCATTTTGGAAGGCCCCATTGATCGTGTATTCTCGAATCGCTCCAGGCTGCGAGGCCCAAATCGTACGTGCAGTTCCAGGTGCCTGCGTCGTCGCATCCCAAATTTGTCCCATTACCAAATTAACCGCTGTATCAGCCAGTGCCGAAGCTTTCTCTCCATCAGCGTATTTGTTCGCCGACTTCGTCTCGTTCATCGACAAGGTCAGCATCGCCACTGCCATGATCGTCATGATGGCTAGCACCGACAAAACGGTGATCAGCGCAATGG
>JARXAL010000275.1 GCA_029865835.1 Verrucomicrobiaceae bacterium
ACCATGTCTGTGAGTGAAATTTAGTCGCCGTCCGGCTGAGACAGGATTCCGATGGCGGCTCCCTGGACTTCAATAGTGGCTCGCTTGGCTTTGCTCATGGCGTGCTGGGTTTAGATGTCAGGATAGAAGTGAGCTGCGCACATTCGCAACCCCAAAGCCATAGAACTCCTCCAGATTTACCGTGGTGAAACTCACTTCAGCTCTGGGCGGAGGTGGGCTTTGATGTAGTCGTTGTCGGTGGGGTGTTTGATGTTGGGGGCGTTGGGGTAGATGAGGTCGTAGGGGACTTGGTGGGCGTCGCAGTGTTCTTTGAGTTTCACGCCGAAGTTGGCGGTGTGAGTGGGGTCTTTCTCATCGTGGCCGAGGTTGGGCGGGGCGCTATAAAAGAGGCCGACGGGCGGGTCGCCGGGGGTGACGAGTTCATAGGGCGAGTATTCTTTGATCCAGGGCAAGAGGCGTTCGCGGGCGTCGTAGAACATCTGGAAGGACCCGATTTTCTTCTTCGCATCCCACACGATGCCGAAGGCGTGGGAGCCGTATTTGCTGTTGGGCGTCCAGGCGCGCATCTGGTGGGGGTCGAGCGTAGTCTGCGCACCGGAGACGGCGGCGCAGAGGACTCGGGTGGATTCGCGGGCGACGGGGTCGGTGCTGGTGGGGTCGGCGAGGTCATCGTGAAAGGCGAGCCAGAGGCTGGTGCAGGCACCGGCGGAGCCGCCGGCGAGGGCGACCTTGGTTTTGTCGAGGTTCCAGTCCTTGGCCTTGCTGCGGCAGAACTGGAGGGCGCGGGCGCAGTCGAGCATGGGTCCCTTGACTGGCGGCACGAGACCGTCGGCGGTGGCGTCTTTGATGGTGCGGTATTCCACAGAGGCGACTGAGATGCCGGCTTCGAGAGCGGGGAGGATCATGCTGCGGGCCACGGAGCGGTCGCCGCCTTGCCAGCCGCCGCCGTGGATGTAAACGAGCAGGGGGGTGGGTTGGTCGGACTTGGCGCGCCAGAAGTAGATGACCTGCATGCGATGGGGGCCATAGGCGACGTTTTCGTCGGGTTCGACGGTCAGTTCGTATTTTCGGAACTCGGGTGCGGGTTTTTGTTCTTTAGGCGGAGGGTCGGCGGCGAAGAGGGGCGGGAGGAGCAGCGCGGTGAGGAGGAGGTGAGGCCACCAGGGGAGGTAGGAATGAGCGAGGTGGGCTTGGGTGGGGTGGGAGTTCGGAAGGGGGATCATGGGTTTGTTTAACGGCGCGTTGGGGCTGGATCACTCTGAGGGAGCGAAGTTTAGACCGACTCTCGAAAGTGTTGTCACCTTGCCCGGCGGCGGAGCGGCCTCATTGGCGGCGTCAGCCGCTCGCCCGTTATTGATTTGATAGCGGGCTGCGCGACTTCCTTGCCACTGAGGCCGCTGCGCTCGGCGGATCAAAATGACAATCTTTTCGAGAACCGGTCTTAGACCCTTCGATATGGCGGCTTTACGGTTCGAGGAGTGCGGCGTAGGCGTTCCATTGGGCTTCGATCCACTGGGCGTTGGGTTTGCCGTCGAAGATGAGAAGGCGGTATTTGGAGAGGTAGGGTTTGCCGGGTTCGATGGACCAGTCGCCGTCTTGGGAGGGGGCGATGCAGAGTTGGGGGTTTTTGGGGTTGAGGCGGAGGGGTTGGGGGAAGCGGAAGTTGGTGGGGTGAATGAGGATGGCTATGCCGGTCGGGGTGCCGTCGACTTGGCCGCCGATGTGGACCCATTTGGCTTTGGTGGCGTCGCCGGATTTGCGGTCGTGACCTTCGCTGGTGAGCATGGTGACGGCGTCGACGGGATTCCAGGCGAGGTTGCCGCGCACGCCGAGGCCGCCGTAGTGGTAGGTAGGAAGTTTGAGGGGTTGGTTGGTGGCGCAGGTTTGGGTGCTGGTGAGATCGATGATGTTGGTTAGGGTGCCGTCGAGGGTTTTTTGGGCGACAGAGACATCCCAGGTTTCGGTGAGCACTTTTTGGTCGGGGGTTTGGCTGTGGTCGAGGAAGGAGTGCTGGCTGGTGAAGCTGTTGGGGGTGGAATGGATGAGTTTGTCGAAGCGGACTTCCGCGGCGAGTTTTTCACCGACTTTGCCCATGTTCCAGAAGTCGGGGTGGGAGGTGCCGAATTCGGTTTTGGTCCAGGCGAACCAGACGCCGCGATGCCAGCGATGGTCTTCGGGGTGATTGCCGGTGACCAGTTTGCCGCTGGGAGAATAGATGGGATGGAGGTGGGCGCCGTGTTTGAAGACGGGATCGACGCCTTCGGGGACCTCGCCTGGTTGCATTTGGTAGTCGCAGATGGGTTGGCTTTCGGTGGTGAAGCGGAGGGTGGAGCCTTGTTTTTCGGAGGTGACTTCGGCTGCGGTGAGGGTGCCGAGGCAGGTGATGAGGAGGATGAGGGGTGCCTTCATTAGTTTAGAACGGAGAGGAGAGGTGGCCATTGCAAGGGGAGTGAAAATGAAACGGGGCTTGTTTGCAGGTAAAAATGGGACTTGATATAGGAATGGAACGGACTCGAAATGCTTCTTTGATTGGACCCGGGTTGAGGATGCTCGTTTTTGGGGCATCGGGCGTGGTGGGGGGGATGGCGGCGGAGAAGTCGGCGGTGAAGGTGCCGACGCCGACGGTGGAGCCGGGGTTGGAAGAGGCGGTGAAGTGGAAGTGGAAGGTGGCGGCTGGAGATGAAGGGGCCTGGGGGATACCTGTGGATTTGCCGACGCCTGCTGCAGGGGCGGGAGCTGTGGGCCAGTCAGGGGGGAAGGGGACGCCGGTTAAGCCAGCGGCGCCGGTGGTGACAGGGCCGCCGGAGGTGTCGCTGGACCATGTGGTGGTGAGCGGGGAGGCGTTGTTTTTGATCGGGAAAAAGTATGGGGTGACGGTGGAGCAGATCAAGGTGGCGAATCAGATGGAGCGGGATTTGATCAAGGTGGGGCAGAAGTTGCGCATCCCGAGTCGGGCGGAAGTGGAGGCGATGAAGCCGCCGCCGCCGGTGGAGAAGAAGGAGGAGGCGAAGCCGACGGTGAGTGTGAAGCCGCCGAAAGAAGAGGTGCGGCCAGCGCTGGCGGCGGTGAAGTACACGCGGATGCCGAATGAGGAGGCGCAGCGTGCGACGCATGTGGTGCAGACGCAGGCGTTTTTGGATCGGAAGTTGTTTTCGACAGGTCCGATTGACGGGTCGGATGGATCGATGCATCAGGCGGCGATTGCGGCTTACAAGGCGGCTTATCCGAATGAGTTGGAGTGGGTGGATGGGAAGACCCCGGCGGTGATTGTGGAGATGGGTGGGGCGTATCGGGAGTACACGCTGAGGGCGGAGGATTTTCGGTGGATTGCGGGGCAGTCGGGCAGTGGAGGGGCGAAGACAAGCGGGAAGGCGGGGAAGGATCCGGATCCGACTTGGGAGCAGCTGACGAGGGGGCCGTTTTTGGCGTATCGGAGTGCGTGGGAGTATGTGGCGGAGCGGTTTCATTGTTCGGAAGGTTTTTTGAGGCGGATCAACTCGGTGGTGAAGTCGACGCCGAAGGTGGGGACGTTGTTTTTGGTGCCGAATGTGGAGCCGTTTGAGATTGAAAAGGCGTTTGAGGAGCCGGTGAGGCCGGAGCTGGATGCGGCGATGCCAGTGGTGGCAAAGGTCTTGGGTGGGGTGTGGCTGGAGGTGAGGCGCGGGGAGAAACTGGTGGCGCGGGTGCCGGTGTCGGCGGCGAGGCCGGGGCTGAGGGGGCGGGGGACGTGGCGGATTTTGGATGCGGTGGCGCGGCCGAAGTTGGTGTGCTCGGGGGAGTGGGCGAATCCGCCGAAGCCGGCTGGGGTGGGGCTAGGGAATGAAGAGGTGATCGTGATACCGCCACCGGCGGGGGCGGTGTTGCCGCCGGGGCCGAACAATCCGGCGGGGTTGTTTTGGGTGAATCTGGCGAAGGGAACGGATCCGACGCCGCTGCCTTATGGGTTGCATGGGACGAGCATTCCGGGGCATTTGACGCGGCAGGAGAGTGTGGGTGGGTTTCGGCTGACGAACTGGGATTTGGCGAGGGTGGTGCGGTTGCTGCCGGTGGGGACGGAATTGAAGTGGGAGTGAACCCGGCCTTGCGTGGGTGGTCTTACCCGCCAAGGTGGGTGGCTCGTTCGTTCGTCTTTCCATGGCCACTTCTTCTTCATCCCGCAAAAGCACTGTTACTGAAGGCATCTGTTATCTCGTTGGTTCGGGGCCGGGTGATCCGGGGTTGCTGACGCTGAAGGGCAAGGCGTGCATCGAGGCGGCGGATGTGCTGGTGTATGACTATTTGTGCAATCCGGAGTTGTTGAGGCATGCGAAGCCGGGGACGCAGCGGATTTATGTGGGTAAGAAGGCGCGGGATCATGCGATGAAGCAGGAGGACATCAATGCGCTGGTGGTGAAGCTGACGAAGGAGGGGAAGACGGTGACGCGGTTGAAGGGGGGCGATCCGGTGTTGTTTGGCCGCGGGGCTGAGGAGGCGCAGGAGCTGGCGGAGGCGGGGGTGAAGTTTGAGATTGTGCCGGGGATCACGAGTGCGATTGCGGGGCCGGCTTATGCGGGGATTCCGGTGACGCATCGGTCGCATGCGTCGCAGTTGACGATTTTCACGGGGCACGAGGATCCGACGAAGGCGGAGACGTCGCTGGATTACGCGAAGCTGGCGCAGGCGGAGGGGACGAAGGTGTTTTTGATGGGCGTGGAGCGGATGGGGGAGATCACCGGGGAGCTGATGAAGCACGGGGCGAAGGCGGAGACGCCGATGGCTTTGGTGCGCTGGGCGACGCATGGGCGGCAGCAGACGCTGGTGGCGACGCTGGGGACGATGGCGCAGCGGGTGAAGGAGACGGGATTCAAGGCTCCTGCGGTGGCGGTGGTGGGCGATGTGGTGAATGAGCGGCAGTCGATCAACTGGTTTGAGAATCGGCCATTGTTTGGCAAGCGGGTGGTGGTGACGCGGACGCGGCAGCAGATCGGGGCGGTGAGCAAGCAGTTGGCGGATCTGGGGGCGGATGTGATCGAGTTGCCGACGATTCGGATCACGGAGCCGACGAATCCCGTGGAGTTTGGGGAGTTGGTTCAGGACTGCCACACGTATGACTGGATCGTGTTCAGCAGTCCGAATGGGGTGGAGGCGTTTTTCAAGATGTTCGACAAGTTGTTTGATGATGCGCGGGCGATTGGTGGGGCGCGGATTGCGGTGATCGGGCCAGGGACAGGAGTGAAGATTCGGGAGCGGCATCTGGCGGTGGATTTGATGCCGGAGAAGGACTTTGTGGCGGAGGGATTGGTGAAGGCGTTTCGGGATCACCAAGACATTGAGAACCTGAAGGTTTTGTGGGTGCGCGCGGAGGAGGTGCGGGATGTGGTGGCCGATGGGTTGACGGCGTTGGGGGCGATTGTGGATGAGGCGCAGGCTTACAAGACGGTGGCGGAGACGGAGGACAATCTGGACGGGATCGAGCGGTTGAAGGAAGAGGGGGCGGATGTGATCACGTTCACGAGTGCCTCAACGGTGGAGCATTTTTTGGCGTTGGGCGTGCCATTGCCGGAGGGGATTCGGACGGCGAGCATCGGGCCGGTGACGAGCGCGGAGATGAAGAAGCGCGGTTTGAAGGTGGATGTGGAGGCGAAGGAGCACACGATTCCGGGGTTGGTGAAGGCGGTGCGGGAGATGCTGGTGGGGTGAGGGTGGTTCTCTGTTCTCGATTCTCGGTTCGCTGTTGGGGTTAGAGGATGCCGGTGGCTTTGAGGTCCAGGTAGCGGTTGGTGAGGGCGATGGGGAGGGTTTGGGCGGTGGCGTCGAGGGTGTGGATGCGGTGCGCGCGGAGGGTGCGGATGAGGAGGACGCGCTCCTGGAAGTAGGAGCAGAGGGCGCCGTAGCCGAGGGCGGTGTCGAGGTCGTGAATGGGGGTTTCGACACGCTGGTCGAGTTCTTGTTCGCGGAGGGAGGCGAGGAGGACGAGGTGGCGGTTGCGGAGGAGGTTGA
>JARXAL010000027.1 GCA_029865835.1 Verrucomicrobiaceae bacterium
ACTTCTTCCATCCCAAACACAAGCATCATCTGATCCAACTCCTTGAATGGCCGATTGAACGGCATCCCCTTAAACCCCGCCTTCTCATAGTCCCGCTTCTCCGCTCCATTCAGACTCGTCTTGTCATCCGCATCCACCCAATCCTTCAGCGCATCAATCATCATCGACGCCTGCTGCGCATCCAGTCCCCAGCGCACAAACACCCGCTTCAACAGCGTCGTATCGCCACTCTGCAAAAGCACGTTCACATTCAGTCGCGCTTCCTCACTCACCAGCTTCACTTCAAAACCACCCCCATCCGGCGCCGTATGCCACAACAACGGATCCCCATCCTTCATCTGCGGATGTTTGCCCAGTTCAATCCCCATCTGCGCATACCGCTTCGCCAGCACCCGCGCCCGCGTCAGCCTCGAATGCTTCGCATCCGCATCCAACGCCTTCGCCCCTGCATACATCACCATCCCAAGAATGGCGATCATGAAAAACACCGCCACCAAAGCCGAGCCACGGCTTGTCCTTCGTCCACCCTGGAAAGTCGTGTTCCTCATGGCCTCCCCCCTCCTTGGTCAACCAACCGATGCGCCAAATCATTCGCCACCCAAAACACCTGCTCATGCCGCCGCGGATCTTCTCCCAGTTGAAACTGCAACCGCAAAAACAACGGCGCCTCAGGCCGCTTCTTCGGATCCCAGTTCGAATACCACTCATCATCCACCGGCTCGTAAAACTGCCACGTCATCAACTCCAAACCCTCTAGCAAAGGCAACTCCGCGATCACCTCATAGTCGCCCGGCTTCACCGCCCGCTCCGGCTTCTGCAAATGCCGCACCACTAGCGAGTATCCCACCTCCCCCTTCTCCACCCGAAACTCCACCGCCTCCGCTTGCCGCAGCATCGGATGCCACGCAAACGGCATCGGCCCTCCCTCAATCAGCAACGCCCCACTGCCACCATGCGACGTCTTCTCCACCCCGGCCGAAAAACGAATGTCCGGTGGTAGGTTCTCAAAGTAGTCCCGCCACACCGACACAAAATTCGTCACCCGCGTCTCCACCACCCGCGCCTCACTCATGCTCCGCCCCAACTCCACCGCCGCACCCGAGATGCCATACACCCCGCCGATCACAAACGTGATCAACGCCATCGCCACCAGCACCTCCAGCAGCGTAAAGCCGCCAGAGCGCACCGTCAGCGGTCGTTCAAAGGGAGCTTTGGGGTGAATAAACATAGGTTTCAATGCCGCGCTGCAGCACAATCTCAGATCCGTCCTTGATCCAGGCTTCCACCTGAACCCGATACATCTTGTCCAGCAGAGCCTTCTCTTGGGTATACAACTCCACCCGCTCGATTGAAGCCTTCGCCGCAATCCCCTCATCACTCTCAGGAAACGTGTAACTCGACTTCTTGAACTCCGGCAAATGCACCACCTGCGCCAAAGCCGAGTCCAACGCCCGAATCAACTGCGCTTCCTGCCGACCTAACTTCGACGTCTGCGCGATCTGATCCAGGGCCTGCGTCATCCCAACCGCCACCAGGGCAAACAAACCCAGCGCCATCACAATCTCCAGTAGCACAAAGCCCCGCGCCCTAACTCCCGTCATCAATCCGCGCACTCTCATTGGCCACCCCCTTTCACAATAATCCCACGCCGCTTCGCCATCCCCGTCAGCGGATCAAACGCCAGCTCGACCTCCCCCAACTCATGCTGCACCCGCACCTCAATCGGCTCACAAATCCCGGTCGGACTAAACTCCCAAAACTCCCCCTGCCTCGCCTCCCTAAACTTCTTCTCCCCAAACCGCCGCACCATCACGCTTCCCTCACCACCCAATCCCCCATCCAACGCCAACCGCACAGCCCGCTGACTCGACACCGCTTCAAACAACGCCTCCCGCACCGTCCCCTCAATGTCCGTCGCCACCCGTCTCAACCGGTTGTCATCCTGCACCCCCGAAATGCTCAACACCGAAACCCCCAACACAATCAGCCCGATGCTCATCGCCACAATCACTTCCAAAAGCGTGAACGCCCGTGGAGCGAGCCGCTGGCTCGCCCTACCGGCGTTCAAAGTGATCGCAGTTCTCGTCATCAATTACAGCCCCCAGTTCCCAATATCATCCGCCGTATCCGGCTGCCCGTCCGCACCCGCTGAGTAAAGATCAAACCCTCCCTTATCCTTCGTCCCGGGACGACGGTAGTGATACATGTTCCCCCAGGGATCCAGTTGCACCTTCTTCATAAACGGCCGCCAATTCTGCGGCTGCGGACGAGCACTCGGTTTCTCTACCAGCGCCATCAGCCCCTGCTCCGTCGAAGGCAAAAACATGTTCGACGTCTCATACGCCCGCAGCGCTGCCGTGAACGTGTTGATATCCCCCTTCACCCGACTCTCCTTACCCGTGTCCAACACACCGATCAGCGAGAAAATCCCCGCTCCCACCAGCAGCGCCACGATGCCCAGAACCAGCACCATTTCAATCAACGTAAAGCCGCTCGCTCGCGGCGTCTTCTTCAGTGTCTTTGCGATGTTCATATGCATTTCGTTTGGTTTTTTTACTTCGTTTGAATCGACGTGATCGTTTGGAAAATGCTGGTGATCATGAGGTAGGCCATGATCCCCACCATCCCCGCCATCAGCACCACAATCAGCGGCTGCGCCATCGCCGTCAGCTTGTCCACCTTCTTGCTCAGCTCCCGGTCAAACCGCTCACCCGCCTTCTGCAACGCCCCGGACAAATCCCCCGTCTGCTCGCCCACACTCACCATGTCCAGCATCAACGGCGGAAACAACCCGCTGCGATCCAATGCCCGACTCAGCGCCATCCCCTCCGCCACCAGTTCAATCACCTTCGCAAACTCCTGCCGATAATACGGATTCTCAATCGCCTGATGCGTCAACTGCATCGCATTCACCATCGGCAAACCATTCCCCACCAGGTTCGCCATCGTCTCCAAAAACTGAACCTGAAACCGCGTCTTCAAAATCGCCCCAAACAACGGCAACCGCAGTTGAAACCGCGCCCACGGAATCGCCGAATCCGGCCTCGCCAACCACGCCCGTAACAAAATCCCCCCACAAATCAATCCCAGCGCCGCTAGCCACCACCATGTCTTCGCAAAGTCACTGAACTTCAAAATGATCTGCGCCCCCAGCGGCAAACTGCCCCCCGTCGAATCCAGCAACTCCGTCAACTTCGGAATCAAATACACCACAAACAGCAGCGTCACCGAAAGCGAGGCCGCGATCAAAAACGCTGGGTAAATCATCGCAAACAGCACCTTGCTACGCAGCGCCTGAAGCGACCTCAAATACTCCGCCTGCCGCTTCAAAATCGCGCTCAATGTCCCACTCGCCTCACCTGCCGTGGCAAGGGCACAAAACAGATTCCCAAAACTCGGACTCGTCGATGCCAGCGCCTTCGAAAACGCCATCCCATCCCGAATCTTTGCCCGCAGCGCCGCCGCCAGCACCTTGATGCCGCTCAACTCCCGCCGCCGCTCCATCGTCGCCAATGCCGGCTCCAACTGAATCCCCGCTCCCAGCAAATCACTCAACTCCTCCGTGAACAACACCACCTGGGGCAGCTTCAAATGCAGGGCCCCGCCCGACTGCAAAACATCCGCATGCACCTCCGCCTTCGGCTTGCCCGCCACCTTCCCCTTCACACTCGCTTTCACCGGCGCCGCCCGCTCCTCCGTCTGCACCAGCTTCACCGGCTGCAACCGCTTCCGCCCCAAAAGCGCAAACGCTTCCGATCGGTCCACAGCACTCAACTCCCCCTGGATCAATCCAGCAGGCCCTTGAGCAGTGTAAGCAAACGTCGGCATAAAATCTAACTCTTGAAATCTAACTATTGTTCTCTCGTCAAAAATTACTGATTACTGATTACTGATTACTGATTACTGATTACTGATTACTGATTACTGATCACAAACCTCCCGTCCCCCCACGCGGAACCATCGTCTCCATCTCATGCGTTGACCGGTCCGTCGCCGTCACCGCCAGCACCTCCTCCAGCGTCGTCTCCCCGGCCAGCACCTTCTGAAAACCATACTCCCTCATCGGCAGATACCCATCCTTCAAGGCCTGCCGATACATCTCCACCGGATGCGACCGCGAGTTGATCAAATGTTGCAGCGCACCCGTCACCAAACACACCTCATAAATCGCCAGTCGCCCCTGATACCCACTGTCCCGGCATGCCTCACATCCCACCGCCCGCATCGGCGTCCCCGCTAGTTTCATCGGAAAACCCACCGACTTCAAATACGCATCGTCCAACTCTGCCGGCGCCTTGCACACCGGGCACAGCTTCCTCACCAGCCGCTGCGCAAAAAACGCCCGCACCGCATTCGCCACCAAGAACGGCTCCACCCCCATATCTACCAACCGCGAAATTCCCCCAATCGCATCATTCGTGTGCAGCGTGCTGAACACCAAGTGCCCCGTCAATGCCGCCCGGATCGCAATCTCCGTCGTCTCCAAATCCCGCATTTCCCCCACCATCACCACATTCGGATCCCCCCGTAAAATGCTGCGTAACCCCGTCGCGAACGTCAACCCAATCTCCGGCTTCACCGCAATCTGCACAATCCCTGGCATCTTATACTCCACCGGATCCTCAATAGTCACGATCCGACGATGCGTGCTGTTCAACTCCGTCAAAAACGCATACAGCGATGTCGACTTCCCGCTCCCCGTCGGCCCCGTAATCAGAATGATCCCGTTCGGCAGCTTCAAAAGCTCCTCCACCACCGGCCGAATCGTGTCCATCATCCCCAGCGAATCCAAACTCACCTTCTGCTGACCCAAAAGCCGCAAGCTGATGCTCTCCCCTTCCACCGAAGGAATCGTCGCCACCCGCACATCGATTGCCAACCCATCCATCTCCAAATTGATCCGTCCATCCTGCGGCAATCGCCGCTCTGCGATGTCCAATCTCGCCATGATCTTCAACCGCGCAATCACCGAAGACTGCAGCGATTTGATGTTCTCCGGAACCGCCAATTCCTCCAGACGCCCGTCAATCCGATACCGAATCCTCAGCCGATCCTGCTGCGGCTCCACATGAATATCCGTCGCCCGCTGCTCCAGCCCGCGGCGAATGATCTGGTTCACAAACCGCACCACGCTCGCTTCTTCATCCTCCTCATCGTCCAGAACCGTCACCTCCTCCCGCAATTCATCATTCGCCCAGTCCGCACGACCCCTCAAAATCTTCTCAAACGTGTCCGCCCCCAAGCCATAAAGCTTCTGCAATCCCTCCACGATCTGCGTCCGCAATCCGACATGCCACACAATCGCATGATTCACACTCGCCGCCACATGCTGTCGCGACACCAAATTCAACGGATCACAGGTCGCCACATGCAAAAGCGTCATCCCCTCATCCACTCCCTCCGGAGGCGTCTCCAAACCCAATGGCAGCAACCGATACCGCAACGCCAATTCCGCTGGCAATTGCCGCCTCACCGTCCCATCCACCGGCCTCGCCGGATCCAGCTCCCACCAGGGCAAACTCAACGCATGCGCCAACGCCACCAGAAAATCCCGCTCCCTCACCCCCTCACAATCCAAAACCGAATCGACAAACGACGTCTGGTTGTAACACGCCTCATCAATAGCCGCCACCACATCAGGGTTTTCCCCAATGCCGGCATCTTTCAGAAGCTGTTGAACAAGCGGTAGCATGGCACAAACAAGGGTGCGTTGAGAGATTCGACTCCCAAAACCCCAAAGTATTATAATAATTATGAAATACCACGTAAATAGCAAGTGCTAAATTTATCTTAAATATCACGATTCGCTAAAAAATCCCGCCCTCCCAACCGCCCCTTTCCTGCCTCCAATCTCACTCCCCCGAAAACCGATAGTGCCCAGTCAGCGGGAACTCAAAAAGCCGATTCTGTAGCCTGGATGATTCATGAACTTCGTTGCGAAAACGCTGGAAAGCCCGTGGCTGCAAGGCGAGCGCAGGCTTTGAAAGGCTGAGTGCATTGATAAATGCTCGATGCCTTTCAAAACAAGCTCAACGCCGCAGACATGGGCTTTCCAGCGTTTGCAGTAGAAAGCTCATGAATCATTCAGGCTCGCTTCGGCCCTTGCCCAATGTTGTGCACAATCCATGGCACCCCTCCGCCATCCGGTGCAGCCACCACAATCGCGATGTGCGGCAATCGCCCCGCCACTGTGCAGGTAATCAGATCCCCCGGCAGGTAATCCCCCGCCACCTTCGTCACCGGCAATGACGCCCCCCGACGCTTCAAAAACGTCTGCAAGTTCGGCACCCGACGATGATCAATATTCGGATCAGGCCGACTCAAGCCCCAGTTTTGAGGATACTTCGAAAAATGAGCCTTTATGTCCTCGTGCACCGCCTTCTGCAAATCAAATTGAAACGCTCTCCGATACGCCCGAATCACCACATCCGTGCACACCCCCGTATCCGCAGGCACATCCCCACCCGGATACGGAATCCGAACATACGCCGGATCATAGCGCACCACCTCCTTCGTCTGTTCCATCGCCACCTCCACCAACCGCGCCCTCCAGTCCCCGGTCACCTCTTGTGCCCAGACTCCCAAAGCCGTTACTAAACCAAGAACAAATAGAACCCGCCTGCCACACACTTTGATTCGCATCGCCTGCCAACACAAGTCGATCGCACCCGAGAAAGACCCCTAACAATTGCCAAACTGCAAAAAAGCAGGTGACGAAAGCCCCGATTCATTGATAAATACTGGGATTCCCCAAACCCTTTCGAAAAGTTATCCGAACCTTCACTCATGGCAGCTCACCACCCGATCCAAGCGCAACGCTTTGAGCTGAAATTCATCATCCCAGAGTCACTCAGCCAGCCCATTCGGGACTTCATCTCCCCCAATCTCGTACTCGACGCCCACGCCCAGGAAGACCGCTCCTATCCCATTCACAGCATTTACTTGGATTCCCCTTCCCTCAATACCTATCACGCCACCCTCAACGGGGACCGCAATCGTTACAAACTTCGTGTCCGCTACTACGATGACTACGCAGACGCGGCTATATTCCTTGAACTCAAGCGCAAATACAACGACGTTGTCCGAAAGCAGCGCTGCATGCTGACCCGCGATTCCCTTCCCTCGGCCCTCGCAGGAAACTCGGCCTGCATTCGCCCCAAGGATCAAGCCGACTACTCCGTAATTCTGCCTCTCATTCAAAACAACGCCGCAACGCCTAGGGCGCACGTGGCCTACCGCCGTGAGGCATGGGTCAGCCGCCTTGATAACAGCGTGCGCGTCACCATGGACCGTCAGGTGCTGGTCGAACCTTGCTTCGACCTCTCTCTGCAGACCAAAATGCAAAAACCCGTTGTCGTCTTCAATGACAACGTTGTTCTCGAATTGAAGTTCACCTCTCGCTATCCTCAATGGTTTCGGGACATGATCCATGTCTTCAATATCATGCAATGTGGCGCGGCGAAATACACTGGAGGTGTCGAGTTGTACGGTGAGCAGCACTTCCGCCAACCAAAGGCAGAGCTTCGCTATGGTTGAGCATTTCTTTCAGGGTGACCTCACTCCACAGCCCATGGACTACCGCCTGGTAGCCCTGTCCCTGCTCCTCTCCTTCTTGTGCGGACACGTTGTCGCCTGGCTGTACGTCTGGACTCACAATGGCCTCTCCTATTCTCGCTCGTTTGTGAAGTCACTCGTCGTGCTTCCAGTGATCGTCGCCCTCGTTCTAATGGTTCTGTCGAACAACCTCGTAACAGCCTTCGGTCTCATGGCTGTCCTCGCCATTGTCCGGTTCCGAAACGTCTTGCGAGATACCCTGGACACCACCTACCTCCTCTCCGGGATCGTCCTCGGCATGGCCTGCGGCACTCAGCGCTACACCACCGCTGTCATCGGCTGCACCCTGATGGCGGCTATCTTCCTCTACCTTTGGATTACCGAATTCGGCACCCGCCAAAACTACGACGTCATCTTGAATGTCAATTGGTCACGCCCGTCAGGCGAGTTACCCGAAGTGCTCTCCTTGCTCAATCGCCATGCTCGCAAGGTTCATAGCGCCAACCAACAAACCGTCGGAAGCAGTATGGAACTCTCTTACCGCATCCTCATGCGCAATCCCGCTCTGATGGAAGAAATGGCCGCCGAACTTCGCGCCCTGGCTGGCGTCGAACACGTCTTTGTCATCGCTGCCGAGAATCAATCTGAGATATGAAGAACCCTGTTCCCATACCTTTTAAACTGCGACTTCAGGACATGCGAATCCGCATGCTCCCGATCCTCATGTTTGCAATGACTGCCTTCATCGCATCCATGCTTTGGCATGACGCCGTGTCACCCTCAATGCTTTTGGGCGAGGTATCGGCTCATCGAGTCAGCGTCAACAGCACCAGCGCCGCCACCATTCAACGCCTCACCACCCGCCGATTGGCCCTGGTGAAAGCGGGTGACCCCATCGCAGAATTGAGCCCTACCGATACCCGAGCTTCCCTCGACCTGATCCAAAGCGATCTATCGCTGCTTCGATTGAAAGCCAACGAGACATCCGCCAACGATTCGCAGGGCCGCATGATGCTCGACTATGAGCGTTTGCATCTCGACTGGATGAGCGAAAAAATAGCACTCGTCCAATCCGAAGCCAATCAACACCGGGCCAACATGGACTTGGAAGTCTCCAAAGGTCTCGTCAAAGAAGCCGCCCAATCCCCTCGTTTCCTGCAGGAAGCCGAACTCGCCAAGGCATCAGCAGACGCCGAAGTGCAGGAACGCAAATCACTCGTCGAGGCACTCGGCTCACGGCTGCAGGTCCTCCGTGACCTCCAACCCACCTTCAATGCGAAACCGGATGATTCCTTGAAACTTGCCATCAACAACCTCGAAACTCGTTTGAGCGATGCGGAACAAAGCCAGCGCCTCATCACTCTGCGCTCCCCAATCGACGGCATCGTCACGAGCGTCTTGCACTCCGAGGGCGAAAGCATTGCCGCTAACGAACCGCTCGTCACCATCACCGCCTTGCAGCCCGGAAACATCATTGGATATCTCCGCCAACCCCTGCCCGTTGAACCTGCCATCGGCATGGAAGTCGAAGTTCGAAGCCACGGACGGTCCAGGCAAAAGAGCACCTCTACAGTGGTGCACGTCGGCTCCCAGTTTGAACTCATCACGAATCCCTCCTTGCATCCCGCAGCCACGCCAGAGGTTGGACTGCCAGTGGAAGTTTTGCTGCCACCCGATCTCAACCTTCGACCCGGCGAGATCGTAAACCTGGTCATCAAGGCCCCCAAACCTGAGAATCTTTAATCCCCCCCGATGCGGCTCACCCATCTCATCCTCCTGGTGTTGCTGCATGGCCCAACCTATGCGTCTGGGGCAGATCCTGAGCCATCGCCACGTTCAATCCCGTCAGTCCAAACCCTCTTGGAAATGGTCCCAAATCAGGGCCCCATTACGGAGCGCGAGCTGACCCTCCTGGCCATCGCCAATCTTCCTCAACTCGAAAAACTCCGTGGCGCGGTCAAAGTCGCCACCGCCCAACAAAGAGCCGTTCGCAATCTCGAAGAACCCGAATTGCGAGTCAGCTACGCCTACGACAACGACAACCGTGTCGGCGAACCCTTCACCGAATTCGACACCTCCCTCACCAACTCCACCGACACCTTCAACACTCTCACCACCGAAACTACCCTCAACGGCACCACCCTCGAAAGTGAGCGCGGCTCCACCTCCACCAACCGCATGCGCATGATCGAACGACGCGTCACCCCCGGTGCCACCCAGGATGTCATCGAAGAGCGCATTTACGAAACCCGCGACTCCTCCACCTCGTCCTCCGGCAGTCGCACCGAACTCGGCTCCACCAGCCCCCAATCCTCGAGCGAATCCAGCAACCGCAGACTCGTCGCCACCAATCGCCGCGTCATCGAACACCCGGACACCACCGGTCGTGACAACGCCTGGGGCGCCCTCGTCCGCTTCAGAGTCCCCCACCCCTGGGAACGCAAAGCCCGCATCCTCCGCGCCGCCGCCGAAGTCTCTCTCGCCGAGGCCGACTACTTCGCCGAAGAGGACATCGTCGTCCGCACCGTCCGCTCCAATTTCCAAGACCTCGCCATCCTCAATGCCCGACTCGCCACCCAAACCATTCGCAAAAAAAACTGCGAATCCTACCGCGACTGGCTCCAAACTCAGCAGTCTCCCAAAATCGGACTCGATCTCGCCTCCGCTCGCACAAAAGTCTACGGCACCCTGACCGATATCCGGTCACTCGAAGGTGAGATCGCCAACCTCCGCCAGGAACTCGCCGCCTACTGTGGCCTGTCCGATCCCACCCGCATAAAGACCTCCCTCTCCCCCACCCTCATTAGCCAGCCCGCCCAGCTCGACGTCGCCTACCTCAGCAACATCGCCACCCTCTATCGCAGCGACATGTTGAACGCCCAGGCCCGTCTCTCCATCGCCCAAGCCCAACTCGCCCAAGCCAAAGCCGCCAGCATCCCCTTCACCACCTTCATCGATCTCGGCTACTCCCAGCAAAACAGCTTCCGCCGCACCGGCCAAAATGAAGAATGGTTCGCCCGGGTCGGTATCTCCATCCCCATCTTCAATTGGCTCGGCATCAACAAACAGCGCGAGGTGCCCCTCGCCGCCACTCTCTCCATCGAACAGCAAATCCAACTCCAGCGCAGCCTCATCGCCAATGAGATCAGCCAGGCCATCACCCGCCTCGTCTCCGCGGATTCCCAACTCGAAAACTGCAAACAGGACCTCTCCAAACTCAATGCCGACCTGAAAAAATCCCTCGCCGACTCCCAACTCGCCACCGCTGACATCGAAGACCTCCTCAAAGCCAAACGCATCGAACAGGAGTTCCAGGATCTCTCTCAACAAATGGAACTGAATCGCTACTCCGCGCTCTCCGCCTACCTCGAAGCCTCTTACGCACTCGAAAAAGCCATCGGCGTCGGCCTTGAACGCGTTCTGCGCCGCGGTGTCGAACTCCCTGCCGCCACCGATGTCAAAAAATAGCCGCCCCATGCTCCGCTTCCTCCTCGCTCTTTGCTCTCTCTGCGCGCTCACTTCGATCGCTCAGGCCTCCATCGTCATCAATGAAGTACTCGCCTTCAACCGCAACGCCCACTCCAACGCGACCGATTTCCCTGATGTCATCGAACTGTTCAATACCGGCTCAACCAGCGTCGACATCAGCGGCTACTCCATCACCGACGACCCCCTCCTCCCCGGCAAATTCACCATCCCCAGCACCACCATCATCGACGCCGGCGGCTACCTCGTCATCTACGCAGACAGCGCCTTCACCTCTCCAGGCCTCCACACCGGCTTCGGCCTGAGCTCCGATGGCGACCGAGTCCTCCTCTTCGACGGCTCCACCCAGATCGACAGCGTCACCTTCGGCCCTCAAGCGCCCGACCTCTCCATCGGTCGCTCTCCCAACGGCTCCGGTTCTTTCCAGGCCAACACTCCCTCCATCGGCGCCATCAACATCCCCCAAACGCTCGCCTCCCCCACCAAACTCAAAATCAATGAATACATGGCCAACCCAGCCTACGGGGTCGACTGGTTCGAACTCTACAACACCGACGCCAACCCCGTCTCTCTCGCCGGCCTCTGGCTCAGCGACAACGCCACCACCCCCAAGCTCAATCAACTCCCTCCGCTCTCCTTCATCGCTGGAAACGGCCACCAACGCTTCTGGGCCGACGACTCCCTCACCGGTGGTGTCCGCATGAAATTTCAACTCCGAGCCCTCGGCGACAGCATCGTCCTCACTCAAAGCAATGGCACCACCACCATTGATCGCATCACCTTCGGCACCCAGGCCCTCGATGTCTCTCAGGGCCGACTCCCCGACGGCGCCTCCACCATCGTCTCCATGCCCCAATGCGCCTCTCCCGAAAACCCCAACTACCTCAACAACTCCATCGTCATCAACGAGGTCCTCGCCAACGCCGCCCCACCCCTCGAAGACGCCATCGAACTCTTCAACACCGGCACCACTCCCGTGAACGTCGGCGGCTGGTGGCTCAGTGATGACCTCTACGTTCGCAAAAAATATCAAATCCCCGCCGACACCATCATCCCCCCCGGCGGCTTCCTCGTCGTCTATGAACAACAGTTGCAGTCCGGCCTCATTCCCTTCAGCCTGCTCGGCCGCGGCGATGAAGTCTTCCTCAGCGCCGTCAACAGCAGCGGCAACCTCACAGGCTTCGGCGCTCTCGTCCGCTTCGGCCCTGCCACCGCCAACACTTCCATCGGCCGCGTCAACGCCTCCGGCCTTAGCAACAGCTCCGGCGGCGCGGAATTCTGGCGCCTCACCAGCCCCTCCTTCGGTCAGGACAATGCCCCTTCCACCGCCGCCTTCCGCTCCGGTTCAGGCCTCCCCAATAATTCCCCCCGCCTCGGCCCGGTCACCATCAACGAAGTCATGTACCGCCCGCCAGCTCGCAACGCCCTCGACGATGCCGTCTCCGAATTCGTCGAACTCTACAACATCACCAACACCCCCATCGACCTCTCCGGCTGGCGGCTGAAAGGCGATGTCGAATTCCTCATGCCAGACGGCGCCTCCATCCCGCCCCGCGGCTTCGTCTTGCTGGTCAGCTTTGACCCAACGGTCGACACCGATTCCCTCAACCTATTCCGCAGCACCTACGGCCTCAGTCCCGGTTCACCAGCCATCTACGGCCCGTATTCCGCCAAACTCAGCAACGCGACCACGTCCGTCGAGTTCGCCAATCTCATCACCGTCGGCTCAACACCTCTCTTCGCCAACGTGGACAAGGTCGAATATCGCGACCTCGCGCCCTGGCCAACTTCGCCAGACGGCACCGGTCATTCGCTCCAGCGCTCCAACGTCTTCGTCATCGGCAACACCGCCACCAACTGGACAGGTGCCACCCCCACCCCGGGCGCCGTGAATCAAAATGTTGTCTCCACCCTTGCCATCACTTCCCCTTCCACCCTTTCAGGTGGTGTTGTCGGTGAACTCTACTCCAACTCCCTTGAGGCAACCGATGGCTTCGCCCCCTTGGCCTGGATACCCGCAGGCGGCACGCTCCCTCCCTCCGTCTCACTCACCGGTGGCGGTCAGCTCACCGGAACCCCCAGCGCGGCAGGCTCTTTCACCTTCACAGCCCAAGTCACCGAAGCTCGCAACTTCACGCGTTCCAAAACCTTCACCGTCATCATCGCCGCCACGCGACCCGACATCACCACTCCCTCCACCCTCTCCGATACCCTGACCGGCACCCCCCTCTCTCAATCCCTCACGGCCTCAGGCGGAACCCCACCTTTCACCTGGAGCCTCGCCAGTGGCAACTTGCCGCCCGGCGTGACCCTAAGCTCCACTGGCTCCCTCAGCGGCCTCCCTTCCGCCCCGGGCACCTTTAATTTCACCCTTCAAATCAACGACTCCGGAGGCCTCTCCGCCACCAAACCTCTAGCCATCACCATCAATCCATCCCCCGTCTCCATCCTCACCCCGACACCCCTCCCCGGTGCCGTCAAATCCCTCGCCTACAACCAGCCTCTCCTCGCCACTGGCGGCGCCGCTCCCTACCAGTGGTCCCTCTTCAGCGGCTCCCTTCCCGTCGGCCTTTCCCTCAACCCCGACGGCACTCTCACCGGCACCCCCACCACCCCAAGCGTCGCCACGTTCATCGCGCAACTCACCGACTCAACGGGCATCATCGCCGCCAAATCTTTCGTCATCACCGTCTTTGCCACGCGCCAGATCCCCGTCATGAACCCCGCCACACTCGCCAGCATCCGAGTCGGCTCCCTGTTCACCCATTCCTTTAGCGCCATCAATTTTCCCCGAACCTACTCAGCCACCGGGTTGCCCTCTGGCCTCAAACTGAACCCTTCCACCGGCGTCATCTCCGGCCGCCCCACCGTCAGCGGTTCCTTCACCCTCCGAGTCCGAGCCTCAAACAGCGCCGGCACCAGCGCCACGCTCTCTGCTCCCCTCGTCATCACTCCACTGCCTCAAAACCTGGTCGGAACCTTCACCGGACTCATTGCACGCAATGCCACGTCAAATGCCAACCTCGGTGCCCGCCTCACCCTCACCACCACCTCCCGAGCCACCTACACCGCCAAAATCACCCGAGGTTCCACCACCCTTTCAGCGCCCGTTGGCTACCTGAATGAAACTTCACCCCAAGTCACCGTCACCATCGGCGGACAACTGCTCTCACTGACTCTCGATCCCAATACCAACCTCCTCACCGGCACCCATGGCACCGCGCCAGTCAACGGTTGGCGCTCAACCTCAAGCACAACCAATCCCGCAACCACCCGTGCCGGCTACTACTCCTTTGGCATGGATCTGACTGACAGCATCGACCAGGGTGTCATCACCGTCCCACAAGGTAGTGGTTATGCCGCTTTGACGGTCAGCACCTCCGGCTCCATCACGGTCGCAGGCAAAGCCGCAGACGGATCCTCCATCACGTCATCGAGCTTCATCGGGCCCAATAGCGAAGTCGCCATCCACTCCCCTTTGTATTCGAATCTCGGTTCCATCAGCGGCTTTTTAAGCCTCGTCGAAAGCACACCTGGGCTCATCACTGACAACTCAATCACCGGGTCATTAACCTGGCTGAAACCCACTACCACCTCTCGAACCTACAAAACCACCTTCGGCCCCGTCAACCTCACCGCCACCGGCAAATACCTCGCTCCATCAAAAACCCGATTCATCATCCTCGGTCTACCCGCCCCAGGTCCCGCCTCACTCGACTTTATCGAGGCCGGGCCAAACCCCTCACAGACCAATCCAGACCTCACCTTCACCTACAATAGCACGAACACGGTGACCCTCCCAACCTTCGCCAGTGGCTCGAATCCCGCTAAGGTCACCCTCTCAATCAATAAAAACACAGGGGTCATCGGCGGAGCATTCACCCTCGTCGACAACACCCCGGCCTTCATTCGCACCGTGAGATATCAAGGCCTCATCGTCCGTCCTTCATCGGGCACGTCAAAGGCCAAAGGCTACTTTCTACTCCCACAAATTCCCGGAGTCGGCGAAACCAAAACCACTTCCCCCATCCTAAGTGGCAAGGTTTCCATCACTCAGTAGGATTGGCCAAAACAAGTTCCCTCGCCCGCCTCAAAGACCACCTGCGCCATCGCCTGCTCTTTCGTATGCGTTAGCGAAACATGGCATCGCACCACCCCCTGTAGCGCCGCCAACGCTCCCGCACCCCCGTGCAATCGCAGCTCTGGCCTCCCCGCCGCATTCCGCACCACCTCAATATCCATCCACGATACCCCCTCCGCAAAGCCCGTTCCCAAGGCCTTCGCCCCCGCCTCTTTCGCCGCAAACCGCGCCGCGTAATGCATCGCCGGATCCGCGCATCCATCACAATACCGAATCTCCTCCTCGGTAAACGTCCTCGCCTTAAACCGTTCCCCATGTCGGCCCAGCAGCAACCGAATCCGCTTCACCTCCACCAAATCAATCCCGATCCCGGTGATTGCCATGACTCAAGCAGCGCTCAGACAGTTCGACATCGCCACCAGCATCTCCTTCACCGCCGCTTCCAACCCCACCGTCACCGCCCGACTCACCAAATGATGCCCAATGTTCAACTCCGCCAAATGCGGTACCCCCGCCAGATCCTTCAAGTTCGCCACCGTCAGCCCGTGCCCCGCATTCACCTGCAAACCCAACCCATGCGCCAACACCGCCGCCTCAGCCAAACGCCGCGCCTCCGCCGCCCGCTTTTCACCCGTCTCATTCGCAAACGTTCCCGTGTGCAACTCCACCATGCTCGCCCCGATCTCCGCCGAAGCCCGCACCTGCTCCGCTTCCGGATCAATGAACAAACTCACCCGCGTCCCATTCGCCTCCAATGCCCGCACCGTCGGCTCCAGTGAAACCCGCAGCCCCGCCACATCCAGCCCGCCCTCCGTCGTCACCTCCTCGCGATGCTCCGGCACCAGACAAACAAACGCCGGCTTCACCTCCAAAGCGATCGCCACGATCTCCGGCGTGTTCCCCATCTCCAAATTCATCAAAAGCCCCGGCTCCTTCCGCAACTCCCACACATCCGCATCCTGAATGTGCCGCCGATCCGCCCGCAGGTGAATCGTAATCGAATGCGCCCCCGCCCTCAAAGCCGTGCGCGCCGCCTCCAGCACACTCGGCTCCACATTGTGCGCCTCCGGCATCGTCCGATACCGCGCCTGCCGCAGCGTCGCCACGTGATCCACGTTCACCCCTAATTTCAAAGAAGTACTCACAACGGTATCAATGCAAAAAGTGCCGGCTCCCGGTAAACACCATCGCCAACTCACGCTCATCCGCCGCCGCGATCACTTCCTCATCCCGCATCGATCCCCCAGGCTGAATCGCCGCCGTCGCCCCCGCTTCCGCGCAGGCAATCAATCCATCCGCAAACGGGAACATCGCATCACTCGCCACCACCGATCCCTTCAACGAAAGCCCCGCCTCCGCCGCCTTCCATACCGCGATCCGGCACGAATCCACCCGCGACATCTGACCCGCACCAATCCCCAGCGTCCGGTCATGCGACGCGAACACGATCGCGTTCGACTTCACATGCTTCACCACCCGCCACGCAAACCGCATCGCCTCCAGCTCCTCCCGCGTCGGCGGGCGCTTCGTCTTCACCTTCGTCTCCAAATCCTCCAACCCCAACGCCCGCGGATCCGAATCCATCACCATCAGCCCGCCCGGTGCCGACCGAATCACCGGATCACTCAGCGCCTCAAACGCCTCCGGCAGCATCTGAATCAACCGCAAATTCTTCTTCTTCTGCAAATGCGCCCGCGCATCCGCATCAAAGTCCGGCGCGATGATCACATCCGTGAAAATCTCCGAAATCACCCGCGCCAAAGACAGCGGCATCGACCGGTTGATCACAATCACCCCGCCAAATGGCGCCTGCTTGTCCGTCTCAAACGCCTTCTGCCACGCCTCCCGCAAATCCTCGTCCGCACACCCCACGCCACAGGGATTCGTGTGCTTCAAAATCGCCAAAGTTGGCCTCCGGAACTCATGAATCAAACCCGCCGCCGCATGGATGTCCAGCACGTTGGTGTAAGACAGCTCCTTCCCGTGCAGCTTCGTGTAGCAGTCCCCAAAATTCCCGTAAAGGGACGCATTCTGATGCGGGTTGTCCCCGTACCGCAACTCACTGTAAAGCGGCAAGCTCACGCTGAACGTCTTGTGCGTCACCTGCTGATGATTCAAGAAATTGCCAATCGCCGCATCATAGCTCGACGTCCTCAGAAACACCTTGCACGCCAAACGCTCCCGTGTCGCCAAAGACGTGTCCCCCTCATGCTCATCCAATTCCGCCAGTACCACCGGATAGTCCGCCGGATCGCAAACCACCGTCACCCACTTGTGATTCTTCGCCGCCGACCGCAGCATCGACGGCCCGCCAATGTCAATGTTCTCGATCGCCTGCTCCAGCGTCACATCCTTCTTCGCCACCGTTTGTTCGAAGGGATACAAATTCACCACCACCAGATCGATCACCGGAATCTCATGCTTGCTCGCATCCCGCTTGTCCTGGTCGTCATCCCGCCGCTGCAAAAGCCCCCCGTGCACCTTCGGATGCAGCGTCTTCACCCGCCCGTCAAACAGCTCCGGAAAGCCCGTGTAATCACTCACATCCTTCACCTTCACCCCGTTGTCGGCCAAATGCTTCGCCGTCCCGCCCGTCGAAAGAATCTCCACCCCCCTGGCTTCCAGTCCTCTCGCGAAATCGAGAAGGCCGGACTTGTCGGAAACGGATAGAAGTGCTCGTTGAATTGCCATGGTCCCCTCAGCGTTAGACGGGATGACACGGCAGTAAAGGGGAATTCCAACCCCTCAGCCGCTCACCTTCGCTTCCGCATGGTGCCCCTTTTCCAGCACCTCCAGCAATCCCCTCATCTTTTCCCGAAAGCGCTCCGGAACCAATCGCCGCTCCTCCTCCGTCCCCACCGGCCACGCACCCCCCTCTCCTTCCTTCGGAGCCGCCGAAAAAATCATCGTCGCCTCCTCATGATTCAACACATACTCCCCACTGTCGTCCCGCCTCACCGCCCTCCCCCGCGCCCCTGAATCCGCCCCCGCCTCCTCCTCCAGCACCTCAGCCGGCACCATCGCCCGCCCACCCGTCGCCACCGCCACCGGATCCACCACCGTTTCCACCGGTCCCTCATCCAAAACCACCCGCACCTCCTTCAGTGCCGCCTGACTCATCACCTTCAACACCACCTCATCCCCCTTGTGCCGCCTCCGCACCAGCGCCAGCAACTGCTCCGGATTCACCAGCTCCTGATCCCCGAACGCCAGCAACACATCGTGCCTCAGCAATCCCGCCTTCTCCGCCGGACTCCCCGGCAAAATCGCTTCCACCACCAACCCAAACCCCGCCGGCAGCGACAGCTGCGCCCTCACCTCCTCCGGCACCCGCAAACTCATCACCCCCAAAAACACCCCCGTCTCAATCCGGCTCCCCTCAGCCATCGGAGCCGCAGGCAGCAATTGCCGGCGCCTCGCCACCTGCCCTTCCGCACCCGCTCCCCCCACCGCCAAGCAGATCAAAATGAGCAGCGCCCGCTTCATCGTCGCACCTCACGTCATCACTGAAAATTCACCGGCAACACCACCTGACCCCCATCCGCCTTCGGAATCTCCACCATGATCTCCGCCCCATCCGTCGGATCGATCCATGCCCGGCGCTCCACCGACCACACCCGCACCGGTTGTACCACCCCCTGGCCTTGCACCCGCGCCGCCTCCACCGACTGCGCAAAACCCGGCCCACCCGCATCTCCACGCTCAACCGCTCCACCCGTCAAAAACGCCAAAGCCACCACCGCCGCCGCCGCTCCCAGTCCCGCCCACCCCGTCGCCACCAGCCAACGCGGCGCACGCCTCACCTGCCTCGGCAGCCACGCCTCATCCAATTTCAAATCCGCCCCGATCCGCTCCCGCAACTCAGGATTCGGCATCCCCGGCTTCAACCGGCGCAACAGCATTTCCATGTGATCAAAGTTTTCGCTCATGACTGGGATTGATAAAGTCGTTCAGGCCTCGCCATCGACGCCAGCGTTGGTTTCGTCAGAGGCTCCATCAGCGCCTCCTTCATCGGCTCCAGCTTCCGCTGCAGCGCCTTCAAAGCATACCGGTATCGCGCCGCCACCGTGTTGATCGACGCCCCCATCGCCTCCGCGATCTCCGCAAACGTCAACCCACCCCACAAATGCATCGTCACCACCTCCCGCTGCTCCTCCGGCAGCCCCTCCATCGACGTCGCCACCAGCCGCGCCAGATCCTTCTGCTCCGCCGTCGAATCAAAATACCCCGGCTCCCGCGCCTCCTCCGCCAGATAACTCTCCCCCTCACGCCGATTCCGCCTCATCGTCCCCCGCCGCAAATCCAGCGCAATCGTCCGCACCGCCGCAAACAAAAGCGGCACATGCTCCCGGTCACCCGTCGGACACCGCCGCCACCACCGCACAAACGCATTCTGCACCACATCCTCCGCATCCGCCATGCTCGGCGTCAACTGCCGCGCATACAGCACCAGCCTCGGAGCCAACTCCGCATAACACTGCTCCCATTCGCGTTCAGAATTCATCATCACAGTCTCGGTTCGATTGCTTAACGTCGTCATCACCCCTCTTTGTGTGTCCAATCGCCAATTTGTTCATCCTCCACCCCCAATCCCCCCGTAGGCGCACTTGCCAAAGTGCGATCCCCCCACACCCCGTAGGCGCACTTGCCAAAGTGCGATCCCCCCACACCCC
>JARXAL010000032.1 GCA_029865835.1 Verrucomicrobiaceae bacterium
GTTCCGGTGATACACCTCGCACTCCTTCTTGTGCATCCAAATCGAAAACCAAAACAACGCCGCCGTCCCCATCACCATCACCCCCACAAACCACTTCCCCTTGCCAGCCAACTGCAACACCAGCGTCACCGCCCCAGCCACCGCCAGCGTGTAGTAAAGCCAGTTGTACCGCTTCCTCCGGTCAGTTTGATCTTGAATCAAAGGCCCCAAGGTCGGGTCTCGTGTCGCCAAAATTCGAGGTGACGCCTCCTCCCTCAAAATCTGATACGGCCACACACTCGCACAACTCAGCGTGATCACCAAAATCGCCAACACCCGCGTCTTCCTCTCCCCCGCCAGCATCGCAAAACTCAAAAATACCAACCCAACCCCCAGCCCATAAAGCGGCAGCGACTCCAGCAGCAAATGCAGATACTCCGGATCACAGATACTGCTCCAAAGATGAATCAATTCGTCCCACATAACTCAGCAAGCCGATCCAATCAAAACAACTCCGTCTGCCCGCTCAATGGCGGCACCAGCCCCAGCTTCCGATAAGCCGACGGCATCGCCACCCGCCCCCTCGGCGTCCGCTTGATGAACCCCTGCATCACCAAAAACGGCTCATGCACATCCTCCAGCGTCGACGCATCCTCACCCACCGCCACCGCCACCGAATTCAGTCCCACCGGCCCCCCGTCAAACTTGCTGATGATCGCCTCCAACACCCGAATGTCCATCTCATCCAGCCCCGTCTCATCAATGTCACGCATCGTCAGCGCCTGCCCCGCCACCTCCTCCGTCACCACACTCTGCGCCTTCACCTGCGCAAAATCACGCACCCACCGCAGCAGATGATTCGCAATCCGCGGCGTCCCCCGCGACCGCCTCGCAATCTCATGCGCCCCACCCGGATGCATCTCCACCTTCATCAACCGCGCCGACCGCATCAAAATATGCTGCAACTCCTCCGTCGTGTAATAATCCAACCGATTCGGAATCCCAAAACGCGACCGCATCGGCGACGTCAGCATCCCCGCTCGAGTCGTCGCCCCCACCAAAGTAAACGGCGGCAAATCAATCCGGATCGTCCGCGCCTTCGGCCCCTGATCAATGATGATGTCCAACCGGAAATCCTCAATCGCCGGATACAAATACTCCTCCACACTCGGATGCAGCCGATGAATCTCATCGATAAAAAGAATATCCCTCTCCTGCAAATTCGTCAGAATCCCCGCTAAATCCCCCGCCCGCTCAATCTGCGGCCCGCTCGTCGTGTGCAGCCTCGAACCCACCGCGCTCGCAATCAAATTCGCCAGCGTCGTCTTCCCCAACCCCGGCGGTCCGCACAACAACACATGATCCAGCGACTCCTCCCGCAGCTTCGCCGCCTCTACCATCACCAGCAGTTGCTCCTTCACCTTCGTTTGCCCATGAAAGTCCGAGAAATCGGCCGGGCGCAAAGCCAGGTCAAAGGGCGAGTCGGGTTCGTTCAAGACAGGGTTCACAGCAGCAAAAAGACAGTCACAGCCTAACGCCCTTCAAAGTGGGGCGCGCCACCGAAAAGAAAAGAAAGAAATCCAACTCCCACCCATCAAAACCCAATCCCCACCGCATGCCGCTGCCGCACCGCCTCGTACAGCACAATCGCCGCCGCCGTCGCCAAGTTCAAACTCCGCGTCCCCACCATCGGAATCCTCAACACCCGCTCTGCATTCTCCGCCAGCATCCCATCCGGCAGCCCCCGCGTCTCAGGCCCAAACACCAGCCACACCTCCTCCTCCGTAAAATCCCGATCCCAATAACTCTGCCCACCCTTCGTGCTCAGCAAAAACAACCCACCCGCCGGCGCCCCCGACCCCTCAACAAACGACTCCCAACCCTCCCACACCTTCAAATCCACCTCCGCCCAGTAATCCAAACCCGCCCGCTTCAACTGCTTGTCATCCAGTGAAAACCCCAGCGGCTTGATCAAATGCAACCGCGCCCCCGTCCCCAAACTCAACCTCCCCAGCGCCCCCGTATTGTGCGGAATCTCAGGCTGATAGAGGACCAAATGAATCATGCCCTCACCCTACTGCCCTGCTGCGGCCGTCGGCATCGCCTCCAATTGATTCACCGGCTGCCCCGAAGGATCCAGCACCCGAACCGACACAAACACCACAAACGCCTTCTTATCCACCTGATCCACCTTGCTCTTCCAAAACTGACCCACCAGCGGAATGTCCCCGATCACAGGCACCTTGTCCTGAATATTCACCCGCCGATCCTGCAACACCCCGCCCAGCACCACCGTGCTCCCATCATAAATCTTCAATGCCGTTGAAATCTTATTGGACCGGAAAATCGGCTGAATGATCCGATTGTCCACCGGCTGGTTCACGAGAGCCCCTGCCGTTTGCACCTGATTGTTAATGTCCGACCCGTAATCAATGAATCCCTCAAACTCCGTCGACTCCGGCGTCAGCAAAATCTCCACCTCCTTGCCGTTCGCCGATATCACCGGCTCCATCTCGATCACCGTCCCCACCTTCCTCATCTCAAACGTCGTCGGCGTCGAGGGCGTGATCGGACCCGTGTTGTTGTCGGCGATGATTCGAATGTTTCCCGGTTGTGGAATAGATCCCACCTGCTGCGGAATCTCCGGTGGATCAAACTCCGTCGGATACCGAAACTCCCTCGCCAAATCAATCGTCGCCTTCTGCCCGCCCTTCGTCACAATGCTCGGCATCGCCAGCAAATCGACCCCCTTCTTCTGATTTAACGCCCGCACCACCACCTGAAACTGCGGATCCGTCAGCACCCCCGATACCGCAAACTGCCCCGGTGACCGCGCGCTCGGAAGACCCTGCGTGAGATTCTCTCCCAGCAAATTCTCAATCGTCGGCTTCGCAAAAATCTCCCCGGAACTCCGCAATCCCGCCGTCACCGGATTCTGCCCCACCGGAACACCCGTCCCCGGAAACTGCATCGGAAAATTCTGCGACGGCGCATCACCCGCCTGCGCATTCCCCGTCGTTCCCCCACTCAAAAACACCCCATCCGACCCAGGCGCATTGAACGACCCCAGCAACCAATCAAATCCCATCTCCTCCAAGTTCGACTGATTGATCTCAATCATCTTGATCGAAATCAACGCCTGCTTCGGCGCGCTCTCCGCCGCAGACTCCACCATCGACTCCACCATCTCCAAATTAGAAGCCGTATTCCTCACCACTAACCGATTGGACGACAAATTGTAGTTCGCTGTCGCCCCCTCAGGAAACGCCACCCCTCGCGCCTCCAAAAACTCCCGAGCCGTCAGCCGCCGAATCGCCGATACACCTCCTGCTGGAGCCGCATTCGCCGCAAAAGGATCCGCCGGCGCCGCCGCCGCTGCCGCAGGCGCCGACTCAATGAACCCTGGTGGCACCCGATATGTCCGCACAAAAAACTCCGTGGAACTCTCCGTCAACGACACAAACTTCACCGCAAACTCATCCACCTTGAACGCCGCTCCCACCTTGTCCGCGCAATACCTCACCACCTCCTCCATCGGCATGTTCGTCACCGCCAAATCAATGGTCGCTCCTGATGTCTCAGGCGGCAGGTTCAACACAAAATCCACCCCCTTGCCCGTCGGATCCAAATCCCGGCTCCGCACCCGCAAAAACTCCACCACCTCATCCAAAGACGCCCCCGCAAAATCCACCTTCGGCACGATCATCGTCCGCAGCTTCTGCACGATCTTTTCCCGATTCCCCTGCACATTCCGCAACGAATCCCCCCTCGCCTGACTGTACTTCTCCAGATCAGCCGTTGTCGGCGGCACCGCATCCTCCCACAACGCATTCACCCCATTCAACATCCGCGCCCTCGTGTGATCCCTCGCCGCATTGAAATATCGCGCCCGTTCCTGCTCAGCCCGCTCCATCCCACGCCGCGCCGCCGTGTTGTAAGGATCCACCCTCAAAACATCCGTAAACAAAACCGACGCCGCATCAAAATCCCCCAACTCTAACTTCGAGTGCCCCATCGCCAGCGTCTCCGCCACCTGCTTCACATTCGTCACATGCTTCGCCGTCAACGCCGGCGGAAACCGCTCCGGATCACCCATCTCCTTCAACAAACGCTCCGCCTTCTCATTCCCCGGATCCATCTCAGGCGAAATCACCGTCTTCACCAAATTCTCAGCCTCCTGCAGACGCCCCTCCCGCAACAACTCCCGCGCCCACCCCATCGCCGCCGCCGCATACCCGTCCCTCGCACTCGCCCGCGTCGCTTCAGTTAGCGGCGAATTCGGCATCGACCGATACGCCGACCCAAAAATCGTCACCGCCTCCTGATTCTTACCCGAATTCAAAAGCAGATACCCCTCGCGAACCTGCGCATCAGCCTCCGCCACCAGCGCACTCCGCCGCCTCACCTCCTTGTTCGCCAAAACATCCAAATCCTCAGCCCCCACACTCAACCCACCCAAAATCACCCCAGTCCCACAAATGAACACGCAGGCACGGGTCAAGGTCTGACATAAGGTCACTGGCTGAAGATACGACATGAAAAACATCCCCGCACGCAGATGCGGAACCAAGTCTGTAGCAGAATCTGCCGCCTCGCCCAAGTCAAATCCTGCACATTTTGAACTTTTTGCCGTTTTCACCGTCTTTCCCTGCTCCGCCGGATTCATCGCAACCCTTTGACAGAGAGACGGTTCCCAAGTATCAGGTTAAGTATTTTGCCCGCTCTTTACGTTATTCAAAACAATCTCTCCCTCCACTCTGTGCTTCATTTCCCAACCTCCACCTTCCCATTCCGCGTCGGTCTGCTCTCCCTCTCCCTCCTACTCAGCCTCGCTTGTCCGGCGCTACCCGCTCAGACCCCATCCAGTGATGCTTCAGTCACCTCCTCCGTAACCCCCGAGACGCCCACAGGCCCCTGGGGCACCCTGACTAAAATCCCCATCTTTCTGGAGGCTCCAGACTCCATCATCGACACCTACCCCCTCCCCAGCACCACCACCCGCTGGAGTCTCCCGGTAAGCGACGCGCCCAACCTGCCGACGATCTTAGCCTCCCTCGGCCTGCCCAACCGACTGATCGATCTGCTCAGTCAAACCCTCCTCCAAGTTCGCGATGGCAATTGGCTTCACCTTTTCCCACCCGCCGAAGAGGTCGCAAACCTTGACCCCGAAGTGCGCTCCCGCCTTTACCTCCATTTGGGCAACTATGAGATCAACGAATTTCACCGAGATCCCGTCTACATCCTGACTCCCACCGTCGAAGAGTGGTACCGCTCCTCCGACCTCAATCCAAACCTCGTCGCTGCGATCGCCAAACTCGCCTATCGCCGGGGCAACGTTTGGGCTTTCAGCGACCTCCCTTATCTCATAAACCTCACCGCAAGTGAACCCGAGGCCCGTCGCCTGTTCCAATCCTTCACTCGAACCCGTTCCTATCTCGTCAAACTTGTGGTCTCTACCGACACGGACACCGAATCCGTCCGAAACTATTGGTCCATTGGAGGCAAGTCTTTCCGCCTCAAAGCGCTCGGCCCCCTCCTCAACTCAATCAAAGAGACACGGCAAACCGTCGAACTAGATATCTCCCACATCATTCCCGCCTTGCCCCGCAAACTGATTTACAACTACCAGTCTCCCAGTTTCGCAACCAAAGGCATTTTCCCGGACTGTCACTGGACCTCCCTCAACTTTTTCAATTACGAGCCCCATGAGTATCTCCTCGACTCGAGACTCGCCACCAGCAAGGTGATCGACGACTATCTCCCTGTCTCACCACCTTACGCCTATGGGGACATCCTCTTCTTTCTCCGAGAGGACGACGGCAACGCCTTCCACTCTTGCCTCTTCCTGGCAGACGATCTGGTCTTCACCAAAAACGGTCGCAACCAACTCATCCCCTGGATCATCAGCACCCTGAAAGACGTGTCCTCCATCTATCTCGCCTCAACTCCCGGCACCATCCAGGCCTACCGCCGAAAAGACAATTTCGCCGAATACAACGAATAGGGTTCGGTTCAGCCTCCTCCGGTCGCCTTCTGCACCCCAATCTTAATCGTCGGCTCCCCGGGATCCGCCAGCGGTGCCAAATGAGCCCGCCCTCCAGAAGCCTCCAAATCACTCCCTACCGAGTAAATCAAACCCTTGTTCGAGTCATAGTGAAACACTTCCCCTGAAAAGGGATCGGTTAGCCGTGATTTCAGGTACTTCGGCACCAGCGACTCAAGCGTCTGCGGAAGCCCCTTTTCTCCCACCACAAAACGGCGCATCGCAAACAGCTGCACCACGAGCAAATGCCTCGTTCGCGCCAATTGCTGCCTCGCTGGTACATCCAAATAAGGCTCCAATTCCCGTCGCGCATACACCACCCCCCGACCATTCGGCTGATACGCCGCCACTTCTCGACTGCCAGACACCCCCTCCCAAACCTCACGCAGGGCCGTCGCACCCGCCGACGTCTGTCCCACCTGCCTCACCAAATGGCGAATCGTATTGGCCATGATTCCCAACGTCTCATTCGTCTTGAAAAACAACTGCTTCGGCACAGGCCGCCTCACCCCGGCCGGCATCGTGTCAATCGGCTCGCCGCTCTGAATGCCCATCAACCTCTTCTTCTCATACAAATAAAACCCGGGCAGAACATTCCTTTTCACTTGCTCATCCAAGGGCTCACAGGCCTCAAACTGCTGTTGAAACGAACCCAGCGCCTCCTCACTCGCTAACGTGCGTTGCAACAACTCCGCCAAAGTGTCCGTGCAACGCCGATGCGTCTCAATCGACCTAAAATAAAACGATGGCCACGCATGAATGTCCTGCAACCGCCGCGCCAATTCCGCCAAATCCAACGCCGCCGATAACGCCGCCTCATGTTTCCCATCCCGCTGCAAATAGGCTGCTTCAACCTGCTTCAACATCATCGCTGCCGCCCAGTTCGGATGATTGCCCAAATCCGCAAAATGCCAGCTCGCATGCCGCCCATGCCAGTCAAGGTCTTCCAGCAAATCCTTCAAATTATCCAGCGCCTGACTGTTCTCCACCAGCCAGTTGACCATGGACCCCGTGTCCCATTCCCAAGCCGGTCTTCCAACCAAATCCGCGTTCGGCACTGCCGTTACGCTCCCCAGAAACACCGCCAACCGCCCCGGCGCGGTAATCGTCGGCGTCAAATCAGCAGGCGTCGCAATCATCAAGTCCTTGTCCTCCACCTCCTCCGCATCCGACACATACAACCATGCCAAAAACGTCAAACTCAATACCGCCATCGCCATCAGCACCAAACTCGTCCACGACGTCCCCACCCGCTTCACTCCCCTCCTTCTCCGAGCCACCCTTCGCCGATACTGACTCCGGATCTCCTCTCCATTCCACCCCTCTTCCTCTCCCTCAGCCAAATCATCCTCCTCCGCTTCGCGCCTCGGCTCTTGCTTGACCGGCACCCTTGGCTCCTCAGCTCGCTCCACTTCACGCGGCTCGCTCACCACCTCCGCGACGATCTTCTCATCTTGAACCGGCGCTACAACCTTCTCCACCAACCTCTCTGGCGGTCGCACCTTCGGCACCACCACTCGCTCCACCTCCATCCCCTTCGCCAACCCATTCGGCAAAGCACGACTTGTCGGCACCTCTTCCTTTGGCACCTCCACACGGGGTTTAACCTCCTCCTTCACCACAGGCGCCGCCACCGGTTCTTCCTCTTCATCCAAACTCCAAGGCGAACGCCACCTAGGCCGACTCCCCGCCCACCAGGGTCGGTTCTCCTCGTTGGAATCGGGGTCAGACAAAAAAGACATGGCACACTAAAATCAGCAACCCCTACACGAACACAAGCCAACCCATTTGCCAATCGCGATTTGACCCCAATTCCTGAGTGCCCCCTCCAACCTGATTGACAGGGTTTACTTCACATCCCCAGGGCGATTCCAATTCGCCAATCCACCACGCAGCGCTTCCGGCGCATCAACCACTCTCGCCAACCCTCCTTCAACACACCCGTCCAATCCCCTCCGCAACGCCCCGCCCATCGCCGAAATCACCTCCATCATCGCCCCCGTATAGATCCCAGGAAATGGCTCCGGCCCATGGCTCCCTGCAAACAAACTCCCTCCCTCAAAGGCATCCAACGCCTCAATCAATTCCCTCGTCACCTCTGGCATATCCACACTCAACACCAGCGCTCTTTCCCCCGCCGCTCTCATCCCCAACTTAAGCGCCTCAACCATCCCTCCCTCCGCCTGCTCAGGATCGAACACCACCTCCAACGCCATCCCATTCGCCGCCGCCCATTCGCCCACCACTTCCTCCAATCCCTGCTCCCGCCTGCAACTCAGTACCAACCGCTCGACCCCCACCACCCGCATCAGCTCCCCCTGCCACCACCACAACGGCTTCTCCCGCCACACCAAAAAAGCCTTGTCCCGCCCCATCCTCACCGACCGCCCACCCGCCAGCAACACCCCTGTTCGCACCCCTCTCATTCCACCTCACCTCGCGTCAGCCAGCCATCACTCAACACCTTCACCCGCAGCCCTCCCCGCCCCTTCAGCGCCTCCTGCGCTCCCTCGCCAAACGCTGTGTCCATCCAGTAACACGGCTTCGCCTCCTCCGTCCCCAAAAACCGCACGCCTTGCACCTCAAACTCCTTCCCTATCAATGCGTTCAATCGCATCCCACGCGTCACCACATTCCGTCGAAACACCCACGCCGGCTTCCCCGTCACCCCGAGCGCTTTTTCCAGCCACTCCAACGTCTCCATCTCAAAAAACGTCACCTGCCCCTTGTAGTCCGGCTTCCAATCAAAAAATCGATCCCCCTCCAGTCCCTTGCCCGCCACACACTTCGCCCGCTCCACCTCCACCATCGGAGCCTCTCCGGGTTCCTGCCCATGATGCCCGTAGTAGTTGTGCTCCGACGACAAAAAAAGATGCACCAGTTCCATGTCACGCCCCCCGTATCTCTACGCTCCAGCCGCAATCGCAGACACCAACGCCTGCCCCAACAACCGCATCTCCTCATCACGCACCCGCAACGTCGGATGCTCCACCGCCAAATGAATCAGCCCCGCTTGCGTGTCGCACGACAACACCGCCAGTTGCCCTCCCGAACTCAGTACCTGTCGCACCACCTCCTGCCCCACCTGACACGCCCCCACCGCACTGGATCGACTCAACGCATTCGCCGCCATCATCGCTGACAGAATAAGAGCTCCCTTCGCGTGCGCCCCCCACAGCACATCCCCGTGCTCATCCAGCAACACCAACTCACCCGGATCCAAACGCCGATGCGCCCACTGGGAAAAAGCCTCCACCCGCTCCACCACCGATCCCACCGGCACCTCAAAATACCCCTCCTCCTCTGCAACCCCCGCCTCAGGCACCACCGCAACCTCGTCCTCGTCCTCGTCCTCGTCCTTCGTCCCCATCGTCGCAGCAACTTCCACCACCACCGGCGCAACCACCGCCGCCAACGGCGGCACCGGCCGCTTCAACAACCCCGCCGCTTCCGCCCGTTCCCTCACCTCCCTCAGCCGATCCCGAATCCGCGCCACCTCAGGAGCCACCTCTTCATGCTTCACCCCCTCAACCACCCCCGACTCCACCTCTTCCTCCGCCTCCGCCACAGCCTCGCTCGCCTCCACTTCCTCCGGCTTCACCTCCACTTCCGCCACCCCCCAAGCATGCCCCACCTCCTCACTCACCTCCGCCTCCTCTTCCATCAACACCGGCTCCACCCCCGCCTCAGGCATCGTATGCGTCTCCCAGGCCTGCGTCCCAGACTTTGCCTGCGGCACACTGTCACCGAGCCGCTCCAGCAGCCCCTTCAGTTGGTCGGAATCAATCCAGGAGACTTGCATGTCGATGTAATGGCTCGCGTTCTTTCTTCAAACCCGTGTGCTCCTCCAACTCCGCCGCCACCTGGTCAAACAGCAGCGCCTCAGGCGGCGGATTCCGCCTCAGCAACGCCACCGGCACCCCGTGCGCACTCGCCTCCAAAAAACTCGCCGACCTCGGAATGCTCTGCTTAAACAGCAGCTCAGGCGGCAGCATCTGCCGCAACTCCCGCGCCACCTGCAGGCTCATCTCCTGCCCCTCCATCACCATGCTCAGCAGGATCCCCGCCAGCTTCACCCCGGCCCCCTCCGCCCGAAACCGCGCCAGTGTCTCCAGCAAATGCGGCAAACTCCGCACCGCCAACGGCTCCGCCTGCTGCGGCACAATCACAAAATCCGACGCCTTCACCACCGCTTCACTCAGTCCCGTCAACCCCGCCGCCGTATCAATGAGCAGCACCTCCACCCCGCGCAACTCCGCCTCCCGAATCAAATCCCCCAACCGCCTCGGCGCATCATGCAGCGCCATCCCCCGCCGCGCGCACTCATCATACTGTCCCGCCGGCAAAATGCTCAACTCTGGCAGCCGACTCTGAATCACCCCCTTCTCCAGCGACGCCGTCCCCGTCAAAAAATCATAAAACCCCACCTTTGTCCGGCTCGACTTCGCCAGCGACAGCCCCACCGCCCCCTGGGGATCCGTATCCACCAGCAACGTGTTCCACCCCCGCCTCGCCAGCGAGTACGCCAAGTTGATGCAAAGCGTGGTTTTACCCACCCCTCCCTTTTGACTTGCGGTTGCTACGGCGATCACTGCGTCACCCATAGACCGCCCTGATATCTTTGCATCCCGAAATTTCACCCACCCTCACGACCCCGAAAACACCACCGCATTCGCTTCATAACGGCACACCGTCTTCGAAACCCCCGCCACATACTTGATCGCATCCGTCAGTGGAATATTCTTCAAATTCAGATTGATCCGCTGCGGCATGTCCGCCTCACCTCGCACGATGAAGTTCGGCACCACCTTCCCACCCGACGCCGCCTTCGCCAGTTCCTTCAAACCCTCCAGCGCCTCCGGCACCGTCACATCCGAAAAATCCACCGTCTCCAGTTTCACCTCCGCCAGCTTGTCCATCAGCGTCGGCCCCTGCTTCTCTTGCAGCTTGATTCGCGCCAGCATCGCCTGAGTCTCCCCATGCCTCGGATCCGCCGCCGCCACCTGTTGCAGCAACGGCTTCGCCTCCCGAAACTTCCCCTGGAAAAACAACGCCCGCCCCTGTTCAAACACCACCTGCATCTCATTCCCAACCACCGAAACCGGAGCCCAAAAGCCCCCCATCAATATCGCCGCCACCCCGGCAATCAATCCCTTCCCCTTCACCACGCATCCAAACACAGCATTCGTATTCATCGCATTCAGCAAGGTTCATCAGCAGCCACCACGACCACCAATCATTTCCCCACCATTCCACCAAAAATCCCCCAAAAAGTCAAGCCTCCCCCAAAGTACCCGTCATCGCTCC
>JARXAL010000096.1 GCA_029865835.1 Verrucomicrobiaceae bacterium
ATCGAGGCGTATCCGGAGTTGCGTGCGGGGGAGGACACGCCGCCGGTGAATGCGCTGGTGAAGCGGGGGACGGTGGTGATGATCGATGCGCCGTGTTTGTATGTTTACATTCACCACGGGGAGAACACGTTTTCGTCCGAGCATTGGCAGAAGCTCTGGGTGGCGGCGAGCCACAAGAGCATGGGTGAGGCGTGCTGGCGGCGGATTCAGTTGATGCAGGGGACGGTGCCGTGTGAGGCGTATTTGAAGAGTCTGGGGCTGCGGGGTTTAGCGGGAGGTGAGGGGGTGAAGGGGCGTGCGATTGAGGTGGGGGAGACACGAGTGGAAGCGCGGGTGGAGGTGGCGAAGGTGGTGGAGTGGCCACGGGTTTTGGTGGCGACGCCGGTGAAGAATGCGGTGCCGTTTTTGGAGGGTTTTTTTGAGAAGTTGAAGGGGATGGACTATCCGAAGGAGAAGCTCAGTCTGGCGTTTTTGGAGAGCGATAGCGGGGATGCGACGGTGCCGAGATTGGAGGGATTGATGGAGGAGTATGGAGCGGAGTTTGCGGGGGTTCGGCTGATGCGGCGGAGTTTTGGGTATCGGCCCACAGGGGCGCGCTGGACGGGGTCGGAGCAGCGGCGGAGGCGGGGGGTTTTGGCGAAGAGTCGGAATTTGCTGATCGAGGGGGCGCTTGGGGATGAGGAGTGGGTTTTGTGGGTGGATGTGGATGTGATCTCGTGGCCGGCGGATTTGCTGAAGAGGCTGCTGGCGACGGGTCGGGAGATTGTGACGCCGCATTGTGTGCAGGAGCCGGGTGGGGCGTCGTTTGATTTGAACACGTTTGTGTTTCGGGATGCGGAGAAGGGGGATGGGGAGGAGTGCATGAGGGATGGGTTGTTTCAGCCGGAGCGGGGGGAGACGCGGTTGTATCTGGAGTCGTTTCGCGATCAGGCTGAGGTGGAGGTGGATGGTGTTGGGGGGACGATGCTGCTGGTGAAGGCGGATTTGCACCGGGATGGGCTGCGGTTTCCGGCGAGGCCTTATCGGGGGTTTATCGAGACGGAGGGATTCGCGTTTGCGGCGCGGGATTTTGGGGTGAAGTGCTGGGGGCTGCCGCAGGTGGAGATCATTCATCCCTGAGTTTTTATGGCGGTGATTGTTCTGAATTCATGTGGCACGCTGGGGGATCATTTTCCCTTTCTGGCGTTGGGGAAGGCTTTGGTGCGGGCGGGGCATGAGGTGAGGTATGCGGGGCCGATGTATCTGCGGGGGGAGATCGAGGAGTGCGGGATGGCGTTTCGGCGGGTGAGGCCGGAGATGGAGCCTGGTGCGGTGAAGCGGAAGCCGGAGAGTTATGATCACTGGAGTGAGGAGCGGGGTGGTTATGTGAAGAAGAAGGAGGCTGGGAGTTTGGGGAATTTGTATGAAGGGCTGGAGGTGGAGAAGCGGTTGGAGGATTTGATGGAGGCGACGCGGGGGGCGGATCTGCTGGTGTGCTCGATTTTGCAGTCTGTGGGGAAGATGGTGAGCGAGGTGCTGGAGGTGCCGATGGTGACGTTGTGTGTGGTGCCGTGGTTTTTTCCGGACGCGGAGACGAGTGCGGCGCGGGGGTTGGCGACGCGAGATGAGAAGGCGCAGACGCGACCGGAGACGCGGGCGTTTTACGATGCGCTGGACGGGTTGAGGGGGAGGCTGGGGTTGGGGGAGATACCGGTGGGGAAGGAGTTGGACCACTTTGAGAGTCGGTGGATTTTGCTGGCGACGAATGCGTTGTTTGGGGAGCCGATGGCGAAGCCGGAGCGGGAGATTGTGCAGACGGGCTTTTGGTTTCATGAGCGGCCGGGTTGGGCTGAGTGGGAGCCGCCGGCGGAGTTGAAGCAATTGTTGGAGGAGAGGCCGGGGCCTTTGGTTTTGGCGTTTAGCAGCCAGCCGGTGAGGGATCCGGAGGCGGTGCTGGATGTGCACTTGGGTGCGGCGAAGCGATTGGGCAGGGTGCTGGTGGCGCAGGCGGGGTGGGCGGGGTTAGACAGTGCTAGGTTCCGGGAGGCGTGCGCGGTGGGGGAGGCGGTTTTGTTTCCGGCGGGTCCACAGGATTGGCTGTTCCGACAGGCGGGGGTGGTGATCAACCATGGTGGCATCGGGACGGTGGCGCGGGCGATACGGGCGGGGGTGCCTTTGCTGGTGGAGCCGTATGGGAATGACCAGTTTTACAATGCCCGGCAGGTGGTGGCGATCGGGGCGGGGGCGGCGGTGAATCCGCATCGAGTGACGGCGGAGGGGCTGGCGCGGGTGATTGACGGGAAGGTGATGGTGACGGAGGTGCGGGAGCGAGTGCGGGAGATGTCGAGGCAGTTTGATTCGGAGGCGGCGCTGGCGACGGCGGTGGGGCAGATTGAGAGCTGGATGAATGAGGGCAAAAAAAAGCAGGCATGACTTGCGTCATGCCTGCGGTAAGGATTCGGATGGGGCTGATTTTGAATTCAGCGACCGTTGAGTTTAGGTCACTGTTTGATTTGCTCCGCCAGGTCCGGTGACACTGTCGGTAACGTCGAATTCGAGGATGCTGTCAAGATCTGTCAGTGTGAGGTCGAGATCGGAATCAAGCTCGAGGACTGCGGAAGAGGAGGAAGAGTCGAAGGTCATGAGAGTGTGGGGTTTTGGGTTGTTAGGCAAACTGATTGGCACCGCCGGGGCCGGTGACGCTGTCGGTGATGTCGTATTCGAGGATGCTGTCGAGGTCGATGAGAGAGAGGTCGAGGTCTGTTTCAGGTTCGAGGACTGCGGTGGAGGAGGCGGAATCGAATGTCATGGGATTAGAGGGATGAATCGGTGGTTGGATGCGATGACTTAGTTGAACTGGTTGGCGCCGCCGGGGCCGGTGACGCTGTCGGTGATGTCGTATTCGAGGATGCTGTCGAGGTCGATGAGAGAGAGGTCGAGGTCGGTTTCGGGCTCGAGGACTGCGGTGGAGGAAGATTGGGAGTCGAATGTCATGAGGTTTGGGAGTGGAGGCTAAATTCTTGAGGGAGCGGGGGGATTAGACGGGGGTTTGGTTGGCACCGCCTGGGCCGGTGACGCTGTCTGTGACGTCGAACTCGAGGATGCTGTCGAGATCAGAGAGGGTGAGGTCAAGATCGGAATCAAGCTCGAGGACTGCGGAGGAGGAGGAGTCGAAGGTCATGGGAGGTGAGAAGGATTGAGTTGTTTGTTTGCTGTGAGAGGACTTATTTGGGCTGGTTGGCACCACCGGGGCCGGTGACGCTGTCGGTGATATCGAACTCGAGAATGGAGTCGAGATCGATGAGGGAGAGGTCGAGATCTGTTTCGGGTTCGAGGAGGGCGGTGGAGGAGGATTGAGAGTCGAAGGTCATGAGACTGGTGAGTTGGAAGGGGGACGAGTGAGTCTGGGGATCAACTTGGGCCTTGGTTGGCGCCGCCAGGACCGGTGACGCTGTCGGTGATGTCGAATTCGAGGATGGAGTCGAGATCGATGAGGGAGAGGTCCAGGTCGGTTTCGGGCTCGAGAACGGCGGCTGAGGAGGAGTCGAATGACATAGCGTTCTAGCAATTAGCGATCGTTGAGAACGATAACTAGCACATACTGCGCCAATGGGCAAGAAGAGTTTATTCAGTGGAATTTTTAGTCCGTTCGCCTTGATTAAACCCGAGCTCGGCTTCCACTCGCGGAATCCGGCTTAATTTGTGGAAGTGCCGTTCAAGGGTTTTTGTGAGGACCGGGCGATCATTTGGTCGACTTTGGCCATAAGGGACAAGTGGTTGAGGGTGTTTGTGAAGAGGGAGGTGAAGGTGGGGGAGGGGCTTTGTTTCCAGTCGAAGAAGCGCTGGTAGGTTGGGAGGTCGTGGGCGGCGGTGCGGAGGGTTTCAGCGAGGTCTTCGAGGCGGCGGAAGGAGCGGATGTTCAGGTAGGAAGACGGGGAGGGGGTGAAGTCGGCGATGTCCGGGGCACCGAAGTAGACGGGGACGCAACCGGTGGCGAAGCAGTGGAACCATTTTTCGGTGACGTAGCGGGGTTGGAGGGTGTTTTCGATGGCGAGGCAGAAGTGGTATTTTTTGAGGATGGCGAATTTGGCTTCGTATCCCTCGAGGCGGGGTTCGGGGGTGTTGTGGTGCCATTTGCCGTAGTGGTGGATGGGGAGGATTTTTTCGAGGCGTTCGACGAGGCGTTCGCGGCCGGAGAGGGAGTGGGTGTTGGAGATGAAGGCGCAGATGAGGTGGTCCGGGTCTTTGGGGGGAGGTGGGGCGAGCATTTCCGCCAAGGTGTTTGGGTGGGTGTAGTTTAACTGGACGTCGGCGTGCTGATGGTAGGAGATGAGGAGGTCGAGGGTGGCGAGGCTTTCGGGTGAGGACTGCCAGGGGTAGTAGCCGTCGGACTCCATGGTGATACCGACCCAGATTTGGTTGGTTTTTTTGGGGAGGAATCGCCACTGGGGGACGTGGGGGAGGTGGAAGATGACGATGTCGGCGCGGGTGAGTTGGAGGGGATCGCGTGTGGTTTGGTAGCGGCCGTCGAGGGTGTCCATTTCGGCGTCGATGGGCCAGACGGGATTGCGGTGGTCGGAGAAGAAAAGGACTTTGGGGATGGGCGGGAGGGTTGGGATTTTGCGGGCGAAGGTGAGGCGGCGTTCGAGGGCGAGGTGGAGGGCGACGGCTTCTTCGGGGGAATTGGGGTTGAGGGGCGAGGGAGCAGGGGATGGGGAGGGCGAGTCGTCTTTGAGCGGGGTGGTTTGCCAGTCGGAGTTGAAGGCGAAGGCGAGCCAGGTTTCCTGGATGTGGCGAATGCGGCCGGTGAATTCGTGTTCGTCGAGGCTGTTGAGGGCGGCGAAGACTTGGCGACCGGGTTCGTCGAGGACTTTGCAGTCGTGCCAGATGAGGATGCCGTCGGGCTTGAGGATGTGGCGGGCGTTGAGGGTGTCTGCGAGGACGGTGGGGAGTTCGTGGCTGCCGTCGATGAAGACGATGTCGAATTGATGGGATTTAGCGAGGGCTTGCCAATCGAAGGTTCGGGAGTCGGCGAAGTATTGGGTGTAGGGGATGCCGCATTGGCGAGCGAAGGATCCGATTTGGGTTTCGGAGATGATCTCGCTGGGCATTTGGCTGGGTTTGCGAGCGAGTTGCCGGGGGAGGACGTTGAGGGAGTGGAGTTCGAGTTCTGGGGCGATGATGTGGAAGTGGCAGAGGCCGGCGCCGCGGTGGGTGCCGATTTCGAAGAGTTTGGGTGGGGTGGAGGAGGTGGTGGGGCGGTTGTCGAGGTAAGAGCGGATGAGGCCGTGGAGGCAGTGCATTTCGAGGTGGGAGCCGAAGCCGGCTTCGAGGAGATCCGTGAAGGGGAGGTCGTAGGGTTTCTCGAAGGTGGAGGAGGGTACGCGGATCATGGGCTGCTGGGGGAGCTTCGGTTAATGAAGGGGGGAGCTCAAGGGGTGAAGTCGGGTAAAGGTGTGACTTGTGCGGGGGGCGGGGCGGGTTCAGGATGGGAGGTAGATTTGAGTTTTTGACGACGCGCATGGTTGGGTTTCTTTTTCGCCGATTTTTGAGCAGCCTGGTGGTGCTGTGGCTGGCTGCGTCAATCACGTTTGTGATGATGCGGTCGATCAAGGGGGGGCCGTTTGAGAGTGAGAAGGGGACGGCGGCGGCGCAGGCGGTGAAGCTGGCGAGGTACAAGCTGGATGGGAGTCTGTGGGAGCAGTATGCGGCTTACATGCGGAGTTTGGCGCGGTTTGATTTGGGGGAGTCGACGAAGTATTTGAACTGGAGTGTGGCGGAGTTGCTGGGGCAGAAGCTGCCGAACTCGATTCTGCTGGGCGGGGTGGCGTTTCTTATCGCGAGTGTGGGTGGGGTGCTGCTGGGAGGGGCGGCGGCGGTGAGGCAGAATTCGGTGGTGGATCGGGTGGCGATGTTTGGGGCGCTGGCGGCGATCTCGATTCCGACGTTTGTGACGGGGCCGGCGTTGATTGCGGTGTTTGCGCTGGGGTTGGGGTGGCTGCCGGTGGGGGGATGGGGGAGGTGGGAGCAGATCGTGCTGCCGGCGGTGTGTCTGGCGGCGCCGTATCTTGCGTATGTGGCGCGGCTGATGCGGAACAGTTTGCTGGATGTGCTGAAGAGTGATTTTTTGCGGACGGCGAAGGCGAAGGGGTTGGGGACGGTGGAGGCGGTGGCGCGGCATGCTGTGAAGGTGGCGATCTTGCCGGTGGTGACGTTTTTGGGTCCGCTGGCGGCGAATCTTTTGACGGGATCAATGGTGGTGGAGAGTGTGTTCAATCTGCCCGGGGCGGGGATGATTTTTGTGAACTCGATTCAGAATCGGGATGTGTTTTTGCTGGGTGGGGCGGTGATTGTTTACTGCGCGCTGCTGCTGGTGTTTAACTTCATTGTGGACCTGCTGTATGGGGTGCTGGATAAGAGGATTCGATTGAATGGGTAAGGGGGCTAACAGCGCAGGGTTTGGGGGTCGTCCGGGGGGATGGCAGGTGCTGAAGCGGAATGGTGCGGCGATGGTGGGGTTGTTTTTTTTGGTGGGGCTGACGGGGGTGGCAGTGGTGGTGCCGTGGTTGCTGCCTGAGGTGTTGAAGGAGACGAGTGCGGGGACGTTTCTGCCACCGATGGCGGTGGGTGAGGCGGATGGGGTGAGGCACTGGCTGGGGACGGATGTGAACGGGCAGGATTTGCTTTACCGAATGGTGAGCGGGGCGCGGGTGTCGCTGGGGGTGGGGATTGCGGGGGCGCTGATCAGTCTGGTGGTGGGGACGGTTTATGGGATGGTGAGCGGGTTTGCGGGGGGGCGGGTGGACGCGCTGATGATGCGGGCGCTGGATGTGATTTACTCGGTGCCGAGGATTCTTTTCATCATGATTTTCATTGCGGCGCTGGACCCTTTTTTGAAGGACTGGCTGGATGCGCTGCGGCTGGGGGCGCAGGGGCGGGGGTGGCTGTGGGTGGAGGGTCGGGTGAACGGGATCATTCCGTATTCGCGGATTCTGGTGATGATCGTTTCGCTGGGGTTGGTGGAGTGGCTGACGATGGCGCGGATTGTGCGTGGGCAGGTGCTGGTGCTGCGGGAGACGACGTTTGTGACAGCGGCGCGGGCGATGGGGCAGCGGCCGTGGGTGATTTTGCGGCGGCATCTGTTGCCGAATTTGGCGACGGTGATTTTGACGTATTTGACGCTGACGATTCCGGCGGTGGTGCTGGATGAGTCGTTCCTGAGTTTTTTGGGACTGGGGATTGAGGCGCCGGCGGCGAGTTGGGGGAGCCTGCTGAAGGATGGGGCGCAGGCGATCAATCCGCTGGAGAGCAAGTGGTGGCTGCTGGTGTTTCCGGCGGGGATGATGTCGATGACGCTGCTGGCGCTGAATTTTTTGGGGGATGGGTTGAGGGATGCGTTTGATCCGAAGGGTGGGGAGTGACACTTTTTTTGGACAGGATTACAAGATTACAGGATTAACGGGATTTGATCGGCCAGCCATGTCTCAGAGATTCAAAGCCATGACGAAGCGTACGTTGCACCCGATGATTGTGCTTTTGGTGACGCTAGCCGTGATCGCTGTCGGCTTCGTTTTGTTGTTTCAACAAAAGAGCGTGCGATCCTTTCTGGTGCTGTGCGGAGTGTATGTCGCTTTTCTTTGTGTCTTCGCCTTTGTGTGCCGACAGAAAGTTCCGAAGCAGCTGAGGCGGTGCCCTGAGATGCCCGAGGAGTTCAGGCGGTTGCGTTTGGGAAGGATTTCGCCATCGCTTGCTGGTTTGTTGGAACCAGGTGCTCTTTCCCGCACCAAGGAATCGAAGGATGGGGTTCACCGACTTTACAGTGCGGAGTGGACCTTCGATGCAGGCAAGTGGACTTGCCAAATCGAGGAACATTCAGGGGAAGTTTTGGCCTACTCGGTCGAGTTTAGATCGGAGTTTACCCC
>JARXAL010000123.1 GCA_029865835.1 Verrucomicrobiaceae bacterium
ATCCGTCGCCTCCGTCTGCATCCGAAACGCAAGCTCAAGCGACTGAATCCGCGCCTCAAGTTGCGGATCACCAGCTCGCTCCTGACGATGAATCTCATTGAGCTCCTGAATCAACCCCAACTGCTTGCGCTGCTGCCCCGGTAAAATGAAATCGTTGCGCAGATTGGCAATCAATTGATCCGGATTCGTCTCCTTCGTATCCACATGCGTCCCCTGGTAAATCCCAGGCAAAAAAGCGCTCCGCCAGTTCGCACTCTGCGCCGTCGGCAACCCGCTCGGACACATCACCACATACCCCGGAAGACTCTGATTTTCCGTGCCCAATCCATACAGTGCCCACGATCCCACACTCGGACGTGGCAGCGTGAAATTGCCCGTGTTCATCATCATCAGCCCCGGCTCATGATTGGGCACATCACTGAACATCGACCGAATCACACAAAGGTCATCCGCATGCTTCGCCACATGCGGAAACAACTCACTGATCTCCATCCCGCTCTGGCCATGCTGCTTGAACTCAAACGGAGAACCCAGCGCCGCCCCGCCAAGTCGCTTGTCTTTGCCAAGTTCCTCCTTCCCCGGCAGCGACTTGCCATGAAACTTTTTCAACAACGGCTTCGGATCAAACGTGTCAATCTGGGAAGGCCCCCCATTCATGAACAAATGAATCACCCGCTTCGCCTTGCCCGGAAATTGCGGCGCCCGCGGAGCCAACGGTGAAAGATTCGCCGCCGCTTCTGCCGCCGCCGCGCTCGTCAAACCCAAGTCACTCAATAATCCGCCCAAGGCCAGACTGCCCATGCCAAACCCAGCCTGCATCAACGTTTGGCGGCGGGACAACGGCAGGGAACTCCCCATCAGGGCTCGAGAAAAGGCATCAGACATAGAACAGGAAAGTGGGGTTCGCATAACAGCTCAATCGACAAACAGAAACTCGTTGGTCATCAAGAGTGCGTGGGCCATTTGCTCCAACGGTTGCAGCTTAGGCGGCGGAGGGCCTTTGAAATCCGCCTGCGCATCCCACACCGTCTGCATGTCCGTCGGCGCCTCCTCCGCCTTGACCAGCAATTGAATCACCGGCGACCACCGATAGCCATCCGACGTCGTTGCTTCCCGGCAGTCGACCGCAAAGTCCAGCACCTCACCCCGCATCAGCTTCACCTTGGCCACTTCAGTCTTCGCCGCCGCCCCATCCGCAATCCATTCTCCAACCAGCCCCGTCCGCGATGACAAGACCCTCGCCCGCACCCCATCACCCTTGTTTTGCCGATTCACACTCAACTCTCCATCAATCGAAAACTCCCCATCATACGGCGCCACCCAACGCCGGATCGTGGCATGATTCAAATCACTCCCCGGATGCCCTCCGGCCGCTGACACACTCACAAAACCCAGCTGAGAATGAGGATACTCACGCCCCCCCTGATATCGCTTCGACTGCGGATCAAAATGCGCCAATCGCGTAAAACTCTCCATCCGCGGAGCAGCCGGATCCGCACTCCCGAACCCGTAACTCCACGAACCTTGCAACCCCTCATTGCGCAGTCCTGAAGTCTCCTTCATGAACACACGCGCCAACACCGACTCCGCCTGCTTCGGCGCCCGCAAAAACACTCTCTGATACAGCCACTCCACCGCCGCCCCAGCTGGATTCCCTCGATTCGCACTAGCGACCGCTTGCGCGCCTTTCGCCAACACTCTCGCCTGCCCGATGATGAATGCGTCATTCAGCGCAAACAAAGCCTGCTGCGGCACCAACGTCTCAGAACGCTCCGTCGTCGCAATGTCAGGCGACGGAAAATCAAACGTCGTGAACAGCGGATCAAGATTCACCCGGTCCACATACCCATAAACCGTCCGCCGATTGCTGAACGGCTCCGTCGAAAGATTCACCGAACGCCCCCCCATCTCCAAATCAATCTGCCCACCCGTCGCCAGCATCGCATCACGCATCGCTTCGAAATCCATTCGCCGACGATTCGCCCGCCAAAGCAGCGTGTTGTCCACATCCACAGCCGACGCCTCCGGCCGATCCCCACTGGCCTGCTGATAGGTCGCAGAAAGCATGATGTCCCGCACCAGTTGCTTCGTGGACCAGTTCCGCTGCATCAATGCCGACGCTAGCCAGTCAAGCAGCTCCGGATGGCTCGGTGGATCCGATTGCAAACCAAAATCACCCGGCGTCTTCACCAGCGGCCTCCCCAATAGGTGCCTCCAAACATGGTTCGCCCAAACCCGCGCAGTGAGCGGATTCGCCTCGCTCGCGATCCGATCCGCCAACTCCCGCCGCCCGCTCTTCTCCGCCGAGAACGGCGTCTTGGCAGGATCAAGCACCTCCAAAAAGCGCCGCTCAACCGCGTCACCCTTCCGGGCAGCGTCCCCGCGAATGTAAATCACCGGAGTCACCGGCTTGGCCTTGTCTTTCACCGCCATCGCCCGCGCCGGCGCCCCCGGATGCGTCGCCTCAACTTCCGCAATCGCCGTCTCAAGGTCATTCAAGTCCTTCCTCCCCGCTCCAAGCAAGCGATGAGCACTCTCCACATCTTGCGCCGAAAAATCCAGCCAGCCCCCGGGCTTCGACAAAGCACTCACCACCTGCTTCAATGCTTCATCGGGCGACTCCTTGGCCTGTGCCAGCAACTTCCCGTACGCCCGCACCAACGCCTCTTCATTCTTGGGTGGCTCCGCTCGAAGAGCCGCCATCACCACCGCATTCACCGCGTCTTTGCTACCCGGCACACGCCCCAACTTGAGCACCGTTTCAATGATACCCGCTTTCCGTTCAGGCGATGCCCCCGCCACTCTCGCCAACGGCCCAATCACCGGATCTTGCCACCATCGCTCTGCCCGCTTCATCTCGGCCCACTGCCGACTCAGCGGCGTCAAGGCCGTCTGCAGCATCTTCTTCCCTGTGATCAACTTGCGCACATCCGCGCTCTTCGTCACCTCCATCTGCACCAGAGCATCAAAATAGACCTCCGGCTTCGCCAAAACATCAGCCACCGCCTTCGCCTTCAAATCCTCAACAAAATCCGTCCTCGCCTTCTCCGCCTTGGCCTTGGCACTCTCATACTCCGCCCGCAGTTTCGGATTCACCTCACGGTTCTTCAGCGCAATCTCCGGCATCACCTCCAGATCGTCCGTGCTCGCAAAGACTCCTGACAAGGCGTAAAAATCGGCCGTCGGAATCGGATCATACTTGTGATCATGACATCGCGCACAGGCCACCGTCATGCCCATCAGCCCGCGTGTCACCACATCGATTCGATCATTGATCACCTCATCCGTTCGCCTCCGAAAACGCGGCCCAACCGTCATGAAACCCAGCGCCGCAAGTTTCGGATCATCTGCCTTCAACCCCATCTGATCCGCCGCCAACTGCTCACAAATGAATTGATCATACGGCTTGTCGATATTGAACGCATCAATCACGTAGTCACGGTAGGTCCACGCAAAAGGATAGCGCAGGTCTGCTTGTGCCAAAAAATCCTGCGTGTCGGCGTAGCGCGCCATGTCCAGCCAGTAACGCCCCCAACGCTCGCCAAAATGCGGCGAAGCCAGCAACTCATCCACCTTCGCCGCCATCGCTTGATCCGCATCCTTCGCAAACGCCATAGCAAAGGCTTCCATCTCCTTCGGCTCGGGTGGCAACCCGGTCAGATCAAAATGCATCCGTCTCAGCAACGTCCGCGCATCCGCCCGATCAGACCGCCCCAAGCCCTTCTCCTTCAGCTGCGTCTCAGTCAATCCATCAATCGTCGCCGAACCCTCTTTCATCGATGCCGCTTCCGCCTTCACCACCGGCCGAAACGCCCAATGCGTGGCCGCCTTCTGGAAGAACAACGCCTGATTCCCAAGCGTGCTCTCGCCTCCCGTGTCAGTTCCCCCCGCCTTGACCGGCCACTTGGCCCCCTGATCAATCCATGCCCGCAACACCGCAATCGTCTGCTCGGACAACATGTCCTCCTCCGGAGGCATCTCCATGTCCGGCTCCAAGTGCGCCATGAATAAAATCAGCGGACTCTCCGCGCTCTTCCCCGGCACAATCGCCGGCCCATAAGAACCCCCGCCTTCAATCGCCGCCGCTAACGAATCCAATCTCAACCCACCCTTCTGCTTTTCAGGCCCATGACAAGACACGCAGTGCTCAGCCAACACCGGATGAATATCCCCAAAATACTTCACCGGCCTTTGCACAGGCTCCGGCAACTCGGACGCATCCAGCGCCGCACGCTTCTTCGGAGCTGCCGCAGACAAAACGCCTGTGCCAACCATCAATGCTGTGATCCAAAAATAAAAAGGGGAAGTCATGTCAAAAGAAACCGGTCCGGTTGCTCGTCAACCAGACCTCATGCGGTCATTCCAAAAGGCTGTGCCGCCTCTGTCATCAACGCCGGTTCAACCGCCCCCTTTCACCAAATCCAGGCTCAATCCCGCATCACTTCACCTCTGCCTTCGGATTCTCCTTTTCCCGAAACGCCTCAAACAACTCCCCCGCCTGTTTCGCCGCGTCCACATAGTAAATCATCGCCTGCACATGCTTCATGATCAGCGCTCCCTCGATCACATTCTCCGTTGTCCACACCCCCTCCTTGTTCTGCCCCTCAAGCGCCGTAACCACCTTCTTCGCCGCTCCCTTCGCCTTCGACAGCCACTCCTTCTCGGTCTTCGGCCCCACCATCTCTTTCACCTTCTCCTCATGAGACATCCCCAGCTTCTCTTTGAACTCATCAATGTCCTCCTGCAACTCATCCAGCTTGAATCCGTAGTGCGTCGGCATGTTCGAGTCATCATAGGTCAGCTCATAAGTGTCTTTCACAAAATAAAGCGGCTTGTTCGTACGCAACTCCTGGAACCGTGCATACTGCCCGTCCGGCAGCTTCGACCTTTCCAACCACGCCAACGCACTCGCATACGGCGCCCGATACTTCTCCTCCCCGGTCACCAACCAAATGTCCTGCAGCGTGTTCAACGCGCTCAACGTCTCCGCCGAACTCACACACGGCGGCTCAAACTTCCGCGCCCACGCCGGCTCCATCGCCAGATTATACTGCTGCGCCCACCCCGGTTGCGGCTCCGAGCACTGCGCCAGCAAAAGAAAATCCCCCAGCTTCTTCAA
>JARXAL010000140.1 GCA_029865835.1 Verrucomicrobiaceae bacterium
ACCAGCATCCCCCCCATTCGCTTCGGCTCCGACCCCAAAAACAAATTCTCCGCCACCGTCATCTCCTCCACCAACGCCAACTCCTGATAAATCACCGCAATCCCCGCCCGCCCCGCATCCGCGATCGATCCAAACCGCGCCTCCTCCCCTCCCACCTCAAACCGCCCCTCATAACTCCCATGCGCATGAATCCCCGACAGCAGCTTGATCAGCGTACTCTTCCCCGCCCCATTCTCACCACAAATCGCGTGAATCTCCCCTGCCCTCAGATCAAAACTCACCTCCCGAAGCGCCCTCACCCCCGGAAAGGACTTCGAAATCCCTTCCGCCTTCAGCACCACCTTGCCCGCGCTATCAGTGACAGTCATTCCCACATTCTGCCCTCAATCCTCGGAGAAATGCAAGCCCAGCCACAAAAAGTCGCTTCCTCAAGCGACTTCATAAACTCCCCCAACGCCCGCAAACACAGCCGCTCAGCCGTTCTTGAGGTAACCAAAAACAGCAATTCCCATCAGGAGAAAAACAGAGGCGAGGATCATTCCAGAAATCATGCTCCTTTTCGATAGCGAGGAACACTCAACACGCCAATGGAAAAATTCCGGTTGCGCTTTTCCATCTTCCCGCCAATTTACCCACCCCTATGGCTAAGAAAAGTTGGTTGGAGCGCGATAAGCGCAAACGCAAGACAGTCGAAAAATACGCTAAACTCCGTGCGGAGTTGAAAGCGGCAGGCGACCATGTCGGCTTGTCACTGCTTCCCCGTGATTCGAGCCCCACTCGCCTGATCAATCGTTGCCGCGTCTCCGGTCGTCGCCGCGCCTTCATGCGTCGCTTCCAAATGTCCCGGATCACTTTCCGCGAAATGGCCTCCCACGGCCTCATTCCCGGCGTGACCAAGTCCAGCTGGTAGGCGCCTCGCCTTCTCCAGCCTCCCGAACTGGACGGCGGGTTATCCGTCCAGATGAACCATGTGTATGGAGATCGGCTGCATTTAAACCCATGCCCACCTACTCCTACACCGCTGAGGTTCCCGAAAAGGGCTGTGCCTCCTGCCGAAAAGGCTTCGACCTCCGGCGCCCCATGGATCGCCCCCCCCTCACCCATTGCCCCCTCTGCAAGCAACCCGTGACCAAACTCGTCACCGGTTTCAATACCCCCAAACTCACCAAACCCCTGTCGGTGAGCGATGCCAAAGCCGCTGGATTCACCATCCTCGAAAAACGCTCTGACGGCAACTACGAGCGCCTATAGCCCCCGTTCGAGCCACTCTTTTCATGACCCTTCTTTCCTCCCTAACGCTCCCCTTCCTGGCCCTCGCCGGCCATGAAGAGCTGATCCGGGACTGGGACATGTCCGGCGCCGAACTCACTTGGCGCTCCCTCGCCGTTCTCTTTTTCGTCTTCCTGAACGCCTTCTTCGTCGCTGCCGAGTTCGCCATCGTCAAAGTCCGCAGCTCCCAACTCGAAGCGGCTATCGCCGAAGGCAAAGCCGGCGCCATCCGCGCCCGCAATCAAGTCCAACACCTCGACGGCTACCTCTCCGCCACCCAGCTTGGCATCACCCTCGCCAGTATCGCCCTCGGCAGCCTCGGCGAACCCTTCATCAACCGCCTCATCCAGCCGGTCTTCTTCAAAATCGGCCTCACCAACGAAGCCGTCATCACCACCCTCTCCTACGTCCTCGCCTACAGCGTCGTCACCTTCCTCCACGTCGTCCTCGGCGAACTGATGCCCAAGTCCCTCGCCATTCGCAAATCCCTCGGCACCACCCTCGCCGTCAGCACCCCCCTCCACTTTTTCTACACCCTCTTCAAACCCGCCATCTGGGTCCTCAACGGCACCGCCAACTGGCTCCTCAAAACCTGCCTCAAAATCGAAGCCGTCTCCGAGTCCGAACTCGCCCACTCCGAAGAAGAACTTCGCCACATCGTCGCCGAAAGTGAAAAATCCTCCGAAGTGACCACCACCGAAAAGGACATCCTCCTCAACGTCCTCGCTCTCAACGACCGCTGCGTCCGCGATGTCATGACGCCACGCAACCTCGTCATTTCCCTCGACATCGAAGACAGCTTCCAGGCCAACCTCAAAGTCGCCATCGACTCCAAACACACCCGCTTCCCGCTCGTCAAAGGCCACCTCGACGAAACCCTCGGCCTCATCCACATCAAAGATCTTCTCCCCCTCCTCAACAAACCCGACGCCGATCTCCGCCAAATCAAACGGGACCTCCTCATGGTCCCCGAAATGCTCCCCATCGACAAACTCCTCCCGCGCTTCCGCGAAACCCGCGCTCACATCGCTCTTGCCGTCGACGAATATGGCGGCGCTGTCGGCATCGTCACCTTCGACAACATCATGGAAGAAATCGTCGGCGACATCAAAGACGAATTCGATGAAGCCGAAAAAGCCGAGTTCGACCTCATCAAAGACCGCGAAGAGTTCACCACCGCCGGCACCTTCAACCTCTACGAACTCGAAGAACTCGTCTCCATCACCTTGGAGAACGAGGAAGTCACCACCATCGGCGGCTACGTCACTCAAAAACTCGGCCACCTCCCGAAGATCGGCGAAACCGTCGAAATCGAAGGCTTCCTCGTCACCGTTACCAAAGCCGACAACCGCCGCATCATCCAGCTCCACTTCAAGCGCCTCGAAGAACCCTCGGATACTTCAGATCCAGAGTGACCCAAAAAGCACCTCGCCTCTCCGAGGCATCCTTCCGTCAATCCTGCTCGCTGATCCAATCCAACGCCTTCGAATAACTCGCCTGCGTCAAAAAATGCTTCAACCTCGGCGGCAGCACATCCGCCAGTCGCTCCTGCTCCGCCATCAATCGCAGCGACACATCCTTCAACATCTCCAAGTGCGCCGCCGCATCGCGCTCACGCATCTCATGATCGGCAATCACTCTCAGCCGCTCCTCCAACATGCCCTTCAGTGGCTTCCACGGACTCGATGGTATCCCTGTCATCCCGCTTCCTTACTGCTTCGCACACACCATGCCAAGCAGCAACTGTACACAAAAAAGTTCACCCATTCACCTCCTATTACCAACCTATTCACAGCCCCTCTGCGAACAACCCCAATAACACTCCGAAAAATTTTTAACTTAATCCAACTCACGCTCACGAAGTTTCAAAAAATAGTTTCCAAACAGCTTGTTAACAGTGTCGTTTTCGCCATACAAAAGAGCAGACTTTTTTCTCTCACTCTTCGACCCTCCTCCACCCTTTGCACTCCTCTCCATCCCATCATCCCGATTCTACCAACGACAACACCTCAATAGAAAACGCAGCCCCTCTTTCCATCTCCGCTTGGGATGCCATCTGCGACCTGTTGAAGTCCCGTCTCGGTCTCGATAACTTCGAACGCTGGTTCGGTCGCGCCCTCGCTGATGAACTCAATGGCGGCTTCCGCATCCAAGTCGAAAACCCCATCCATCAACTCTGGATCGAGTCCAACTACGCCGTCGCCGTCGCAGATGCCGTCGCCGAAGTCCTCGGCACCGCCGTGCCTGTCGAAATCACCACCTCCAGTTCCCCCTCCACTCTCAGCGCCACACAGTCCCCCGCCCAACCAGCCAAAGTCGCGCGCCTCATCTCCCCTTCCGTTGAACGCGAACGCGATGGCAACGACAGCCGCTTCGTCACCGAAGACGCCCCCCAACCCGTTCGCAGCCTCGCCGAAGCCGGACTGAATCCCAAGTTCAGTTTCGAGTCCTTCGTCGTCGGCTCAAACAGCAGCTACTCCAACGCCGTCGCCAAAGCCGTCGCTGAAAAACCCGGCCGCATCTACAACCCCCTCTTCTTCTACGGCGCCTCCGGCCTCGGTAAAACTCACCTCATGCAGGCCATCGGTCGCGAGGTCCTCATGCGCAAAAAACGCGCCGTTGTCCGCTACGTCACCAGCGAGCAGTTCACCAACGAGTTCATTGAGGCCATCAAAAAAGGCACCTTCAGCCAGTTCCGCCAAAAATTCCGCAAAGTCGATGTCCTCATCATCGACGACATCCACTTCCTCGCCGGCAAAGACAGCTGCCAGGAGGAATTCTTCCACACCTTCAACGAACTCTTCAACAACGCCAAACAGATCGTCCTCGCCAGCGACCGCCCACCCAGCGAAATCCGCAACCTCGAAAGCCGCCTCGTCTCCCGCTTCGAATGGGGTCTCACCACCCAAATTCAAGTCCCCGACTACGAAACCCGCGTCGCCATCCTCCGCCGCAAACAAGCCGACTTCCACACCGAACTCGAACCCTGGGTCCTCGAGTTCATGGCCATGCGCATCAAAGGCAACGTCCGCAAACTCGAAGGCGCCCTCATGCGCGTCGTCGCTCACATCTCCCTCGAAGGCGCCAATCCCAGCGAGGCCACCCTCCACGGCCTCCTCCACGACGTCCTCGACCAGGAACCCACCAAGGCCGTCACCGTCGACCGCATCCAGCGCGCCGTCGCCGCCCACTTCGACCTCCGCGTCAGCGACCTCACAGGCCCCCGCCGACCCAAAAACATCGCCGAAGGCCGCCAGGTCGCCATGTACCTCGTCCGCACCCTCACCAAACTCCCCCTCACCCAGATCGGTGAAGAGTTCGGAAACCGCGACCACGGCACCGTCATCCACGCCTGCAAAGTCATCGACGCCCGCTTAAACAACGAACCCGGCTTCCGGCAACTGCTCGAAACCCTCTCCAGCCGCATCCTCGCCGACTAGCTGCGAATCTATAAATCTCGGGAATTATGGCAAAACGGGCATTTCATTCGACACGGGGTGCTTTTCTGTTCAATATCCTTGCCGACTGTGTGACGAGCATTTAATCAATCGCACAGTCACAGAGGCCTATGAAGTTCACCATCAGCAAGGAAGAGTTCCTGGATGCCATCCAGCAGGTTCAACACGTCGTCGGAGCCCGCACCACGCTGGCTATCCTTTCCAATGTGCTCCTGCGAGCCAAGGACAACGTTTTGGAGTTAACCACCACAGACCTCGACGTCGGCGTCAGTTGCACCGTCCCCTGCGAAGTCATCGAGCCCGGAGCCACCACCCTCCCCGCACGCCGCCTCGCCACCATCATCCGTGAGCTGCCCGCTCAGGAAATCGAAGTGTCCGTGGACCAAAAAAACACCGCCAGCATCCGCAGCGGCCCCTCCTTCTTCAAAGTGCTCGGCCTCTCCAGTGAGGAATTCCCCGCCCTGCCGCAATTCGACGAAGCGCGCGACTTCCAGATCGAGCAGTCCGTTCTCCGCGACTGCCTCCGCAAAACCTCCTACGCCATCTCGACAGACGAAACACGCTACGTCCTCAACGGCATCCTCTTCTCCTTCAAAAACAACAACCTCACCATGGTCGCCACCGACGGTCGCCGCCTCGCCATGGTCGAACAGGAAATCGAGTTCCCTCAAAGCCAGGACATCGACATCATCGTCCCCACCAAGGCCGTCAACGAACTCGCCCGCCTCCTCGGTGATCAGGGCGAAGTCACCATCCGCGTCAGCAACAGCCAAGTCGCCTTCGACCTCGGAGACTCCCTGCTCATCAGCAAACTCATCGACGGCAACTACCCCAACTACCGTCAAGTCATCCCTGGCGAAGCCAAGGAACGCATTCCCCTTGAGCGCGAAGGTTTCCTCAAGGCCATCTCCCGCGTCTCCCTCCTCGCCAGCGACAAATCCAATTCCGTCAAATTCATCTTCACTCCTGGCAGCGTCGAAATCGTCGCATCCTCCCCGGACATCGGTGAAGCTCGTGAAACTCTCGCCATCAACTACAAGGGCGCGGAAATCACCATCGCCTTCAATCCGGAGTTCACCATGGCCCCCCTGCGCAACATCAGCGCCGACGAAATTTACCTCCATCTCATCGATGAAATCAGCCCTGGCGTTGTCCGCAGTGGCACCGGTTTCCTCTATGTCATCATGCCGATGCGCGTGAATGCGTAACCCATTCCGTCGCCGGTCCGCCGAGCAAGCAATCCCCTCATGAAAGTCTGCCTCCGCCCCGCCCTCTGGTCACCGCTGGTGCTCGTCCTGAGCCTCAGCCAGTGCGTCGTCCAGCCGCCGCCGATGCTGCCCCCTGGAGCAGACTCCGGCTACTCCCTGGACTCCGGACCCAACCTCCGGCGCAATCGGCAGGACACCCGCTACCTCGAAACCACGCAGCCACCTCCGCTACCCGATCCCGGAACCGGCATCGTCGCTGGCCCACCCGCCCCCACTTACGAAACACCGGCCATCTACGACAACTCCGCTCCTCCGGCCCCATCCACTCCCCCTTCAACCATCCCGCCAGCGCCCGACACCGCCGCAACTACCCCTCCTATCCCCGACGCCCCTCCATCGGTGCCAGCGACCCCTCCCACCCCCGCAACGCCCAAGCCCAGCACCCCCGAGCAGCTGCCTTTCGGCCTCCCTGTTCCCTCCAAAAAAGGCTTCGTCTACAGCCCCTTCGACAAAACCCAACTCGTCGATGTCCGCGGCATCCCCCCAGGCAAAAAAGTCCGTTGCCCTTACACCAGCAAAATCTTCCTGGTTCCCTGAGCCATCCGGAACCCTCTCATGTCCAGCAGCCTAGGCACGCTCTTTCGCATTTCCACTTGGGGAGAATCCCACGGTCCCGGCGTCGGTGTCGTCATTGACGGCTGCCCCCCTCGCATCCCGCTCTCGGTCGAAGACCTCCAAAAAGAACTCGACCGCCGCCGCCCCGGCCAAAGCAAAATCGTCACCCCCCGCAAAGAGGCCGACGAAGCCGAAATCCTCAGCGGCATCGAAAACGGCCTCACCACCGGCGCCCCCATCGGCATCCTCGTCCGCAACACCGACCAGCGCCCCTCCGCCTACACGGAGATGCAGTCCGCCTACCGCCCTTCCCACGCCGACTACACCTACGACGCCAAATACGGCATCCGCTCCGTCTCCGGTGGCGGCCGCGCCTCAGCTCGCGAAACCATCGGCCGCGTCGCCGCCGGCGCGATCGCCCACAAAGTCCTCCAACGCGATCTCCCCGGCTACCAGTGCATCGCCTACGTCAAGTCCATCCACGACCTCGAAGCCGACATCGACCCCAATACCGTCACGGCTGAACAGGTCGAATCCAACATCGTCCGCACCGCCGACGCCGCCATGGTCGACCCCATGATCGAACTCATCACCCAAATGCGCACCGAAGGCAATTCCGTCGGCGGCGTCATCGAGTGCGTCATTCGCGGCGTCCCCCCAGGTCTCGGCGAACCCGTCTTCGACAAACTCGAGGCCGACCTCGCCAAGGCCATGATGAGCCTCCCCGCCACCAAAGGCTTCGAAATCGGCTCCGGCTTCGAAGGCACCCTCATGACCGGGCGCGACCACAACGACGAATTCTACATCGAGGACGGCAAAGTCCGCACCCGCACCAATCGCAGCGGCGGCGTCCAAGGCGGCATCAGCAATGGCGAACCCATCGTCTTCCGCGTCGCCTTCAAACCCACCGCCACCATCCTCATCGAGCAAAACACCGTCAACAACGCCGGCGAAGAAACCACCCTCGCCGCCCGCGGCCGCCACGACCCCTGCGTCCTCCCCCGCGCCGTGCCCATGGTCGAAGCCATGGTCCACCTCGTCCTAACCGACCACTGGCTCCGCCAAAAAGCCATCCAGGCCTAGCTCAAAGCCACCCCACCTGGTTGAGCCTCCCCGTCAGCTCCATCTGACGCTCCAACTGCTCCGCATACCGCGCCGCCCGTTCCGCATCCGGGTAGCACCGCGTCGTCTCATCCAACGCCACCAACTGCCCGCACAAAGTCTCGTAACTGACCTTCTCCTCCTGTCCCCCCTCGTTCGCCCGCGCATACGCCGCCTGAATCGCCCCACCCAAAGCCGCCCCCTCGGAAGTCGACAACGTCACCACTTCCGCATCGAAACAATCCGCCGCAATCTGCCGCCACACCGCACTCTTGCTCCCCCCGCCCGTCAGGCGAATCTCCGACGGATCCATCCCCAAATCCCGGAACCGCTTCAACCCATACGCCAACCCCAGCGTCGCCCCCTCCACCGCCGCCCGCGCCAGGTTCTCCGGCGTCATGTTTGTCGTTCTCAAACCATGCATCACCCCGCTGCCATTCGGCAGATTCGGTGTCCGCTCGCCATTCAAATACGGCAAAAACATCACCCCATCCGCCCCCTGCTTCGCGCTGCCCACCGCCGCTTCCAACTGCCCCAAATCCCAGCCAAACATCTCCCGCACCTGTTCCGTCACCACCGTCACATTCATCGTGCACACCAGCGGCAGCCACTGATCCGTGCTATCGCAAAAAGCCGCCACCTCCCCCTGCCCATCCACCACCGGACTCCCCGCTACCCCATACAACGTCCCGCTCGTCCCAAAGCTCGCCGTGATCACCCCCGGCTTGATGTTCCCTGTCCCGATCGCTCCCATCATGTTGTCCCCGCCACCCGCCGAAATCACCACATCATCACTCAACCCCCACTTCGCCGCCAACTCCGGCCGCAAGCGACCATGCACCACCCGACTGCTCCCCAACTCCGGCAGCATCTCGTGCACCCGCGGATCGATGTAATCAATCAACTCCCGGCACCACTGCCGCGTGTTCACATTCAAAATCCCCATCCCCGAAGCATCGCCATACTCCATCCGCTTCACGCCGCTCAGCCAAAAGTTGATGTAATCATGCGGCAACAAAATCGAAACCGTCTTGGCAAAATTTTCCGGCTCGTTCTGCTTCATCCACAGCACCTTCGGAATTGTGTAACCCGGCAGCATCGCATTGCCCGCCAACGCGATCACCCCCGGTTGCCCCCCAAACTCATGCGCAATCTCCGCACACTGCGCCTGCGTCGACGTGTCACACCACAACTTCGCCGGCCGCACCGGCTGATCCGCCGCATCCAACGCCACCAGCCCATGCTGCTGCCCACTCACCCCAATCCCCCGAATCTTCCCCCGATCCACCCCCAGCTTCTCCAAACACTGCGTGATCGACCCCTCCACCGCCGCAATCCACGACTGCGGATGCTGCTCCAAATGCCCCGCCGGCAATCCCTCGATCAAATCATAGCTCTGATGTCCCGAAGCCAAAATCGCCCCTGTCTCAAGATCCAAAACGATTGCCTTCGTACTTTGCGTGCCACTGTCGATGCCGAGATAAAACATAATAAAGAGAAATGGAGCCCCCATTCTGGAATCGTCCACCGCTCCTTGCAATCCCAGACCTTCACAACCCCTCCAAAACCTCACCTCCATCCCTACCGGAAATCCGGTCCCGTCAGCCTCCCACTCGCATCCCGAAACACCACCTTCCCGCCACTCGAGGTCGTCTTCGTCCCCATCAACCGCCCCGCCGCATCCCGATACGTCATCACGTCTCCCTTCGCATTCACCGTCGCCGTCACCTGCAAGCGCCCGCTCGCATCCCGCGTCGTCTCTCTCCCTTTTCCTGAGACCGTCGTATTCCCCACCAATCGCCCGCTCGCATCCCGATGCACCGTAGCATCCCCCTGCCTCGTCGACTTCACCAGCAACCGTCCCGCCGCATCCCGAGTCACCACCTGATTCCCCGATGCCGTCGACTGCCTCACCAGTCGCCCCGCCGCATCCCTCGCCGTCTCACCCGTCTTCGGCAGCGTCGCCACCTGCACCGGCTCAGCCGCAGGCACAGGCATCAAAGCAAACCACGCCACGGCCAAAAACGAGTTCAAAATCGCTGTCTTCATGGCCCAACTGACGCTCCATCCCGCCCAAATATTCACCGATTTCATTTCCAACCCACCACCGTTATCTTGACAAAAGGAAGGCCTTCCTCCGTCATCATTCAACACTCCCGTTATGCTCTCCCGGACTCTCCCCCTCCTAGCCCTCGCTTCCTTCACCCCCATCGCCTTCGCCGAGTCCGTCCAAATGGCACTCGACCCCGCCCTCTCCCCCGATGGCCAAACCCTCGCCTTCTCCTGGCGTGGTGACCTCTGGAGCGTCCCGGTCACTGGCGGCACCGCCACCCACCTCACCCACCATACCGCCGATGAACTCCAGCCCGCCTTCTCCCCCGATGGCTCCCAGCTCGCCTTCATCAGCACCCGCGACGGCTCCCAACAAATCCACCTCATACCCGCTTCAGGCGGCACCACCCGCCAGCTCACCCACCATTCCGAAGGCTACGACCTCTGCGATTGGATGCCCGACGGCCAGAACCTCCTCGTCAGCATCAGTCGCGACTCCTTCTGGAAACGCAGCTCCCGCACCGCTCGCCTCGCCCTCCTCGACGTCACCACCCCCAAAGCCGAAACCCTCCTCTTCGACGACTACGCCTCCGAACCTTCCATCTCCCCGGACGGCAAACGCTTCCTCTTCACCCGTGAAGGCGAGTCCTGGTGGCGCCAAGGTTACCAGGGCTCCCGCGCCGGCCAAATCTGGGAATACAACGCCTCCACCCTCAAGTTCAAACAACTCATCGCCGCAACCACCGAATCCCGCTGGCCCCTCTGGAAACCCGACGCCTCAGGCTTCTATTGCGTCACCGGACGCGACGGCACCTTCAACCTCTCGCAGCACGACTTCGCCTCCGGCAAAGACACCCCCATCACTCAGTTCAAAGGCGACTCCGTTGTCTTCCCCACCCTCTCACGCAACGGCAAAACCCTCGTCTTCCGCCACCGCTTCGACCTCTACCGCTGGACCCCCGGCAGCAACACCGAACCCTCCCTCATCCAAATCACCGCCAGCACCGACACCGCCCCGCCCCCCATCGACCGCCCCACCCTCTCCTCCGCCACCGCCATCACCTACACCCCAGACGGCCTCCAAATGGGCTTCCTCGCCGGCGGCGACGTCTGGGTCATGGACACCGAACTCAAAGAACCCCAACGCGTCACCCACACCGCCGAAGAAGAACGCCACCTCACCTTCGCCCCAGATGCCAAATCCCTCTGGTTCGTCAGCGACGCCAGCGGCCAAACCGACATCTGGTTCGCCACACCGAAAAACCCCGCCAAACCCTGTTGGGAAAACACCGCCTTCAACCTCACCCAAATCACCCAGGATCCCGCCGCCGAATCCGGCCTGCTCTTCAGCCTCGACGGCAAAAAAATCGCCTACACCAAAGATCGCGGCGACCTCTGGATCGCCGACGGCGACGGCAAAAACCCCAAACGCCTCTTCGAATCCTGGGACGCCCCCAGCTACGACTTCTCCCCCGACAATCAATGGCTCGTCTACGCCGTCAGCGACGAATGGTTCAACAGCGACATCTGGCTTCAACCCCTCGATGCCTCCAAACCCCGCTTCAATCTCTCCCGCCATCCTGACAACGACTACTCCCCCACCTGGTCTCCCGATGGCAAAAAAATCGCCTGGACCGGCCGTCGTGAAAATGGCGAGATCGACATCTTCTACGCCTGGCTCAAAGCCGAAGACGGAGAGCAAAGCAAACGCCAGCGCACCCTTCTCAAAGCCAAAGAAAAAATCGCCAAAGCCACCTCCAAACCGACCCCGAACAAACCCGCTCCCGCGAAGCCCTCCACCAACAAACCCCCAACCGAAAAACCCAAACCCACCCCGACTCCCAAACCCAAGCCACCCCTCCAACTCGACCTCGATACCATCCACGACCGCATCCATCGCATCCGCATCCCGGATACCAGCGAAGGTTCCCTCGTCTGGTCCCCCGACTCCAAAAAACTCGCCTTCAGCGCCACCATCGAAGGCAAAAAAGGCACCTACACCGTCGAACCTCCGGACGACGCCAAACCCAAGCTCCTCGCCCCCCTCACCATCACCCACACCTCCTGGCTCAAAGACGGCGACCAACTCGTCGGCCTCACCGAAGGCAAACCCGTCTCGCTGACCGCCAAAGGCAGCGTCAACACCCACTCCTTCCGCGCCCAACACACCGTCGACCGCGCCGCCAAACAACGCGCCGTCTTCGACCAATGCTGGCAGGTCATGCGCGACCACTACTATGACGACCGCCTCGGCAATCGCGCCTGGAATGCCGTCCGCCAAAAATACGCCCCTATGGCCACCGCCGCCCCAGACATGCGCACCGTCCAGGACATCGTCCATCTCATGCTCGGAGAACTCAACGGCTCCCACCTCGGCTTCTCCTTGTCCACCCCTCCCACTGCATCCACACCCAGCACCTGGAAAGAAGAAACCGCCCACCTCGGCCTCCGCATGGATCCCACCCACCCCGGACCCGGCTGGAAAGTCCGCGACGTTATCTCCAAAGGCCCCGCCAGCCTCAAACTCAGCCGCATCACCCCCGGCGAAATCATCTTCAGAATCGACGACCACCCTGTCCAACCCACCACCGAACTCAGCAGCGTCTTGAACGGCCCCATCGAACGTGACATTACCCTCCTCGTTCGCGGCATCGATTCCAAAGAGCGCTCGGTCACACTCCGCCCCATCACCTACACCTCCGCCCGCTCCCTCCTCTACGACCAGTGGATCAAAGACAATCGCCAGCGCGTTGAAAAAGCCTCCGACGGCAAGCTCGGCTACCTTCACATCAGCGCCATGGATGAAGCCAGCTTCCTTCGCTTCGAAGAAGAACTCTATGCCGCCGGCGCCGGCAAAGACGGACTCGTCATCGACGTCCGCGAAAACGGCGGCGGCTCCACCACCGACCATCTCCTCACCGCCCTCACCCAGCCCCGCCACGCCATCGCCATCCCCCGCGGCAGCACCACCCCCGGTTACCCCCAGGACCGCATGATCTACGCCACCTGGAACAAACCCATCGTCGTCCTCTGCAACCAAAACAGCTTCAGCAACGCCGAAGTCTTCAGCCACGCCATCAAACACCTCAAACGCGGCGCCCTCGTCGGCGTCGCCACCGCCGGCGGCGTCATCAGCACCGGCTCCACCGGCATCATGGACGTCGGCACCCTCCGCCTCCCCTACCGCGGCTGGTACACCCTCGGCACCGGCCTCGACATGGAACTCAACGGCGCCACCCCCGACCACATCGTCTGGCCCCAACCCGGCGACCCCGCCACCGGCACCGACCGCCAACTCACCAAAGCCATCGAAGTCCTCAAAACCAACGTCACCCAATACCAAGCTCGCCCCCAACCCAAACTCCAAAAAGCCAGCGAACGCCTCCCCACCCCCTAACCCCCCTCCACTCTCTGCCCTCCCCAAAGTACCCGTCACCGCTCCGCGTGACGCCCCCCTCAGATCTACCCTCATCCCAAATCCCTTGTTTCTGCCCCCCTTTTTTCTGCCAGTAACCCGCTCCGCCCCATGCCAGTCGTAACCTCCACCTATCAACCCCCTGCATGGTTGCGCCACCCCCACGCCCAAACCATCCTCCGAGCCCTCCTCCCCGCCCCCAAAATCCCCCCACACTCCCCCGAATCCCTCGACCTCCCCGACGGCGACTTCCTCGAACTCCACTGGCATCTCCCCCACCCCACCTCCGCCCCCCTCGCCCTCCTCTGCCACGGCCTCGAAGGCAACGCCCACGCCAGCTACATGCTCCACATGGTCACCGCGCTCCACGCCACCCAGTGCAACGCCCTCACCTGGAGCTACCGAGGCTGCGGCACCCGCCCCAATCGCCTCCCTCGCTCCTACCACAGCGGTGCCACCGAGGATCTCGCCTCCGTCGTCGACCGCGCCCTCACCCTCACCACCGGCCCCCTCCTACTCATCGGCTTCAGCCTCGGCGGCAATCTCATCCTCAAATACCTCAGCGAACGCTCCCCACCCCCTCGCATTACCGCCGCCGCCGCCATCTCCGCCCCCGTCGACCTCGCCTCCTGCGCAGACGCCCTCGACCAAAAACCGGGCAACGCCCTCTACCGCCACCGCTTCCTCCACACACTCACCAGCAAAGCCGCCACCAAAGCCCACCGCTTCCCCGACCAAGTCCCCCACCTCCCCCCAGCCGCCCTCCGCTCCATCCGCGCCTTCGACCACGCCTACACCGCCCCCCTCCACGGCTTCACCAGCGCCGAAGACTACTACACCCGCTCCAGCGCCCTCCCCCTCCTCCCAAACCTCACCATCCCCACCCTCCTCC
>JARXAL010000263.1 GCA_029865835.1 Verrucomicrobiaceae bacterium
ATCCCCAGTGAATCCGTCTATTGCGCCGCCAAGTGGGGCGTCCGAGGCTTCACTCAAGCTCTGGCTGAAGAGGCCGCTCCCCACCGCATTCGTGTCACCGCCCTCCTCCCCGGCGGCGTCGATACCGCCTTCTGGGACGGAGCCTCGGACCGGACCGCACCCAAACAACTTTTCCTCAAACCGTCCCACATCGCCGACGGCGTTCTCAGTTGCCTCCAAATGGACGACTTCTGCGTCCCTCGCGAACTCATTCTCCGTTCCCTCGAAGACTCCGACTTTTCCGTCAGTCCCTGATTGCATTCTGTCCTCATTTCCCAGCATCATGAACTTCCCCACCCTCGAATTCTCTAACTCAGATTTCACGCCTCCGGGGATCCATCTCATCACTGTCAAGTCACCCGCAATCCATGGCCGGGCTGATATCAGTGTCTTCATCCCTCAAATCGCTTCGACCTCCCCTCTTCCTCTCGTCACCCTTCTTCATGGAGTTTACGGAAGCCATTGGGCTTGGCTCTTCAAAGCCGGAGCTCATCAAGTTCTCCTCCGTTTGATCGAAGAGAAAGGCCTTCCACCCATGGCTCTCGCCATGCCCTCGGATGGACTCCTCGGTGACGGTTCAGGTTACCTGCGCCACACCCATGCCGACTATCGCACATGGGTTGTTAAGGAGGTGCCCGCAGCGGTTTCACAACTCGAACCCCGCATCATGGGTTCGCCCCGTTTCCTCTGCGGCCTCTCCATGGGAGGCTACGGCGCACTGCGTCTCGGTGCCCTCTTCGCTGACCACTTTTCCGCCCTGTCTGCTCACAGCAGCGTGACCAACGCCTCGGATTTGAACTCGTTTCTCCTCAAAGATTCCAAGCCCTTTTCCCTTGATGACCACGATCCCCTCGACGTCGCTGCCTGCCTCAAGGCTAATGCTGCTCATCTGCCTCCAATTCGGTTCGATTGCGGCGTGGAAGATCCGCTCATTGATTCGAACCGCCGTCTCCACAACGATCTTGAGACAGCAGGAATTCCTCACATCTACCAGGAGTTTCCAGGCGGCCACACCTGGGACTATTGGAGCGAACATTTAGCCGACAGTCTCAGATTTTTCGCCGCCACCCTTGCCAAACCCGTTTTGTGAATGTCCATCGCCTCCTGAATTGAACATTCCAACTCGCCAACTGACCAAACCATACCAACACCATGAGCCGAGATTCCTTCCACGAAAGCGTTAACCATTACTTCAACCGCGCAGCTTCCTTCTCGACCCTCGACGAAGGCCTCATCGATCAGGTTCGCTTCTGCAACTCAGCCTATCGAATGCGCTTCCCCGTCAAGCGCGATGACGGCACCATCACTGTCATCGAAGCCTATCGCGCCGAACACAGCCACCACCGCCTCCCGACTAAGGGCGGCATCCGCTTCAGCCCGGACGTCACCATGGACGAAACCATCGCCCTAGCCGCTCTCATGACCTACAAATGCGCGGTCGTTGGCGTCCCCTTTGGCGGCGCCAAGGGCGGCGTCCGCATCGACTCAAACACCATCTCCGATGGCTTCCGCGAGCGCGTCACCCGCCGCTACACCGCCGAACTCATCCGCAAAAACTTCATCGGCCCTGACATCGACGTCCCCGCACCCGACTACGGCACCGGCGAACGCGAGATGGGTTGGATCGCCGACACCTACAAAAACCTCAAGCTCAACTCCGGCGACGCCTACGCCTGCGTAACAGGCAAGCCCCTCGCCATGCACGGCATCCCCGGACGCAAGCAAGCCACAGGACTCGGAGTCTTCTACGGCATTCGCAGTTGCATGGAGATTGCTGAAGACATGCAGGCACTTGGCCTGACCACAGGCATCGCCGGAAAACGTGTGATCGTTCAGGGCCTCGGCAATGTCGGCTATCACGCCGCCTTCTTCATGCAGCGCGATGGCGGAGCGATCATCACAGGTATCGCCGAACGCGAGGGAGGCATCTTCAACCCCAACGGCTTGGACGTGGATGAAGTTTTCAAATTCCGCAATGCCAACAAATCCATTCTCGGGTTTCCAGGCGCAGAAAGCATTGCCAACGGACAGGAACTCCTCGAACGCGAATGCGACATTTTGATTCCTTCAGCCCTGGAGAATCAAATCACCGCCGATAATGCACCGCGCATCAAAGCCAAGATCGTCGCCGAAGCCGCCAACGGCCCAGTCGATTTTGAAGGCGAGGCCATTCTTCATCAACGTGGCATCCTCATGATCCCCGACCTTTTCCTTAACGCTGGAGGCGTCACCGTATCCTACTTCGAGTGGCTCAAAAACCGCGCCGGAGTCAGCTTCGACCGCATGATCTCCCGCCATGAAGAACTCGTGAAACGCGAACTGGTCACCGCAATGGAGGAAATGACCGGAGTGAAGCTATCAGAAGAAGCTTCCCGTCGCCTCATCCACGGCCCGAGCGAAGAAGAACTCGTCATCGCAGCCCTGGAGCAAAGCATGATGCGAGCCTACGCCAACATTCACCGCGCCTGGAAGGAACGAAACCTGCCAGACTTGCGCACCGCCGCTTTCCTTCTTGCGCTAGAGCGGGTCGCAGAGAGCTACAAACACCACGGCATCTTCCCCTAAGGGCACCCTGCTTAGAGCCCCAAATCCCCCTCCGCCAAAACGCATCGCTTCGGCAACAACCGCAGCGATTCAGGGGCTCTGTGAAAATGGTTCAAGGTAACTGGCGACCGCAAAAGACCTTTCACACCTTCCCACACCTCATCGTCCACCATCGACGTAAGCCTCAGAAAAAAGGGACTCCTTCCGTTTGCCTCATAAAGACCCACTTTCGCCGGCGATTCAGCGACCGCAGCCAAAAGGCCCCTCAACTCACCATACCCAGACTCCGTGGTAAACCAGTCCACAACGGACCAAGCTCTCAACACACCCCAAACCGGAGCTGGAGCTAACATCAAAAAGGAAGTCAACCTGCCCTCCGAATCAATCACTCCCGCAAATCGATGTTCACGCGCTGGCGACTGCCGATACCATCTCAGATAATCTGGCGTGATCCACTTCTCAATGCCTCGACCACTTTGACAGGACACCGCCACCGAACGCACATCGTCCACCTCTGACGTGATTCGCCGCCCCTCACGAAGTGGCGCAGACTCGCCAATCAAAAATCGCGCCCATCGCCCGCATGGCAAAAATTGACGGATCGCCGCGCCACTCAAAACCCAACCACGACGCACCAACCGATCTCGGAAATCTCGCCTTCCCGTCGTGCTAACAATGAGTGTCTTTCCCTCAAACTCTTGCAACTTTCGTCCCAACATCATCGACGCCTCTCGAAATTGAGGCTCCACCACCCAGGTCGTCGGCACCACCGCAGGCGACGGCTTTCCATCGACCGCGTAACACAATGGGATCAACCCCAAAAAGCCGACGATCTCACCAGATTCACGCGCCTTTAGCACCCAGCCTTTCTCGTGGCACAAGTCGCCAGCCGGATTCAAATCCCACCACTGCTCAAATCGCCGACACCAATCCACAGAGTCACCCGCCGAACCAAAGGCTCGCCCCAAAAAGTTCGCCAGATGGGTCCGTCCCTCAGCGCTATCTTCATAAGACTGTACCAAACAAGCGTTCACCCGACTAACGTAATTCAATCCCCTCTCCAATCGAGCCGAATCTCTGCGCTGCTTCGCACTGCCATAAAATAGCGCCCCATTCTGCCTCAGATTTTACAATTCTCTGACAACTCACCGTTCAAACCAAAGTTCCTGATGCAGTGCAGCGTAAAGATGATACCACTGTAATCGCCCAAGCACACCCATGGCCACCGTCTCACAGCTTCCCGAGTGGAAAACCAGCCAAGGTTCCACCTTTCGCTCCCGCGAAGACTGGAGCCTCAAATGGTGGATCATGTTTGCGCTCATCCTGTCGGTGGTCTTTCACGGCATCCTGATGGTCGGTTTCGAGACCCTCAGCAGCAACATCGCCCCCCCTCAAGAACCCGTCAGGCGAGTCCCCGAACGAATCCAAATCAGCCCCGACCTTATCAAGCCCCAACCTCCCATCACCGAGATCCCGGAGATCATCGCCGATGGCCAGAAACCCGAATTGGATCGCTTCAAACCCGAACTCGACCAATTCGACAAGGCCCAAATGTTGCCGGACAACCAGGAAATCGACCTCACTCCAAACGTCCAGGAAATCACCAACATTGTTCGCGCCACCGCACCATCAGAAGAGGGCAACGCCAAACCTCTGGCCTCAAAAATGGCCGACTTGCTCGGCCCCCAATCAATGAAGGTCTCCACCGACCTCGCTCAAGAAATGGCCGCTGTCCGTAAGGATCTCCTCAGCGCTCCGGTTTCTGAAAAGCAGATGCTGCTCGACGCCTCAACCTTGGAATCCACCGACAAAGGCAACGCTCTCGACATGAAATTGATCGATGAGATGAAAACGCTGGGAAAGGGCGGAGCTGATTCTGGAGAACGGGTCAAGGGCTTCAGCAACCTCGACGACCTTCTCGGTCAGGGCGGCGGCCAACTCGGCGGCAGCACCGCTCCGATTCTCATGCCCACCGATCTCCTCTTCGAATACGGCAGTGCCGACCTCGCGGAGGGTGCGCGACTGAGCCTCATGAAACTCGGGTTCCTCATCCAAAAGAACCCCAACTCACTCTTCATCGTCGAAGGCCACACCGATAGCTTCGGCTCAGACGACTACAACCTTCAACTCAGCCAGGCTCGCGCGCTCGCCGTTGTCAATTGGCTGCGCGAATCTCTCAAGCTCGGCACTGACCGCATCCAAGCTCAAGGCAAAGGCGAAAGCACTCTCATCGCCCCACCTGACGGCACGGTCGAAGAGCAATCTCTCAATCGCAGGGTCGAAATCAAGGTGCGCCCCAAGAAGTAGTGATCATTGGCACACAATCGTCTGGCCAAACACGCGAAACTGGCCATCGTCAATGCCGGTCAAACGACCCGCATGGAATCTGAAAACGCTACACCTTCTCCCCCGGCCCCGCACCCTGCGACGTTTCCAGTCCGCATCGCGATTCGATGGCTAGGCGTCATTCTCCTGCTTGCCCTTTACTCATGGGTTCACGTCACTCTCGCTCGCCAACTCATCAGCCAGACCAACCACACGGATGCCGATATCCTCAGCGCAGACCAAAAACACAATCTCAAACTTACTCTCCAAACCCTCCCCGATCTCACTCCTGACTTCTCGAAAGGCGTCTCCGAACCCCTCAAAAAGGCGCTCCCTCACCGAACCGATGGTGTCGTCAATCCCCTCTGGCCTTGGGTCGCCGCCTGGCTAGCAGATCCTCAACATCAACCCTTCGGCGATCAAGAAGTCACCCCCCAAGATCGAGAACTCTTTAATCGAGGTCGTTGGTTCAACGTTGGCCTCACCTTGGGTTTCGTCATCCTGGTTGGCCTTGGTTTGTCCAGAGTGTGGAGCATTGGATCCACCGCAAACGCACTCCTTCTCATAGGCATCGGTTCATTCCTCCCTCGCGCCGTCTACTATCAACCTGAACCCCTTTACTTCATCTTCTTCACCCTCACTTGGATCACCTGCCTCTTCGCCCTGCTGCGCAACTCCCTCTGGATCTACGCCCTCATCGGACTCTTTTCCGGCATCGCCTACCTCGCCAAAGGCTCCGTCCACCCTCTCCTGATCGTCTTCATCGGCGTCAGCACCACGCGCTGGCTTTGGGGCTGGATTCTCGCTCACTGGCCCGGCAAATCAGGCACCAGCCTCTGGATTTACCGCAACCACTTCTTCGGCCTTGCACTCCTTCTCTTCGTTCATCTCATGGCCGCAGGCCCCCGCCTCGCCTACTCCCAAGAACGTTTCGGCGATCCCTTTCACAGTTACCCCGGCTACTGGATGTGGTTCGACAACTTCGAAGAATGTTTCTCCTGGATGAATCAACACGGTTCACGGTCCTCCCTCGAAGCCCTGCCCAAATCCGAACGCCCTTCCTTCGCCAACTACTCCGCCAACCACTCCTCTGACCAAATGCTCACCCGCTTGAAAGACGGCGTCACGGTCAAACTCACGGACTTGCTCGCACCAGGTTCAACCAAACAATCCGTCAAAAACCCAAAACCCTGGAAAGGAATCTTTGAACAACGAGGCTGGTATCTCGGGGCCGTTCTGCTCATCTGCATCGGCGTCGGCATCTCAAGCGTCAGCCTCGGCAAAAAACTCCCTGGCCGCGCCCGCTTGCACCCCGAGTCCACGACAGTATTCCTCTTCGTTCTCGGCTCCTTCTGTGCCTACACGCTCGCCTACGGTTGGTACACCCCCATCGGTCGTGGGGACCGCTTCATGCTCTCGCTCTACGCTCCCCTCGTCCTCAGCTTCTTCTGGGCCTCCGAAAGCATGCTTCGCCGCGCCCGACGCCGCAAAGCCCCACGCGCCCTTTTCATCACCTACCACACCGCCCAGTGGCTCCTCTTCGGTGCCCTCACCTGGCGCCTCGTCGAAGTCTGGCAATACCCTGTGTTCCGGAACTGACACCCTCCCGAACGGTCGGGTGTCAGGCCAAAATCAGACAACTTCCGGCACCTCAAACCCAGCTCGATACTCCCGCTTCAACAACGCCAGCGCTTCCGCTGTCGCCGTATCTCCCACGAACGTCTCCTTCTCTGCGTCGATCTCCAGCATCGCCCCCATCTTGATGTCCAGCTTCCCGGCATCCAATTCGTTGTTCTGCAAATGCTGATGAAAGTCCGCGATCACGTCATTCCAAGGTTGGAAATCCTTCACCGCCGCCTCAGCCTGCTCCCGATTATAACTCTGCCCCAACCTCCATGAGATATTGCCCAGATGGCACCACGCGCTCGAATAGTGAATCTCCTCGATCTCTCCCTTCAGCGTCTCCTTCTTCCGGTTCCGCATCGCCTCAATGAAATTCTCCGCGTGGCTCTTCCCTCCATCACCGGAAAACGCCTGCACCTTCTTGCCCGCCGCATCAAACGCCGTGCCACCCCCGCGCCCACCCGTGTAGTAGCCACCTTCACACTCAATCACCAAAAACGACTTCGTCCGCCGCCGCATGTAAACATCATCCGCCTTCACCCCCTTCTTCAGTGGCAAATTATGCACATCCATGATCACCGGCACATCGCCCGTATCAATGTAAGCAAAGTGCGTATTCGGCGTCTCCCCCGCATCATCCCATCCAAAGCGCCCCCCGCCCGCAATCACCCGCTTCGGCAACTTCACCTTGTCCCGGAACACCACATTGCGCAGATCATCCAAAATATGCGGACCCCAGTTCCCCAGCTCCCCGTTCCCTGTATTCCACACCCAGTGCCAGTCATAGTGAAACTCTTCGCGATACATCGGCAAGTCCTGCGCAGGCCCCAGCCACAGGTTGTAATCCACCGTCTCCGGCGGTGCTAAGGGTGCCGCCAATTTCCCGATCGACTTCCGCTCCCCATACCGGTTGCACCGCACATACTTCATCTTTCCAATAGCCCCTCCATCCAGAAACGCCTTGATCTCTTCCTGCAAAGGATCACTCCGCTGCTGGGTCCCCCCCTGAACGATCCGGTCATACTTCCGCGCCGCCTCCACCAACTTGCGCCCTTCCCAAATGTTGTGCGACACCGGCTTCTCCACATAAACATCCTTGCCCGCCTGCAACGCCCAAATCGACGCCAGCACGTGCCAGTGGTTCCCCGTCGAAACCACCACCGCATCGATCGTCTTATCCTCAATCACCTTCCTCAAATCCGTCGCCGTCGACGCATTCGGATACACCTTCTTCGCCCGCTCGATCACCTTGCTATCCACATCACAAAGCGCCGCCACCTCGACTCCCGGAATCTTCGCAAACCACGCCGCGGTCCCCATCCCTCGTCCCCCGAGTCCGATCATCCCCACCCGAATCGTCTCATTCGCCCCCAACACTCGGGAAGCAGACAAAGCAGTGGCTGCAAGCACAGACTGACGAAGGAAGGCACGACGTGAATTCATAAGAATAAAATAAAGTTGGGCCGGAAGTCTAAACACCGACCCCAGCCAGGGAAAGCCCAAATTCCAAGATTTCTCCCAGCCATTGACAAATCACCCCTCGGCGGTCACTTAGCCCCTGCCCATGTCCGCTCACTCCATCGACATCCACCGCGTCGCCAAACTCGCCCGTCTCGAACTCTCCGACGACGAAGCCACCCACTACGCCGCCCAACTCCATCGTGTCCTCGACCACATGGACACCCTCGCCAAACTCGACCTCTCCGGCGTCGAACCCACCTCCCACGCCCTCCCCGTTTACGACGTCGTCCGCCCCGACGAAGCCCGCCCTGGCTTCATCCAAGCCCAAGCCCTCAGCAACGCCCCCAAATCCGTCCTCGACCAGTTCCAAATCCCCAAAGTCATCGAGTAATCCCTCCTCTCACTGACCACTGATCACTGATTACTTCATTCAGCTCCCCTCCTCCCCGTGTCCCTCATTTCCCTCTCCCTCACCGAGCTCCGCCAAAAGCTCACCACCAAAGAAATCTCCGCCGCCGACCTCGTCCGGGACGTCGCCAGCACCATCGAAGCCCGCAACCCCGTGCTCGGTGCCTACCTCACCTGGGATCTCGACGCCGCCCTCAAGGAAGCCGAAACCGCTGACCTCACTCAACCCCTCGGCGGCCTCCCCATCGCCATTAAAGACAACATCAATGTCGAAGGCCAACCCTGCACCTGCGGCTCCAAAATCCTCGCCGAAAACTACACCGCTCCCTACACCGCCACCGCCATTCAAAACCTCCGCCAAGCCGGCGCCATCCCCTTCGGCCGCCTCAACATGGACGAGTTCGCCATGGGCTCCTCCACCGAAAACTCCGCCCTCGGCGTCACCCGAAACCCCGCCGCTCTCGACCGCATCCCTGGCGGCTCCAGCGGCGGCAGCGCTTCCTCCGTCGCCGGCGGCATCGCCCTCGCCGCCCTCGGCTCCGATACCGGTGGCTCCATCCGCCAACCCGCCGCCCTCTGCGGCTGCGTCGGCATGAAACCCACCTATGGCCGCGTCTCCCGCTTCGGCCTCATCGCCTTCGCCTCCTCCCTCGACCAAATCGGCCCCATCACCCGCTCCGTCGCCGACGCCGCACTCCTCACCAAACACCTCTGCGGCTTCGACCCCCGCGACTCCACCTCTCTCAAGGAATCCGTGCCCGATTTCACCGCCGTCCTCGGTCGCGACATCAAAGGCCTCCGCATCGGCCTTCCCAAAGAATACTTCATCGACGGCCTCCACCCCGATGTCGAAGCCTCCGTGCGCAAAGGCATCGCCAAACTCGAAGCCCTCGGTGCCCACATCGAGGAAATCAGCCTCCCCCACACCGAAGCCGGCGTCGCCACCTACTACGTCCTCGCCCCCGCCGAAGCCTCCGCCAACCTCGCCCGCTTCGACGGCGTCCGCTACGGCCACCGCTCCGCCTCGGCCAACGATCTCATGGAGCACTACCTCAAATCACGCTCCGAAGGCTTCGGCCCCGAAGTCAAACGCCGCATCCTTCTCGGCACCTACGTCCTCAGCTCCGGCTACTACGACGCCTACTACCTCCAGGCCCAAAAAGCCCGCACCCTCATCCGCGACGACTTCACCAAAGCATTCGAAAAAGTCGACGTCATCGTCTCCCCCACCTCGCCCACCCCCGCCCACAAGCTCGGCGAACTCATCGGCGACCCCCTCCAAGCCTACCTCGAAGACGTCTTCACCATCCCCGCCAACCTCACCGGCCTCCCCGCCATCAGCGTCCCCTGCGGCACGATCGCCCACGAAGGCGCCAACCTCCCCGTCGGCCTCCAATTCATCACCAAAGCCCTCGACGAAGCCACCCTCTTCCAAGCCGCCCACGCCTTCGAAGTCGGCTGAGCCCGCCAGGCTCCGTTACTTCATAAACAAAGCAGGATCCAAACCGGACTGCCGTATGATGGACTTCAGCGTCCCCTTCTTCACTTCGTCATGCAGTGGCACGGGAACCGTGTGACTATGGCCTTCGACATCGATCCGCTGCATCACAGCGTGGCTTCCTTTGGTTCTCACAAGTTCAAAACCCGCACCCGTAAGGATAGCACAAACTTGACGCCCAGAAAAGACGCCAAGTTTAGGCATACTCAACCTCCATGCTTCGGATCTTGACGCCAGGACGATAACGACGCTGAATCTCTTCCCGTTGAGCGGTTTCGAGCAACAGATCAACTGCCTCCCTCAGATTGTCAGCAGCCTCATCCTCGGTATCACCTTGGCTGGCAACATCCAATTCAGGACACAGCGCAGTAAATCCGCCCTCCTCGTCAGGCTCGAGCAAAACAGTCAGTTTCATCAGTCAGTGAGTATAACAAGCGCCAGAGACTTGTCACCTCAACAGTTTGGGGCCCTCTCACCCCACAAAGTCCGTCCCCGCCGCCTCCGCCTCCACCGCCTCCACCTCCCGCAGCACACTCGCCGCGCGGTCCTTCACCTTCTTGACCGCATACTTGCCCAGCGGCACACGCATGCCTGTGTGCCCCCGCTCCACCAA
>JARXAL010000005.1 GCA_029865835.1 Verrucomicrobiaceae bacterium
GGGGGGGGGGGGGGGGGGGGGGGGGGGGGGGGTGGGGGGGGTGGGGGGGCGGGGGTGGTGGGTCCTGGTGCGGCCGATTTGGGCGGCGAAGAGGCGGGCGGACTGGCGGCCACGGGCTTCGGGGGCGGGTAGGGAGCGGACGGTGGCGAGCCAGGCGGAGGATTCGTCGAAGCGGCGGGGGTCGACTTGGAGGGCGAAGTTGATTTTGCCGCGCCAGGTGGGCCAGCGACTGCGGAGGGATTGTTCGAGAGTGTCGCGTTCCTGGGGGGTAGCGCAGGTGCCGATAATTTCGGCATTGAAGCCTTGGACGGCGGCGATGATCCAGCCGGACTGGAGGGGTTTGACTTCGAGGGAGGAGGTGGCGGTGACTTTGGTGACAGGGTTGAAAGGATTACCAGGAGTGCGGAGGTCGTGGTTGAGGGAGTGGATGAGTCGGAGGCCGTCCTGTTGGTGGCGCACGGCACCGGTGAGGAGGGCGCGCTGGCCGTCGAAGGAAAGTGCGACGCGATCAAAGCGGGCGCCGCCGGCTTGATGGTCGAGGGATTGGAGTTTGGCGGTGGCGGCCTCGGTGAGTTTGGCTTGGAGGCGGGGCGCAAGGCTGAGGGTGGCCAGGGCTGCAAAAAGCAGCAGGCAGGCTCCGGCGATCAGCCACTCACGACGCGTTAACAGTCCATTCATGCACCTAACACCCGGTAGGTTAGCGTGAGAGGAGGCGTCTGCCTACCAAGAAAGGCTAAACTTTTGCGACGATGACTTCGATTTCGACGAGGGCAGCGAGGGGTAGGGCGGCGACTTGGACGGTGGAGCGGGCGGGTTTGTGGTCGCCGAAGGCGGCGGCGTAGAGGGCATTGACCTTGGGGAAGTCGGCCATGTCGGTGAGGAAGACGGTGGCTTTGATGACGTCATTCAGGGAGCGATCCTGGGAGGCGAGGAGGGCGGTGATGTTGGCGAGGACCTGTTGGGTTTGGCCTTCGACATCTTGGGCTTCGATTTTGCCGGTAGCGGGATTGATGGGGATCTGGCCGGAGCAGAAAATGAAGGGGCCGGATTCGACGGCTTGGGAATAGGGGCCGACGGCGGCGGGGACGGAGGGAGCGTTGTTGATGAGGCGCATGGTGGGGGAAGTAGAAACGCGAAGGGAGGGGGCGTCAAGGTGGGCTGGGAGAGGGTTTTGGAGAGGCCTCGGGGCGCCTTTTGAGGCTCTTGCGGGAGGACGGGTCAGCTAAAGCGACCGGAGATGTAGGCTTCGGTTTGGATCTGGGACGGCTGGGTGAAGAGGGAGAGGGTCTCGTCGTATTCGATGAGTTTTCCGAGGTAGAAGAAGGCGGTGAGGTCGGCGACGCGTCGGGCCTGTTCCATGTTGTGAGTGACAATGACGATGGTGAACTCGTCTTTGAGTTGGGTCATCAGCTCTTCGATCTTGAGTGTGGCGATAGGATCAAGGGCGGCGCAGGGTTCGTCCATGAGGAGGACTTGCGGGCGATTGGCGATGGCACGGGCGATGCAGAGGCGCTGCTGCTGGCCGCCTGAGAGGCCGAAGGCGCTTTCGTGGAGTTTGTCTTTCACTTCATCCCAGAGAGCGGCCTGACGGAGGCTCTTTTCGACGACTTCGTCGAGTTGACGGCGGTCGTTGCGGCCGGCGACGCGGAGGGAGAAGATGACGTTTTCGTAGATGGACTTGGGGAAGGGATTGTACTTTTGGAAGACCATGCCGACGCGTTTGCGAAGGGAGATGACTTCGACTTTGGGATCGTAGAGGCTGGTGCCGTCGAGTCGGATATCGCCACGATGGCGGATGCCGTCGACGAGGTCGTTCATGCGGTTGAGGTTGCGCAGGAGGGTGGTTTTGCCGCAACCGGAGGGGCCGATGAGGGCGGTGATGTGATTTTCGGGAAAGGCAAGGTGGATGTCGTGGAGGACCTGCTTGGGGCCATACCAGAAGTCGAAGTGGTCCACTTCGATGAAGGGACGCGCTGAGGACTGGAGGTGGAGGGGGAGGGGAGGCATGGGGGAGTGATCAGTAATCAGTAATCAGTGGTCAGTATTCAGGGGCTGTTGTTGGGGTTAGAAGGCGCTGGCTTGGAGTTTGCGGCGGAGGTGGGAGCGGATTTGGATGGCGGTGAGGTTGAGGACGACGACGAGGAAGATGAGGAGGAGGGTGGTGGCGAAGACCATGGGTTTGGCGGCTTCGGAGTCCGGGGATTGGAAGCCGAGGTCGAAGATGTGGAAGCCAAGGTGCATGAACTTGCGTTCGGCGTGGATGAAGGGAGCGATGCCGTCGAGGGGGAGGGAGGGGGCGAGTTTGACGACCCCGGTGATCATGAGCGGGGCGACTTCGCCAGCGCCACGGGCCATCGCGAGGATGATGCCGGTCATGACGCCGGGGAGGGCGCCGGGGAGGGCGATTCGCTGGATCATTTGCCACTTGGAGGCACCGCAGGCGAGGGCGGCTTCGCGGACACCGCGAGGCACGGCGGAAAGGGCTTCTTCAGTAGCGACGATGACGACGGGGAGGGTCATCAGGGAGAGGGTGATGGAGGCCCAGAGAATGCCGCCGGTGCCGAAGGTGGGGGAGGGCAATTTGTCCGCGAAGAAGCCGTGGAAGTAGGGGCACTTGGCGAGGGTCAAGAGGGTCAGGAGAGCGGTGGAGATCCAGAGGGAGTTCTCGGTGAAGGAGCGTGCCTTGGATTTGGGCTGGAGAGCCTGGGTCGGTGAATATTTGAGGGTGAGTAACAGAGCCAGGATGAGGGTGACGACGGCTCCGAGTGAGGCGAGGAACCACCAGCGTTCAGGCAGAGGATAGGCGGGCCCGTGGTCGATGTAGCCACCGACACCGTAGACGAAGAAGCCGAGGCCAAAGACCCCGAAGACGATGGAGGGAACGCCTGCGAGGTTATTGACGCAGATGCGGATGGATTGAAGCATGATGCCGGGTTTGGCGTATTCGTGGAGGTAGATGGCGGCGATGATGCCGAGGGGTGTCACGAGCGCGGCCATGAGCAGGGTCATGACAAAGGTGCCGAAGATGGCGGGAAAGATGCCGCCTTCGGTGTTGGCTTCGCGGGGTTCTTCGGTGAGGAAGGCTAGGGCGTGGTGGAGGAAGATTTTGAAGCGGCCGACGAGGGTGAGTTGGTTGGGTTGGTAGAAGTGGATGATCTCGGCGACAGCCTGGCTGCGCTCTTCGCCACTGGCGAGGCGGTAGACGAGTTTTTCGATTTTTTGGCGGTCGCGCAAGGTGGTGGCTTGGGCGGCTAGAGTGGCGTATTCGCTGCGGAGAGTGGCGAGTTCTTGTTCGAGTGGGGCGCGAGCTTCAGGGGAGGGGTCGGCTTTGCGCAGGCGGATTTCGAGTTTGTCGATGCGGGCATTGATGGCGCCGATTTCGTGTTTTTCGAGGGCGGTGATTTCGGCGCGGCGATCATTGCCTTCCTTCACGAGACGGTGCAGTTCGGGGAGGAAGGTTGGATCGTTAGCGAGCAGAGACTGGGTGGGGCTGAATTCGAGCCGGACTGGGGTGAAGATGGCTTTGCCGTATTCGCTGCGTTCGGCGACGATGTAGTCGGTGGGGAGAGTGGTGGAGGCGAGGCTGGATTGATCGAGGAAGCGGAAGGCGAGACCGTAGGCGTCGCGGTTGCCGGTGAAGATCTGGATTTCTTCGATGGCTTGACCGGTGGCAGCGGAGCGGCGGGTTTTTTGTTTGGTGATGATGCCGGCGATTTTTTCGGGGGCGCCGTCTTTTTCAGAGGTGAGGGTGAACTCGCTGACGGGTTGGGGCCAGAAGACGGAGAGGCCATTCCAGGTGATGAGCAGCAGGAGGCCGGCGACCATGAACAGACCGACGTTGAGGCCAGTCGCCGTCAGCCAGACTTTGATCTCACCTTTGGAGGAGAGAAGAGCGGCGGACGAAGGGGGATTCGAATGGGCGTCGGACATCAGACGATTTTGAATTTTTCACGCAACCGTTGGCGGAGGAGTTCGGCGGCGGTGTTGAGGACGAAGGTCATCAAGAAGAGGGCGAAGGCACCGAGGAAGAGGGTGCGGTAGTGGGTGGAGCCCTGGGCGGCTTCGGGGAGTTCGACTGCGATGTTGGCGGAGAGGGTGCGCATGCCGCTGAAGATGTTCCAGTGATCGGCGAGGGGGAAGAGACCGCCGCCGAGTCCGGGGTCGCCGAAGAGGAGGCGACCGGCGGCATCGACGACTGGAGTGTTGCCGGTGGCCATGACGACGATCATGGTTTCACCGACGGCGCGGCCGAGGCCGATCATGAGGGCGGAGAAGATGCCAGCGGAGGCGATGGGGAGGACGACGGTGCGGACGACCTGCCAGCGGGAGGCGCCAAGGGCTTCGGCGGCGCTGGTGAGGGCGGGAGGGACATTGGAGAGAGCGTCTTCAGCGATGGTGAAGATGACGGGGATGACAGCGAAGCCCATCATGAAGCCGACGACGAGGCAGTTGCGTTGATCGTAGGGGAGGCCGGTGAATTGTGGCCACCAGAGGCGGAAGTCGGCGATTTGCGAGCCATCGGGGAGTTTGGCGACGAAGAGGAGGGATTCGAGAGCGGGACCGGAGAGCCAGGCGAGGTAGCCGAGGGCGGCCATGAGGGGAGCGAGGAGCCAGAACTCGGCACCGCGAGGGAGGCGGTTGCGTTGGTGGAGGGGGACACGAATCCAGATGGATCCGGCGATCATGGCGGAGAGGGGGATGGAAACGATGAGCAGCAGGATGGAAGGAACTTTGGTTTCGATGAGAGGGGCGAGCCAAAGGGCGGCGAGGAAGCCGAGAACGACGGACGGGAGGGAGGCCATGATTTCCATGGCGGGTTTGACGATGCGTTTGACGGAGGCGCTGAGGAATTGGCTGGTGTAGATGGCGGCGAGAAGGGCGATGGGGACCGCGAAGAGCATGGCGTAGAGGGTGCCTTTGATTGAGCCGATGATGAGGGGGACGAGGGAGAGTTTGGGTTCGAAATCGTCGGTGCCGCCGGTGGATTGCCATTCCCATCTGGGCTCGCTGTAGCCTTCGTACCAGATTTTGCCGAAGAAGGTGCGCCAACCGGCTTCGGGGTGGGGGTCGTGGACGGTATTGAGGTGGAGGGTGCCATCAGAATCGACGATGCCGAGGTGCTCGGCTTTGGCGTCGAGGCAGAGGCTGCGGACAGTGTAGGGAAGATCGAGGACTGAGCGGACGGTGCCGGTGGTGGCGTAGCAGAGGGCGCATTGGGTGTCGCCAGCGACGACGAAGGATTTGTTGCGGCGGCTCGCGACGAAATACCGGATGGGGGCGTCGAGGGGTTGGAGGCGTTGGGTTTCGGCGAAGAGGCGGCGGTCGCTGCCTGGGGGGACGTTGAGGCTGAGGATGCGAACATTGCCTTTGGAGTCACCGAGAACGAGTGAGACGTCGCCGTAGAGGAAGTCCATGACGGTGATGTCGGTGGCGATGTCAGCGAAGGGTTTGATTTGCTGGCGGACTTCCCAGCCTGAAGGGGCCCGGAAGAGGTAGAGGAGTTCGTTGGTTTGGGTTTGGACGACAATGGCGTCGGCGGTGCCTGGGAGGAGGACGCGGATGGGGCGGGCGCCTGCGAGCAGGGGGGTGAGGTCTTCAGGTGGGGTGGCTTCGAGTTTGCCGGCGCCCATAAGGCCTTTTTTTTGACGTTGGCCGACGACGAGGAGTTTGGGGCCTTCGGGGGCGTTGACGATGGCGCCGAAGAGTTTGCGTTCGCCTTGGCTAGCGTAGTCGAGGGATTCGACCGGGGCCGGGTTGTTGAGGGCAAGCCAGGGGGCGAGTTTGAGGCTGCCGGTGACGGATCGAGGGGCTTTAGGGGAGGATTGCTTGGCGGTGAAGCTGATGTCGACGAAGCCGACGCGGCCGTCCTGGGTGCCGAGGAGGATGCGGTCGTTGAGGCGATCTTGACGCCAGAAGGTGATTTGGGTGCCGGATTCGAGGCCGAGGGGTTGGGAGACGTTTGAGGATCCGGAGTGGAAGTGGAGATCGGCCGAGCCGTCGTAGGAGTAAGGGAGTTCGGAACGTTCGTCGAGACCGACCAGGGTGGTGCCGGAGGTCGCGAGGGGCAACTCCCGCAGAGGGGTGAGGGTGGGGCTTTGGAACAGAGGCCAGATGACGCTACCGATGAAGACAAAGATGCCGAAGACGGCGGCGATGATGCCGATGCCACCGAAGAGGATGACATAAGTCATGAATCGGTCGAAGCGGAGTACGCCTTTGCTGACCATGAAGCGCTCGGGCACAGGAGAAGGGCTCCTGGGGGGAGCTGCTGGGTCGCGAAGGGGTTCGGGCGATTCGGCGGACTGCATAGGCAGCGAGGATGACGGGCCATGCATTCACACCAGAGGTGTGGCCCGTCAAGGAGTTCGCTACGCCAATTGTGCGGGACCGGGTCTTGAGTGACAGGTCTGACACAATTGGCCGCACGATCAGGGTGCGAGGCTTGAACTCACTTCGCTGGCGAGTTCAGCGGGCAGGGGGTAATAGCCATCTTTGACGACGATTTCCTGGCCTTGCTTGGAGATGATGAACTTGAGGAACTCGGCGGTGGTGGCGTTGAGAGGTTTGCCTGGGGCTTTGTTGATGTAGATGTAGAGGAAGCGGGCGAGGGGGTAGCTGCCATCGAGGCAGTTTGAGTAGGTGGGTTCAGCGTATTCGGTGCCTTCGGCGGCGATGGGGAGGGTGCGGACGCCGGAGGTGATGTAACCGATCCCGGAGTAGCCAAGGCCGAATTCGTCAGCGGAAACGCCTTGAACGACGGCGGAGGAGCCGGGCTGTTCTTTGACGGAGGCTTTGAAATCGCCTTTGCCAAGGGCCGCTTCTTTGAAGAAGCCGTAGGTGCCGGAGGCGCTGTTGCGGCCGTAGAGGGAGATGGTGCGGCCATTCCAGGCGGGGAGCCCGGCTTGGCCCCAGTCAGCAAGATCGGCCGGGGCGCCGAGTTTGCGGGTGGAAGAGAAGATGGCGTCGACTTGGGCGAGGTTGAGGCCTTTGAGGCTATTGTCTTTGTGGGCGAAGACGGCGAGGGCGTCGACAGCGACGCGGATGGCGGTGGGTTTATAACCGAATTTGGTTTCGAAGGCGTCGATTTCCTCCTGTTTCATTTCGCGGCTCATGGGGCCGAGTTGAGCGGTGCCTTCGATGAGGGCGGGGGGGGCGGTGGCGGAGCCTTTGCCTTCGATTTGAATGCTGACGTTGGGGTATTTGGCACGGAAGCCTTCGGCCCAGAAGGTCATGAGATTATTGAGGGTGTCGGAGCCAATGGAGATGATGCTGCCGGAGACGCCACCGGTGGTTTGGTAATCGGGGAGAGCGGGGTCGACCTCGGTAGCGGCGAAGGAAAGCGGGGTGATTGAGGCGGCGAACAGTCCGACGAGGGCGGGGAGACGAGGAGGAGTGATCATAAAGGTTGGGGAGGATGTATAGGGCATTGATTGGGTTGGCCGCAAGGCGAGGTGTGGATTGTGGAAAAAAAAGTCAGGGTAGGCTGGGATTGGGGCTGTTGGCGCGGTTACTGATGTGAAGGGTTCGTTGCATGAGGCTATGGCTGGGATCAGTCGTGGTGAAAAAAATGGCCACTCTGCATTTGATTCATGGGGAAAGGGCCGCCTGAATGGGGGCCGAAGAAGAAGCGAACCATGGTGCTAGCGGTCCAGACTTCCTCGCCACCCAAGGTGGCGTATTCGAGGCCGGTCATGAGTTTGAGGCGGTGTTTGGCGATGTGGTAGTTGAGGCCGAGGTAGGCGGCTTGATAGAGGTCGCCGGCGGGGAGGCCTGCGGGATCCTCGTAGCGGCGCTGGGGCTTGAGGCCTTCGGGATTGTTGGAGCTGGCGAGTTGGTAGCGTCCTGAAATTTGAAGGTTGTCGGTGATGAAGTAGCTGGGTTGGAAGTTGAGAGCGACGGCGTCACCGTCATCGCTGCCGAGACCGGCTGTGACTTCGGTCACGAGGGCTCCGGAGCCTTTGGTCAGAATGAGGGCAGTGGCGATGCCGTTGTCGAAACGATTGAGGTTGGTGGCGTTGTCATTGGCGTCGCTATGGAGGTAGCTGAGATAAAGGTTGGCGGTATCGGTGCCGAGGGACTTACCGAGGTCGTAGTAGGCAGCAGCGAGGTAGGAGTAGCCGGAGTTGAAGTCAGTAAAGGCTTCGCCCATGTCAGTGCCGGTGGCGTTGGAGAAAAGACCGGTGTAGTAGGTCAACCTGTCGATGCGGCCGAGGAGGGTGACGGCGGGTGTATAGTCGGCGCCGAACATGTTGGTCATCATGCTTCGCTCGAGGTAGTTGATGTAGCGGCTGGAGACGTTTCGGTCGTGGGTGAAGCGGTGTTTTTGCTGGCCGAGGGTGAGGGTGATCTTTTCGCTGAACGCCCATTGGGCCCACAGTTCGGTAAAGCCGCCGTAGAAAGGTTCGAAGTCACTGCCGCTGACCATTTGGGCGTGGAGGCTAAGTTTTTCGAAGAGTCGGGTCTGGAAGCCGAGGCGGTGGCGGCGGGTTTCGTAGCCTTCGCTCTGGCCAGCGGAACCTTCGGACCAGTGGTATTGACCGTGGTAGCGGCCGAGGAGCCAGAATTCCTGAAGGATGGGGTTGGTGTCGCTTTGATAGATGCGTCCGAGGCTCTCCCATTTTTCGCCGAGGGAGGTGGGGGTGGCGAGGGTGGGTGAGAGGATTTCTGAGGCTTGGGGTGGGGTTGATTCGCCCGCAGAGAGTGGGGAGGTGCCGATGACAAGGACGGCGAGAGAGCTTGCGCCGAGTTGGCGGAATAGGCGAGTTACGGCAGGTTGTTGGTCTGGCATGAGGAACCGATTTTTGGCATTGAGCTAGAGGTCAGCGGATAGTCTGCTGTGTCATCTGAGACATGGAAAGTGTCACACTTTCGCCTCAATCGACGCATGAGATTGTGGAAGATGCTTCGAGATTCATACCTGCGGCGGGATTAGAGTCGATGCGGTATGAGGATTCAAGATCATTGTTCGGCATTTGTTTATTTTTGCTTTGAGACAGACTATCTGTTGGAGGTGCGATCTGGGTTCTGATTTTCGGAGATTGTGAGGCGTGAGAGGGAGGAAATTTTTGGGTTTTGGGGCGGGTTGTGATGCGGTGATTGCGGTGGTTTGTGTGTGAATTGCGCAAAGGTTTAGAGGAGGGTGCGAATAGGGTATTGGGGGTGATAAATTGGGTGACGGTTCGTCATTTTTCTGATATCGTTCGATATTAATTCGTCAGAATTAGCATCTTAGAGAATTCACCTAACCCGCACCCATTTATGAAACCGATTCGTTCCCGCCTTTTTGCCCTGACTTTGGGTCTTTCTGTGCCGCTGATGTCTCAACCTGAGGCCTTTGCGCTCCCTGCAGTTGCTGATTTGGATGAGGATGGATTGGGTAATGACGCCGATCCTGACATTGATAATGATGGATTGCCAAACGGGTTGGACCGGAATGTGGATGGTGGGGTGGCGAGATCGGGTCCGAAGGCGGGGAGTTACATTGGGGACCGGTTGAACAACGACAGTGCGCTGGAATTGGACATTGATGACGATGGGTTGCTCGATGATGCGCTTGCAGAGGATGACATGGATGGGGATGGGTTTGATGATGATAGTCCAATTGAGACGGACATTGATGGTGATGGTCGTCTGGATGACTCTGTGGCGGAGAAGGACATGGATGGGGATGGGAAGTTGGATGACAGTCCGTTGGAGGATGATACCGATGGGGATGGCCTGAACGATGACGATGCGCTGGAGTTGGATGTCGATGGGGACGGTTTGCCAGACGATCATCCGTCTGAGACGGACATGGACGGGGACGGGAAAAAGGATGATTCGGTGTCTGAGAGGGACATCGATGGGGACGGGAGGAATGATGATGATTCCGCGGAGGATGACATTGATGGAGATGGTCTGGACGATGACGATTCCTCTGAAGATGACATTGACGGTGATGGTCGGGATGACGATTTGGTGACGGAACTGGATATCGATGGTGATGGACGTGCGGATGACAATCCGTCTGAGTCCGACATCGATGGTGATGGTTTGAATGATGACAGCCCATCGGAAGATGACATCGATGGGGATGGGTATGATGATGACGACAAGTTTGACGAGGACGACATCGACGGAGATGGGCGGGATGATGATAGTGCAACCGAGATGGACGTCGATGGAGACGGCAGGCTGGATGATCATCCTTCCGAGTCGGATATTGATGGCGACGGCGATGATGATGATTCGCTGGATGAAGACGACATCGATGGAGACGGGGATGATGATGACTCGACTGATGAGGATGACATCGACGGAGATGGTAAGCGGGATGACGCGGTGAATGAGGTCGACATTGATGGAGACGGGAAGCTTGATGACAATCCTTCTGAGGATGACATTGACGGCGATGGTCTGGAGGATGACGACGTGAACGAGGACGACATTGACGGGGATGGTCGGGGCAATGGGGATGCGGATGAGGATGATGTGGATGGCGATGGCAAGCGCCGGGGCCGGGACAAGGATGATGATGGGGATGACATCGACAATGATGACGACGACGATGACGACAACGATGGGGAGGACGACGATGAGGATGATGATGACGACGATGGTCCGGGGATGCCGGGAGCCCAAGTGGGTGACGGGAATGCGCCGGCGGCCTTGACGGGTCTGGCCTATCTGGTGAGCGAGAACGGAACGCAACTGCCTGAGCGGTTGACGTTTTTGACGGCGACGACGGGTCGGGAGACAGACACGACGGATGTGGATCCTTTCACTTACACGTACACTCCTGGGACGACGACCGCGACGCTGCGTGTGCGGTTCAAGTTGGATAAGTTTGACGACTACACGCTGAATTTTGCGGCGGGGACGTTTGTGCGGGCTGAGACGGATGAGAACAAGCTGAAGGACACGGATACCGGCACCTTTGCGCTGCCAACGCCTTGATGGGTGTGATTTTTGATGTTTGATGTGGCGGACCGCAGGGAGATTCCTGCGGTTCGTTTGTTGAAGCCATGAGCCATCGTATTGTCATCTCTTTACTAGTGGGGTTGCTGGTGGTGAGCAACGTTGGTTGGTGGTGGGGGACGCGGCAGGGGGCGGTGAGTGGTGAGCGGGCGGTCGTGGAACGGGTGGTGGAAGGCGGGGAGGCGCCGGTGGGGGTGAAGGCGCCGGAGCGGGGGATGGATGATATTTTGTCTGATTTGAATGTGGAGCGGCGGCGGGGTGATTTGATGCGGTTGGCGGGGGCGATGGGGGCGAGTGATCCGAGCGGGGCGTGGGCGCAGTTGAAGACGATCACGGGGATGGCGGATCGGCAAGGGTATGTGAAGGCGCTGTTGGCGACGTGGGCGCAGAGTGATCCGCAAGGGGCGTTGAAGGCCTGCGGGGAGTTGCCGCCGGGGGAGTTGCGGGCGACGGCGTTTGCCACGGCGGCGGGGGTTTGGGCGGAGAAGGCGCCTGCGGAGGCGGTGGCGTGGGTGGTGACGGAGTTGAGCGGGAGTGCGCGGGCGACGTCGGTGGCGACGGTGGCTGAGGCGTGGTCGAAGCGTGATCCGGTGGCGGCGGCGGAGTGGGCGCTGAAGCATGTGGGGTCGCCGGTGGGGGAGTTGGCGATCGGGAAGGTGATGCAGTATTGGGCGAACACGGATCCGCACAAGGGGGCGGGGTGGGCGGATTCGCTACCGGAAGGGAGTTTTCGGGAGGCGGCGCTGGGGTCGATGTTGACGGAGTGGGCGGATCAGTATCCTGCGGAGGCGGCGGCCTGGCTGGACGAGCATCCGCGGAGTGGGGCGAGGGCGGGGGTGGTGGCGGGGGCGTGGGCGGAGCTGGATCCGAAGGCGGCGGCGGCGTGGGCTTTGAAGGGTGGGGATGCGGGAGTGGGGTTGGGGACGGTGGTGGGGGCGTGGGCGGGGGCGGCGCCGGGGGAGGCGTTGGGGTGGATTGCGACGCTCCCGGATTCGGGGCTGAGGAGTGAGTTGACGTCGCGGGCGCTGGGGGTGTGGGCGGCGGATGATCCGGGGAAGGCGCTGCAATACACGGCGAAGCTGACGCAACCGGGGGAGCGAGGGGCGGCGGAGGAGGCGATTTTTGGGATCTGGTCGAATGCGTCGCCTGAAGGCTTGGGGCGCTGGATTGATCAGAATCGGCATTTGGCGTCGGCGGATGGGGCGAGGCAACATTTGGCGACGGCGTGGGCGGAGAGTCAGCCGGTGAATGCGATGGCGACGGCGGGGGGGATTCAGAATGCTGATTTGCGGCGGGAGACGCTGGAGATGGTGATTCGGGATTGGAACGAGAAGGATCCGGCGTCGGTGGGGGTTTATTTGAAGCGGAATCCGGGGATGGCGGGGTTGTTGGAGCAGCCGCAGTGAGGGGAGGCGACTGCGCCGCCGGAGATGGGAGAGGGAGAGGGGGGGGAATGATTTATGGGACGCAGGATGATTGGGGTGGGCGCAAAAGGGGGGGAGGGTGCGAAGGTGGTTGAGTCTCCTCCAAAGGTTTGATACCCGGTGGGCCTGATCTGGGTGACGGTGGGTTCGTTATGACAACCCAAAAACTGCTTACTTTCGCACTTATGCTGGCTGGTGGCGTTTCCTCTGTTGACCTCAGGGTGAATCCGGTTGGGAAAGTCTCTTCGCCTCAAGTTGCAGCTCTTCCTGACAACCCTTCCGCGCATTCAACCTTAACTACGTCATCGGTCATGAACTGGGTCCGACACTTCAATGAGCGTCTGGCTGATCTCAAGGTCGATCAAAGCCTTTATGAGGCACGCCAGTGGAAGAGCAAAGGAACATCAAGTGAAGTCGATCTGCTCCGGTTGGAGAAAGCGCTTGGCTTCAATGTGCCGACGTCATTGAGAGCTTTCTATTTGAGCCACGGCGCCTTTGCGAGCGAGTGGTTCGGTGACGAGAGGGAGACGGTCGATGTCTTCACGCCTGATGAGATCGGTGAGATGGGTGTCGGATTGGCGAAAGCCATCAACTTGCATTGGGGAGTTCGGCCCGAGATTCAGGAGGACCTTGATTCCGGGACCATCGAGCGGCTCAACGGGATGACCACGGTCTTTGGAATTCGCCACATCGACAGCAATCAATGCGTTTACTACTACTTCAATCGCAAAGGCGACATTGGCTCGCTGTATCTCGATCAAGATGACATGGAGTGGACGCTGCAGGAGATGGTTCGCATTTCTCATGATGCGCCGAGTAGTCTTGAGTTGTTGGAGCAACTGCTGAGTTCCGAGACGGAAGCCATGCTCGAGGTGGAATAGGGATGAAAGAGTTATCAAGGGAAGGGGGGAGTCGCCCGGGGAGGTAGAGGGCGGTGTTTCTGGGAGGAGGTGAGGCTGGCTCTTGGGGGATGTTGCGCCCTTACGGGGCTTGATGGGGATGGGGGGAGACCGAGGGTGTTGCCCTGGGCCGGCTTGGGGCGCACCTTTGGTGC
>JARXAL010000141.1 GCA_029865835.1 Verrucomicrobiaceae bacterium
CGAGTGCCCCACCTCCAGCACCGCCGCCGCCATCGCCGCAAACTGACCCTCACACGCCGCCATCGGCACCCCCCTCAGCGCCGAACTCCACAGCCTCCGCGTCATCGCCACCTCCCCCAGCCGCCACACCACCCAGGCCCGCTTCATCGTCCTCGGCACCCGCTCCGGCGCCCCCTCCGGCCAAGACAACTCCATGCTCCTCGTCCACTCCCGCGACCGCGTCGGCGCCTTGTTGGAGATCCTCCAAATCTTCGCCTCCCACTCCGTCAACGTCCGCCAAATCGAAAACCGCCCTGTCCCAGGCGACGCCGCAGGTACCCAGGCCCGCTTCTTCCTCGAAATCAGCGGCCATCTCCAGGACCCCGCCATCGCCGCCGCCATCGCCCAGTTGCAATCCCTCGGCAACACCATCAAGCCCCTCGGCAGCTACCCCGCCCCCACCTGGATCGAAGAACGTTAGACGCCCCACCCCCATGGCCGCCCTAGAACTCGACCCCGCACTCGAAAAGCGACTCAAAAAACTCGGCATCCGCGACGAAGACCTCACCGAGTCCTTCATTCGCGGCACCGGACCCGGCGGCCAAAAAATCAACAAAACCGCCTCCACCGTCGTCCTCCGCCACGAACCCACCGGCGCCGAAGTCCGCTGCCAGCGCGAACGCTCCCAGTCCGCCAACCGCTACTGGGCCCGCGCCGAACTCTGCGACCAACTCGAAGCCGCCCGCCGCGCCGCCCGACTCGAAGCACAAAACGAACGCGAAAAAAAGCGCCGCCAAACCCGCCCCAGACCCAAAGGCCTCCAGGAAAAAATCCTCAAAACCAAACACAAACGCTCCGAAGTCAAAAAATCCCGAGGCCGCATCCGTTCCAGCGATTGATCTCCCCCGCTTCCCGCGTTTCCTCCCCCATCCGCACTCCAAAATCCCCAATCCGCAATTCCCCATGATCACCCACACCGCCCGACCCCTCAAAATCGTCCTCTACGAAGGCCAAGGCTCCATCCCCCTCTCCCCTGAAGCCCGCCTCAAAGTCCTCACCGCCCTCCTCGATCAAGGCTACGCCGTCTCCCGCGTCACCCCTGACGCCGCCCCCACTAAGACCTCCGATACCGACCACACCCTCCTCCTCCTCGGCCGCTTCCCGGATCGCCAACCTCCCGCCCTCGAAGACGCCACCGGCCGCACCCCCATCGAAACCCGCGACATCACCGACCTCGATGGCGATGCCGTCCTCGCCCTCGTCGAACGCCTCCGTGGCGAACGCCCCATGAACCAGCCCGGCAAATGGAAACCCTGGTTCCCGGTCATCGACTACTCCCGCTGCACCAACTGCATGCAGTGCCTCTCCTTCTGCCTCTTCGACGTCTACGGCGTCAGCGACGACAACAAAATCCAGGTCCAAAACAACGACAACTGCAAGACCAACTGCCCCGCCTGCTCCCGCGTCTGCCCCGAAGTCGCCATCATGTTCCCCAAGTATCAGGCCGGCCCCATCAACGGCGACGAAATCAACGAAGCCGACGCCGGACGCGAAAAAATCAAAGTCGACATCTCCTCCCTCCTCGGCGGCGATATCTACTCCGCCCTCAAAGACCGTAGCCTCGCCGCCCGCTCCCGCTTCTCCAAAGAGCGCAGCCCCGACAAAGCCCTCGACGAGCGCAAAAAATGCCTCACCAAGCTCGTCAGCGACGGCTTCATCCCCGCCGACGTCCTCGCCTCCCTCCCCAGCCCCGAAGAAATCCTCAAAAAAGCCGAACAAGCCAAAGCCCGCGCCCAAATCGCCATCGACAAAAACAACGCCACCGCCAACTGACCCCTAGTGGTGCGAGCGGCTGGCGCGCCCTCAAGTCAGAACCCGTTGCATCACTGGCCGACGCCCCAACACGTCCATCCATCAAAGTCGCACGCCAAAAGAATGTCCGTTCCCTTCATCACTGCAATAAGCGCGTGCGTTACCATTCTTCATGCGCAGGACTGGTCGGCGGGGTCCTTTTCACCTGAGCCCAATCCAATCCATCGGATCAGCCAGGCGGTGATTAATTCAAAGATCGATGAGTTAACACCGAAGTCATCTGTTCAAGAGGATCAAAGCTATTCCTATCACCTGAGGTCCGTCCGCTACTTGGGGGGGATTTCCCGCGAGGCTCAACATTTTATGGTAGCGAGCGTCCTCTTCATACGCTCGTCGCCAAAAGGATCGGAGATGCCGCCGGCCCGTGGTCATGGATTTCTATTGTTGTTGGATCAGGAGTATCGCCTTGCGACATACTGCCGCATTGATTTTCCCGATCAGATAGAGTTGTTGGGTGGCAAGCTTTTTAGACTCGGGAAGCTACCGTTCGAGTCGGAGAATGCTGAGATAGGAGATCTCGGGGCGAAAGATGTTTCGACACGGACTCATGGCTTCCTCATCGACGGTGATGCCTTCCTTTCCTATCCCTTTTCTGATAGAATCGAACAGCCTGAGGACACTGGAAATCGCGGAGACAAACAAGGCGGTGGGCCACACTAACACCTGCACGGAACCCAAATGACCCACTCGATTGCAGCCTTCAACCCTGCCGCAGAGTGTTGCTCCAGGTAGGCGATACCGCACCTCGACATTGCCCTCTCACCCCCCAAACAACCGCCGGTAATTCTCCCCCACCACCGCACCCAGCTCCTCCACCGGCATCCCCCGCACCACCGCCACCATCTCATAGGCACACTGCAAATTCGCCGGACTATTCACCTCACGCCCATCCGCCAACTGCAACCGATTCGGGTTCACCTGGGCAGGAGGCCACAAATCCGGCGCATCCGTCTCGATCAACAACCGATCCAGCGGCACCCTCCCAAACACCTCCAACTGCCCCCGCTTCCGCTCCAAAGCAAAGTGCGGCGACACCGAAAAATACGCTCCCATCCGCGCAAACCCCGCCACCATCTCCTCCGGCCCACCGTAGGAGTGAATCAAAAACCCCCGCTCCGGTCGCACCACCTCCCGTAGCACCTCATCCAGCAGCCCAAAAGCCCGCACACAGTGCACCGACAGCGCCCGTCCCTCACGCACCGCCAACGCCACCTGCCATTTAAAGCACTCCACCTGCGCCTCCACATCCGGCTCCTCAAGCCACCGGTCCAACCCAGCCTCCCCCACCCCGGCCCCAGGAAACGCCCGCACCCACCCCTCCAAAGCCTCCCGCCACGCCTCCGACCGCCCCTTCACCCACCAAGGATGCAGCCCAAACGACGGCCTCACCCACTCCACCCGCTCCGCCAACGCCGCCACCTTCCCCCAGTCGCCCTCACTCATCCCATTCACCATCATCTCCCGCACCCCCATCCCCGGCAACACCCCCATCAACCCCTCCCGCCACCCATCCAGCCGCTCCTCCTGAAAATGATTGTGCGCATCAAACAGGTCCATATAAAACTCCCAAAAACCCAACCACCCACCGATCACTCAATACTGACCACTGATTACTGATCACTGATTACTCCCCCAACTCCAGAACCCCCGTCTCCAAACTCGCCACATCCTTGATCGAAATCACCTTCACCGACTTATCGATCTTCCCCATCAACCCCGCCAAAGTCGCATCCGGCCCCAGCTCAATGAACAGCTTGTGCCCCTGCGCAATGAGCAGCTGCATACTCTCCACCCACCGCACCGACCCCGTCACCTGACTCACCAGCGCCGACCGAATCGCCTCCGGCTCACTCACCACCGCCGCCTCAAAGTTACTCACCACAGGAACCCCCGGACTCACCACCGCCGCCTCAGCCAGCACCCCCTCCAACTTCGCCTGAGCCGATGCCATCAGCCGACTGTGATAAGCCCCTGCCACAGGCAGCACAATCGCCCGCTTGATCCCACACTCCTTCGACTTCGCCGCCGCCGCCTCGATCCCCGTCACCGACCCCGAAAGCACAATCTGCCCTGGCGCATTCAAGTTCGCCACATCCACCTCGCATTCCGCCGCCAGCGCCCGAATCGCCGCCTCCTCACCCCCCAGCATCGCCACCATCGCCCCCTGCGTCGACTCGCAAGCCTCCTCCATAAACGCTCCCCGCTGAAACACCAGGTTCAGCCCCGTCTCAAAAGAAAACGTCCCCGCTGCCGCATGCGCCGTGAACTCCCCCAAAGACAAACCCGCACACGCCACCACCTCCAACTCCGGCACCTTCGACTTCAGCACCTCCAAAAGCGCCAGCCCATGCACATAAAGCGCAGGTTGGCAGCGCGACGTCTTCGTCAGCTCCTCCATCGGCCCCTCAAACATCACCTGACTCAGCGAATACCCAAGCGCCGCGTCCGCCTTCGCCAGCATATCCCCCACCACCGGAAAAGCCCCCGCCAAATCCAGTCCCATACCCACCTTCTGGGCACCCTGACCTGCAAAAAGAAGAACTGCCTGTGTCGCCATAAAAATTCGCTGCTGTGAAAAAGAAATCCGCTCCAGCGGCTCACCATTCTCTAAGCACATCCGCCAACTGCACAACTGATTCTTCGATCAACCCCGCCCCCCGCGCCATCGCCTCCGCCAGCGGCATCGCCTCAGGCTTCGTCGCCACTAGCACATCAAACTCCGCCTCCAGCCCCACCCCCCGCTCCACCCCGCCCGCAATCCCCACCACCCGCTTCCCCTTCCCCCGCGCCATCCGCGCCACCCCCACCGGCCCCTTCCCGCACAGCGTCTGCGCATCCAGCCGCCCCTCCCCCGTAATGACCACATCCGCCTGCGCCATCCGCTCCCGCAGCCGCACCGCCTCCGCCACCATATCAAACCCACCCACCAACCGCGCCCCGCAGAACGCCATCAACCCAAACCCCAGTCCCCCCGCCGCCCCAGCCCCCGCCACCTCCCGCGGATCCACCCCCAGATCCCGCTTCACCATCTCCGCCAACCGCTCCAACCGACCCTCAAAAAACCCCTCATCCACCACCCCCTTCTGCCTCCCATACACCCGCGTCGCCCCCCGCACACCCAGCAGCGGATTGTCCACATCACAAGCCACCACCACCTCCGGAAACTCCGCCCCATCAAGCGACCGCTCAATCCGCACCACCTCCTCAAATCGCTCCGGCAGTTCCACCACAGGCTCCCCAGCCGCATCCAGAAACCGAAACCCAAGCGCCACCGCCATCCCCATCCCCCCATCATTCGTCGCACTGCCCCCGATCCCGATCCGCACCCGCCCTACCCCGCGCCCCATCGCCTCCCGCATCATCACCCCCGTCCCGAACGTGCTCGCCACCGTCGGATTCAGCGGCGCATCCAGCACCAGCGCAAGCCCCGAAACCGCACTCATTTCCATCACCGCCTCCCGCACCCCATCCCCACCCCTAACG
>JARXAL010000201.1 GCA_029865835.1 Verrucomicrobiaceae bacterium
TTCACGTGTGCCGTATTACTCAGGAACACCCTAGGGTCTCGTTGGATTTCGGTTACGGGGGTATCACCCTCTCTGCCGGAACTTTCCAGTTCCTTCACCTATCCATTGAGATCCCACGGCGGGGTCCTACAACCCCGGGGACAAGTCCCCGGTTTGGGCTATTCCGCTTTCGCTCGCCACTACTGACGGAATCGATTCTCTTTCTTTTCCTCCGGTTACTGAGATGTTTCACTTCACCGGGTATCGCGTGCTTTTCCCTAACTTCCCCATCGAAGGGGCTTCAGAAAAAGACGACACCTTATTAAAGGTGTCAGGTTACCCCATTCGGAAATCTCCGGATCAAAGCGTATTTGCCGCTCCCCGAAGCTTATCGCAGCTTAACACGTCCTTCATCGCCTGTTAGCACCAAGGCATTCACTGTGTGCCCTTTAAAGCTTGATTCCTAATTGAAATCAGCCACGCGGACCTGTGCTTCTTGCGAAACTGGTTTCCACGCTTTGTTGGTCTTCCGACCAACCTACTGTCGTTCACCGTAGTGACCGACTTTGCCGTAAAAATTTGATGTATTTGGGAATTAGAATATATTCAAGGACCGCTAAGAATGGCTCATTTGAGTCATCAATATTTATTGCAGTCTTAAAATTATATTTCTCCATGTGGATGTCAAAGAGCGGACTGTTCTGTCAGTATGAAACTCGAATTCCTTTCGTGTAAAAATGGTGGGCCTGATAGGACTCGAACCTATGACCCCCGCCTTATCAAGGCGGTGCTCTAACCAACTGAGCTACAGGCCCGGTTGGAAAGTAAATACTGAGATGCTGAGATACTGAAAATCTGAAATTTCAGAGTGTCAGCTTTTCAGCCTTTCAGCTTTTACCTAGTGGTGGAGGTTAACGGATTCGAACCGTTGACATTCTGCTTGCAAAGCAGACGCTCTACCAACTGAGCTAAACCCCCTTTACCGAGGGTGCCCTTTTGACGGGGCGGAATTGAAGTGAGGATAAAAGATTAAATTGTACACTGCGTGTCAAACGATACAGTGGCTTTGAATGCCGTTTCAGGCACTCCTTTTAATAAGCGTTTTAGGTGTAAGCCCTTGCGGACTTACAACCCCAGAGCCGTTTAACGGGCTCGGGGCTCGACCTTTCACAGGGATCATGAGAATGATATGCGAATTTCTCCGTAGAAAGGAGGTGATCCAGCCGCAGGTTCCCCTACGGCTACCTTGTTACGACTTCATCCCAGTTACCAGCTACACCTTAGGACTCTACCCCCTTGCGGTTGGTGCGAGCACTTCGGGTGCGACCGGCTTCCATGATGTGACGGGCGGTGTGTACAAGACCCGGGAACGTATTCACGGGGCCGTAGATGATGCCCCATTACTAGCGATTCCAACTTCATGGAGGCGAGTTGCAGCCTCCAATCCGAACTGAGCCCAGTTTTACAGATTTCCTCCACCTCGCGGTATCGGTTCTCATTGTGCTGGGCATTGTAGTACGTGTGCAGCCCAAGGCGTAAGGGCCATACTGACCTGACGTCGTCCCCACCTTCCTCCCAGTTGATCTGGGCAGTCTGACTAGAGTTCCCACCATTACGTGCTGGCAACTAATCACAAGGGTTGCGCTCGTTGCGGGACTTAACCCAACATCTCACGACACGAGCTGACGACAGCCATGCAGCACCTGTGCAGAGCGTGTATTGCTACACTATCCGGCTTTCACCGGAGACACAGTGCATGTCAAGACCAGGTAAGGTTCTTCGCGTTGCATCGAATTAAGCCACATACTCCACCGCTTGTGCGGGTCCCCGTCAATTTCTTTGAGTTTTAATCTTGCGATCGTACTTCCCAGGCGGCACGCTTAACGCGTTAGCTCCGGCGCGGAAGGGGTCGAATCCCCCCACACCAAACGTGCACCGTTTACTGCTAGGACTACCGGGGTATCTAATCCCGTTCGCTACCCTAGCCTTCGTGCCTCAGCGTCAGTAACTGTCCAGTGTCCTGCCTTCGCCATTGGTATTCCTCTCGATATCTACGCATTTCACTGCTACACCGAGAATTCTAGACACCTCTCCAGTACTCTAGCTTGGCAGTATCGGATGCAGTCCGGAGGTTGAGCCCCCGCCTTTCACATCTGACTTACCAAGCCGCCTACGCACCCTTTACGCCCAGTGATTCCGAACAACGCTTGAGACCTCTGTATTACCGCGGCTGCTGGCACAGAGTTAGCCGTCTCTTCCTCTTGTGATACTATCAAGCTCCGAAGGTATTAAAATCGTAGCCTTGCTCTCACATGACAGGAGTTTACAATCCGAAGACCTTATCCTCCACGCGGCGTCGCACCATCAGGGTTTCCCCCATTGTGAATGATTCTCGACTGCTGCCACCCGTAGGTGTCTGGACCGTGTCTCAGTTCCAGTGTGGCTGGTCGTCCTCTCAGACCAGCTACCCGTCGTCGCCTTGGTGGGCCGTTACCCCGCCAACAAGCTGATAGGCCGCGGACCAATCGAGAAGTGGCAGGCCTTGCGGTCCCCACCTTTAGTTGTTGTGTGATGCCACACTCAACCACATGCGGTATTAAACCAAGTTTCCCTGGGCTATCCCCCGCTTCTCGGAATGTTGTCCACGTGTTACGCACCCGTTCGCCACTAGACACACTTAATATTACTACCAAGTGTATCCCGTTCGACTTGCATGTCTTATCCACGCCGCCAGCGTTCGTTCTGAGCCAGAATCAAACTCTCCATAAATTGCGCTGACTTAATTTTCATTATTTCAGCTAAGTTGTTTTTAATTCGCTTTCACGAATTCGCGCATCTTTCAACACGCAACGTGCAACTTAGCCCTTGTGTTTTCTTGATCAGATTTGAGCCTTATCAGCTCATCTCTTTTCGTTGTTGTTCTCTAAAAGATCCGTTTCTGGAGACTAAAAAATCGATCGTGACTTGCACAGATCGATCTCTCGTTCGCAGCCGCTCGTTTTCGGTAGCGGACTGAGATATTAATGCATCCCGCCCAACCGTCAAACCCAATTTGATCTTTTTTATCTCTTTTTTGCTCAACGCCCATTCTATAAGGCTTCCAGCTGATCGATTTTCTCTCTACCCAGAGCTCGATGCTTCATGGAGGCTCGTTTTCCATAGCCAGTAGCAAGGCATTCCCTGCCGCCGGCACAGACTCCACCTGATATCGTGCTTTTATGGCCTTTCCGTCCTCCCTTTTGGATGCCCGATTCTACTTGGTCCGCCGTCTCTCTGACTGTCGATTTTCTCTGACTGTCACCTGCCCGATCCCCATCCAACAAGAACGTTCACTTACCCCGACGCGTTCCAATCGCACCTTCCGAATCCAATCCGCGGCTTGCCAGCCTAGGCCCTCAATTAGAAGGCCGTCCTTAGCTCTCATCCAATCACGTGACCCCCCAATATCGGTCCGCTTTTGACTCACAAATGCGACCCTGGCTCTGAGCCCGCTATCCCCATGCCTAGCCCAACTGCAGCGCTTTGTCGGCGTCGCCAAACCTTTCGACCCGCAACCCCATTCGCTCCATCAATGCCAAATGCAGTCGGCACAGTTTCCGCTCCTCTTTGTCCTCAGCGGAAAAATCAATGATCCTGCCACTCCGAATCGATCCTCCACCTCCGCCAGCCAGCAATAAGGGCAGCTGCGTTGAATCGTGAGCATTGCCATCCCAGAGGCTCGATGTCACCATGATCATGCTGTTGTCGAGTAGCGAGCGCTCACCTTCATTGGTGTCCGCCATCTTTTGCAGCGCCTCTCCCCACAGTTGCACGAATTGCTGGTTCACCCGCTGATACATGCCCAATCTTTCCTCGTCGTTGGCGTGATGCGACAACTCATGGTTGCCACCCCGAATGCCCTGCAAGCTTGGAAAAACCACTCCCGAAAGATCATTGTTCAGCATAAGCGTTGCAACGCGGGTTCGATCCATCTGCAATGCCAGTACGACAATATCCAACATCAGTCGCATGTGCTGCTCCGGATCCGAAGGAATGCCCCCACTTGGGCGCGGGAAGGTGGGTGCCTTCACCGATGGCTGCCACGTCAACGCCGACACCTCAGCCTGGCTTAGCCTTTCCGCCTTTTCGACTCGCTGTTCCAACTCTCGCACTGACACCAAATACTCCTCGAGCTTTTGGCCGTCGCGGCGGCTCAGTTGGTGCTTCAACGACTTGGCATCCTCAAGGACTAAATCCAACACACTCCGATCCCGTTTCCGTTGCGTGCCATCATCAAAAAGCTGGTCAAAGGCTTGTTGCGGAAAGATTTCCTTCGGTGCGGGTGCCGTCGGACTTGCCCATGAAATGTAGGCCGAATAAATCGACGTGAAACCTGAATCCGTCGAGTAACTCGGCCCTTCCGTTCCCAGAACCAAACTGGCGACAGGTGTATGCTTCCCGACCTGCGCTGCCACCAATTGGTCCATCGTCGTGCCCACCTCAATGTCCGTCGTCGTCTGTTTCACCTTCAATCCCGACAACACGTTCATCTTTGGATAGTGACCACCTGGACCCTGCACTGTGGTCGGATTCCATAATCCCTTCATCACCAACAGCTTGTCTTTAAGCGATTCAAGCGGACTCAATGTCTTCGATAGCTTCATTCCCCCATCAACCATTTCCGCGCCCCAGTGATGAGGGTTTACCCCGTTGCCAAAAAACATCGCCGCCATCCGCCGCGGAGCTTCAGGGACCTTGACCTGATTTAGTGGGGCGCCAAATGAGGAAATCGACTCAAACCAAGGCAACCCCAGTGCAATGCCAGTTCCACGCAGGAAGTGGCGTCTCGAAAAACGTGAAGATTTCATCATGGCTTTGTGATCAACAACTCTACGCAAAAACATACGCAAGAACTGAGCCTCCCATTGCCAATAATCGACCACCGCCGTCGATTTTGAAACGACCACTCCCATCCCAAAGAAAATTTGGCAACTGTTCGTTTGCGCAACGCCACCCCTCCTCCATACTCTGCTGACAACCAACCCATTGATCGAGCTCTATGCTTTCATTCCTCAAGATCCGTCACCTCGCCCTGGTCGAAGACGTCACCTGGGAACTGGGCGATGGTTTGCTTGCCGTCACCGGTGAGACGGGCGCGGGCAAATCCATCATCGTCGGCGCACTCAAACTCATTCTCGGTGAACGCGCAGATCGTTCGCTTATCCGCTCGGGTGAAGATGCCTGCACCGTTGAAGCCCGCTTTCAGCTGAAAAATACTCGCCTCGTCGATCAAATCCTCGCTGAGTCAGGTGTCGAACCTTGTCAGGACGGAGAGCTGCTGATCAAACGATCAATCACCATCAGTGGCGCCAACAAACAGTTTGTAAACTGCTCGCCTGTGACCCTTAACGTGCTTAAAAACCTCGGCGAGCAACTGGTCGATCTTCACGGCCCCCATGATCACCAGTCTCTGAATTCTCAGGATCGCCAGTTGGAAATGCTCGACAAATATGCCGGCATCGAGGCCCGCGCCTCCGAATACTCCTCCGCCTGGAAAGCCTGGCGTGAAGCTCTCTCCGAACTCCATCACCTCGAAACATCCGAACGAGCTTCTGAGCAGCAAATGGACATGCTGCGCTTCCAAGTCACTGAGATCAGCGATGCAAACCTCAAGCCGGATGAAGAGGACGAACTGGAAACGCGTCATCGCATCTCGGCAAATGCCGCACGCCTCACAGAAATCTGCGCCCAGCTAATGCTCCGCCTCGGTGACGGCGAACAAGGCTTGCAGGCTGTACTGCGAGAGGTCACGCGTCTCGCCAACGACCTCGAACGCATCGACCCCTCCACCTCCGCTTTGTTTGATGGCCTCCGCTCCGCTCAAGTCGAGTTGCAGGAACTCGAGTCAAGTGTCCAAGATTACGTGGACGATATCGAAACCGATCCCTCCGAACTCGACCGACTTGATAAGCGCCTCACTGTCATTCAAACCCTGAAGCGAAAATACGGCAGCACGATTGCAGAGATCATCGCCTACCACGATGATGCCGCGCAAAAACTCGGTCGCATGGAAAACCGCGGTGAAGAACTTGATAAACTCAAAACCATCGCCAGTGCCAAACGCCAAATCGTCGACAAAACGGCTGCCGCCCTGTCCAAAGAACGTGCAAAGCACGCCCCAAAACTCGCCAAAGAAATCACGGCACACCTTGCCGATCTCGGTTTCCAACGTTCCGTTTTTGACGTCCGTTTGGTTCCCCATTCAGAACCTGCCCGCTCCGGAGCCGAGGAGGTCGACTTCCACTTTGCGCCAAATCCTGGCGAGCCCCAAAAACCTCTCCGGTTGACCGCTTCCAGCGGCGAAATGTCTCGCGTTTTGTTAGCAGTGAAAAGTGCCCTCGCTAGGCAGGACAGTGTCCCGCTCCTCGTCTTCGATGAGATTGACGCCAACGTTGGCGGCAACATCGCGGAAGCGGTGGGTCGAAAAATGTCAGAACTAGGAACCACCCATCAAGTCATAGCCATCACCCACTTCCCTCAGGTGGCCTCCCTCGCCAGCAGCCACTACGTCGTAACCAAGGAAGTCGAAAAAGACCGCACTCGCTCGCAGATCCATTCAGTGGAAGGCGAAGCACGCATCGAGGAATTGACTCGAATGCTCGGTGGCAATCCAAAGTCCGCCCGCATCCATGCCGAAAGCCTGCTCGCAGGCACTCCGTAACCCTCGTTCTTCCTCCCCCTGGTAAACCGAACACTAAAAAAGTTCTGTTCATCGCTCAAATTGACGCCATCCTGATTCCGTTATACCCGGCGACACGATCATGATCACCACACTCATTGTCCTCGTCCTATTTGGCCTACTGCTGATCATGCTCGAGGCCTTTGTCCCAGGCGGGATCCTTGGCACCTTCGGCGTCATCTCCATTCTGTCCGCCGTCGCTGTCACCCTCTTCAGCGATGAGGTCGACTGGACATCCGGCACTCGCACCACCGTTTCTCTTGGCATCATCGTCGCCTCCGGATCTGCCATTGCCATCTGGCTTCGCTTCTTTGCCGTCAAACTTTTCCACCGTGCCTTCACGCTGAAAACCACCATCGCCACCCCCCCGTCACCAGGCACTCCCCATATCGGTGTTCAAGGCGTCGCTACCACCGACCTTCGCCCTCTCGGAAAGGTCGCCCTCGACAACGGCACCCGTCACGAGGTGCGGCTCTTGAACGGCCACGCTCCCATCGGAACTCGTATTCAAGTCATCACCACCGAACCCGGAAACCTAGTCGTCACCACCGTTTAATCTCAACCCATCAATCCTATGCCCCCAGCCGTCGAACTCTTCCTCATTGCCGTCGCCCTCATCATAGCACTCGTCGTGCTCCTGATCGTCGGCAAATTCTTCAACGTCTGGCTCCGCGCCCGCATCGCCAATTGCCCGGTCAGCATTGCCACACTGATCGCCATGTGGCTCCGCGGCGTTCCTAACGCCCTGGTCGTCGATACCCGCATCACTGCCGCCAAAGCAGGCATCCCGATCGAGACCGACTCCCTCGAAGCCCACTACCTCGCCGGTGGAGACATCACCCAAGTCGTCCTCGCCCTGATCGCCGCCGACAAAGCCGGTATCCCCCTCATCTTCGATCGCGCCTGTGCCATCGACCTTGCCGTCAAAGGCACCGGTAAAACCGTCATCGAGGCTGTTCGCACCAGCATTAATCCCAAAGTCATCGACTGTCCCCATCCTGAAATGGGCAGGGGCGGCAAGATCGACGCCGTCGCCAAAGACGGCATCTCCCTCCGCGTTCGCGCCCGGGTCACCGTCCGCACCAACCTCGAACGCTTCATTGGCGGGGCCACCGAAGAAACCGTCGTCGCACGCGTCGGCGAAGGCATCGTCACCTGCATCGGCTCCGCCAACTCCTACAAAGACGTGCTCGAAAACCCCGACTCCATCTCCAAACTCGTACTCAGCAAAGGCGTCGACGCCGGCACCGCTTTCGAAATCCTCTCCATCGACATCGCAGACGTGGACGTGGGCGACAACGTCGGTGCCAAGCTCCAATCCGAACAAGCCGAAACAGACAAAAAGATCGCCCAAGCCAACGCCGAAGTCCGCCGTGCCGCCGCCGTCGCCCTCGAGCAGGAAATGGCCGCACGCACACAGGAAATGCGCGCACGCGTCGTCGAAGCCGAAGCAGAAGTTCCCCTCGCCATCGCCCAAGCCTTCCGCAACGGGCAACTCGGCATCATGGACTACGCCAAATACAACAACATCCTTGCCGACACAGACATGCGCAAACAAATCGGCGCCCCCTCCGATAGCGAAGGCAGCACCAAGCAATAGCCCACAACGCACTCGCCACCACCATGCCTGACATCGACTGGGGACAAGTCATCTTCCTGATCCTGTTTGTCGTTGTCGGCTTCTTCCGTTGGCTGGGCAATCTGATCCAACAGCAGAAAGAGGCCAAAGAGCGGCCCACCATCCTCACCCCCCAGGACCGCGCCCTCCGTGAAGCCGCCTTGCGTAAACAAACTGGCCAGGAAGCCGCTCCGGTTCCCTCCCCTTCTCCGACCTCAACCGCACCTCCACCTGATCCCTTCGCCGAAATCAAAGACCTTTTCAAACAAATCAAAGAATCCAACCAGCCATCTCCCCGCCAGGCCCAGCCCCCGCCACCACTCCCAGTCAGGCCCAATTCACCCTCTCCCTCCCGCAAACCACAACCCCAGAACGCCGTCCCACCGCCTGTTCCTGCCCTTCCCAAACAGCCACCCACCCCGACTCTCGCCAACGCCTTCCCCACTTCAAATTTCGTTGATCGCAGTTTCACCGAAGCCGTCGCCCACCGCGATCGCCGCACCGCTGACAGCCTCATGCGCCTCCGGATGGACCTCCGAAGCCCACTTTCCCTGCGCCGCGCCATCGTCATTCGGGAAATTCTCGGCCCGCCCAAAGCCCTCGCAGAAGACTGAGCGGAAAAACCCTTGCAAACCCTTTCCTCCCAGCTAACTACTCCTCCCCTGATCAAGAGTGGTTGAAGCCGGCGTGGTGAAATTGGTAGACACGCTAGACTCAAAATCTTGTTCCGAAAGGAGTGTCGGTTCGAGTCCGACCGCCGGTACCACCACTCTAAAGCGCAAAACAAACCGCCGAATATCCGATCAGGCATGAGCTCCCATCTCTCTATCTGGAGTCTATTTCTCGCGTTCGCTCTCGGGTTATCTTCAACCCCCACGCTGGCTGCAAACGTCGAGTCCGTCACGTTCGCCGTCGAACCCGGCGAGATATACGTCCCCCTCTCGGAGGTGTCCTCTCGCCTCAAGTGGCACTCGAGCCTGTCACGGGATGCCGGCACTCTCAAAATCAACGGAACCTCAGTCCCAGCCAACCAAACCCGCCTCATCAATGGGGCCGTTTGGCTTCAGTTGAACGCCCTTGCCTCCGCTGGTGCCACCATTTCTGCAGATCCCGATAAACCCGAATTCGACGTCGCATCTGGACGTCGCCGCTTCACCGTCATCGCAGGCTCCAAACGCATTGAAGTCGACCTCGCCCTCCAGCGCCTTTACGCCTACCAAGGCACACTGACCGTCTTGGACACAAACATCAGTTCTGGTCGCTACGGCAACACCCCCTCAGGTCATTTCACCGCTGGCCCGTACAAAAGCCGCATGCACTACTCCAGCAAATACCACAACGCACCCATGCCCTGGAGCGTTCAAATCACCGGTCACATCTTCTTCCACGGCTTTTCCAGCGTTCCAAATTACCCCGCCTCCCACGGCTGCATCCGAGTCCCTCTCACCGGCGCCAACCCCGCCAGATTCCTCTATGAGTGGGTCGACGTCGGCACTCCCATTCAGATTTCCCGCGGCCAAAAGGAAGAGATTCGCCGGGCCCTACCCGCCACCTGAGTCACCCAACCGGGAAAGAATGATCTCGCTTTCATAGAAACGAACGATCAATTCCAAAACATGAATTGGAGAGAATGATCTCGGTGGACGAGATGGAGGCCTCACCCGCACCCCTATCTCCCCCCTCATGGATTTTGTCACCGCCATTCAATCAAATCTCCTCAGCCCCGCAGTTCTATTCTTCGTCCTTGGCGTCTTTGCCGCCGTCTCAAAAAGCGACCTCAAATTCCCGGATGCCCTCTATTCGACCCTGACCATCTACTTGCTCACCGCCATCGGATTCAAGGGCGGCGTTGCCATCAACGAAGCAGGTGTTGAAACGGTCTGGCTTCCTGCTCTCGCCGCCATGGTCCTCAGCGCACTCATTCCGATATGGGCCTATCCATGTCTAAGGAACTTGGGCAAGTTCAGCATTGCCGATGCAGGCGCCATCGCAGCGCACTACGGCAGTGTCAGCGCCGTGACATTCATCGCTGCGACGAATTTCCTCAAAAGCATCGACCAACCCTATGAAAGCTATGCCTCCGCCTTTCTAGCCGTCATGGAATCGCCCGCCATCATCATCGGCGTCATGCTCGGTAAAGGCGCCTTGGGCGGCAAATTCTCCCTCACGGACCCCGGAGTCCGCCACGCCTTGCGCGATGCGGTGCTCGGCAAAGGAGTACTTCTCCTGATCGGAGCAATGATCATCGGCTCACTCTGCTAGGAAATTGCTTTTGAGAGGGCCGCACCGAGTTGGCCCTGGATGTGGAGCGGAGACGGGGTGTGAGGGGGGCTGACCTCACTGGAAACGAAATTGTTACAAAAAGCAGTTTGCACCATAAAATAAAATTCAGAATGTTATCTTAGGCTTTTTTCTGACACCAACGGCATAAGAGAAAAGTGTCGAGTCTATTAATCATACATCAATCAACGCCATGACACCCCAATCCAGTCCATCTCCCCAAAAGTCTTCCTTTGATCGTCGCTCGTTCATTCGCTCCGTCAGCGGCCTCGGCGCCATGGCGGCTGGAGCGACGGGCCTTAGCCTCACGCCTTCCACCGCCTCCGCCGTTCTAATCGGCCCTGTGAACGGGCAACAGCGCCGTGCTCGCGCTCATAGCCTGAGGATTCAAGCCGCCAACGCACAGATGCAACTCGGCGTCCAGGCCCATCCCTCCACCACGGACGACACGATTTACCCGAACTTCATCGGCTCTTTCACCAAGGCGCTTCCGCACGATGCCCTCGGCGAAGTGATTCCCTCAGCCTACAACGCGCTGCGTACGGCGATCAGCAACGGGACGCAGGCGAGTTTCAATGCGATCCCCCTCGGTGGGACGGTCAGGCTCGCCAATCCGCAAGCGGCCTACTCCTACTCGCTCGAAGGTGCGGACTCCAATTACCACAGCATGCTGGCCGCGCCCGCGCTTAACAGCGCCTGGTGTGCCGGTGAAATGACTGAGGTATACTGGCGTGCCTGGACCCGCGACATTCCTTTCACGGACTATGGCAGTGATGGCAACATCGCTGCGGCCTCTGCTGACCTCAGCGGCCTCAGCGACTTACGCGCCCCCAAAGTCAGCGGTTCGGTCACAGCCGGAACGGTCTTCCGCGGGCCTACTGCGGGTGATCTCACTGGTCCGATGATCTCCCAGTTTCTCTACAAAGACATCCCTTTTGGTGCCACCACGATCGTGCAACGCTACCGCACCACCGTCTCTGGGGTCAATCACATGACGACCTTTGCCCACTGGCTGGCCGTCCAAAACGGCTCCCCCGCTCCCACCTCTGCCACCATCGATCCCACGCCGCGTTACATCGCCAATGGGCGCGATCTCGCCGAGTACGTCCATGTCGATTGGTCCTACCAGGCTTTCCAGAGCGCCGCTCTCATCCTTCTGGGCTTCGGCGGCGGAGCACTCGATGACAACAACCCCTACAAGGCCATCAGCAACCAAGGAGGTTTCGTCACCTTCGGCGGCCCAATGATCCTCGACCTCGTCGCTCGTGCCGGCATTGCCGGTCTCAAGGCCGCCTGGTATCAAAAATGGCAGGTTCACCGCCGTCTCCGTCCAGAGGCCTACGCCGGTCTGGTTCACAATCACGTCACCGGTGCCAAGACCTATCCGCTTCATGCCGATGTGCTGAATTCCGCCGTTCTTCCACTCATTCAGGGTGTTTACGGTACCAGCCTCTTGCCAATGGCCTTCCCGGAAGGCTCTCCAACTCATCCCGCTTACCCAGGGGGCCACGCGGCCATCGCCGGTGCTTGTGTCACCGTGTTGAAAGCATTCTTCAAAGAGTCCTTCGCGATCCCTTCGCCCGTCCAGTCGGATACCAACGGGCTCAATCTTGCGCCATTCGCAGGCGCCCTCACCGTCGGCGGCGAACTCGACAAACTCGCCTCAAACATGTCCCTCGGTCGCGAAACGGGCGGCGTCCACTGGCGCTCCGATGACATCGAGGGCATGAAACTCGGTGAGGAAGTGGGCCTCCAGATGCTGCGTGATCACAAGCTGCTGAACAACGAAAGTTTCACCGGCTTCAGTCTCACCCGCTTCGACGGTAGCACCGTTGTCATCTGATCCTCTGGGCAAAAGATTTGGAGCGGCCGGTTCGTCGGCCGCTCTTTCAGTCTGTCCGTCTGCAAGGAAATTGCTTTAGAGAGGGCCGTACGGAGTTGGCCCTGGATGTGGAGCGCAGACGGGGTGTGAGCGGGTCTGTCTGAAAGCGGCCTGTGCGGGGGAGCTTCAGGAGCTGGAGTTCCTGCCTCGCGGAGTCGGTGGAGATGCGGTCCGATGGAGGGGGCAAGGTCTCAAGCCCGCCCGGTGTCATGCGGGGTGTGGATGCCGTGGCGCGTTTCCTTGTCGGTGTCATGCACCGCCGCCCCCAGGCGCATGAAGGCCGCAGGCTGGTCCCCTGCCGCTTCAACGGTGCCCACGGCATGCTCCATCCTTGAAGGGGGTCGCCTCGCCACCGCACTGACGATTGACGTCCAAGGGGTAGCATCCAGGCTGACGACCTCTCCGGCGTCATTGACGGGGATGATCTCTAGGTAGGGATCATAGAGGTGCCAGTCGCCGTCATACCATGACCACCTGCCCCTGCAGGCCCACACGGCGGGCCTTGATGCCATGGGCCATGGCCAGATGCAGCAGCAGGAACGAGGACTGGTCGCAGAGCAAGGAGTATCCCTGGGAAACGAAGCGGTCCGGAGACCACATGTGACGGAAGGTGGGGTGGACGAAACCGGCAGCGTAGAGAATCCAATTGCTGGCCAGATTGTGCTGCGCTTCGTAGTGGGTGAAGCGGTTGACGATCAGGTCATACAGGATCCGCATTTTCGCGGCATCCGTGGTGTCCCCGGTCATCTGGGCGTCTGCTCTTTTGACCAAGGCATTGGCGATGTTTTTGTGGGCCAAGTCGCAGTCAACTTCGTCAACGTTGACCTCCTCGGCAGCATGGAGTTCGCCTGCAAGGTCGCCGGAGCCAAACTCATCCTTGTCCTGGGACACCAACACTGTGGCGCCATCAAAGGAGCAATCGATAACGTAAAGTTAGGCAACATCACCGTCATGCTCTCGAAGATTAAGCCCGCCGTTGCAGCCAGCCAGGACTTCCAAGGCGAAAAAACCTCCTCCAATCCAGAGTTCATGAAACGCATCAACGAGAACAATATTCGCCATACCTTGTCCCGCATCCGCCAGGAGAGTCCCATCCTCAAAGAAGTGGAAGACAAAGACCAGATCAAGATCGTCGGAGCCTTCTACCGCCTCACCGAAGGAACACTCGAGTTAATCCAGTGATTCCCCCGATTCACTTCGGACAGTCCGAAATTCGCGTCCCGAATGCAGACAATGAAGAGGTCCATTAGTTCAACGTCGCTGATGAAAAGTTCGCCTTCCTGCTCTTCGTTTAATGATGAACCACCCATGTTCTCAGTCAGCCATGCGATCCCTATTCCTCTTCGTCCTTGCTTCGACCGCTCAAGCCTCCCACTACGAGCCCAACTGGGCAAATATCATCCCAAAGCGGATCATCCAACACACCGACCCAAGCGGGGTTGCCCTCTTGAAGGCCGTAGAAGCCCTGAAACCGGGCGACAAACTCGAACTCGCCAATGGCACTTACAACATGGACCGCATGTGGGATGTGCAGGTCAGTGGCACGGCGGAGGCACCGATCTGGATTGTCTCGGCGGAGGATGCTCAAGTCATCATTACGCGACCAGATGACAAACAAAACGTCATCAACATCGGACAGTCTGTCCATGTGAGTTATCTTTGCTTTCGGGGCATCGAGTTCACCGGCGGCAGTCACGGCATGAGACTCGGGTATTGCAGTCACGTCTGGATCGACCAATGTCACATCCACCACACCGGCCAAGTCTGCCTCAGCGCCAACAGCGCCGACACCCAGCGCCTCTTTTTGACCCGCAACCACATCCACCACGGCGACGGTCACGCGGAAGGCATGTATCTCGGAGCCAACAACGGCGACCACATCATGAGCGAGAGCGTCATCGCGCTGAATCACATTCATGATTGTCGCGGCGATCAAGGCGATGGCATCGAGGTGAAGCAAGGCTCCTGGGGCAATCTCATCGCCGAGAACCGTGTTCATGACACGCAGTATCCCTGCATCACCGTCTATGGCACCGCTGGGAAGCCCGTGAACATCATCGAGCGCAACCTCTGCTACAACAGCGGCGACAACGTCATGCAAGTGCAGGGCGAGGCCATCGTGCGCAACAACGTCCTCATCAACGGCGCGGGCGCAGGCTTTGCCAGCACCGATCATCAGGGCAAGACGCTCAACCTCCAAGTCATCCACAACACCATCCTCAACGCGGCGCACGCCTTTCGCGGCGGCTCCTGGAATGGCCGCGAAGGCATGGTCCTCGCCAACAACATCCTCTACTCACGCGATGCGAATGCCCTCCACTACGCCAACGGCAACGCAGGCGTTCTCAGCACTGGCAACGTCGTCTTCGGCGATGGTCCCAAAGACGGCTGCGTCAAAGGTCGCGGCTTCGAGGACTTCCCCGGCGTCACCCTCGATGGCAGCAAGCACGACGCCACCCCCGCCAGCGATGCCAAGCTCGACCACGCTGATCCCCAGCATCTCCTGGGAACCGATTTTCACGGCAAAACACGCACCAAGAATGTCAGCGGTGCCATCGCCCCCTGATGCAGCGTGAATCAATGGATATGCCGCGGTTCTATCTCAGCCAGCCGCAGAAATTAACCATTCGATATTTCGCTGGGAAAGCAATCGTGCGAAGCAGGCGTTCATAACACACTCGATGAAAACATGTTTGATCGCCCTGCTTGGCACCGCTGTCGTGCTCACTGCCTCAGCCGACATCACTCTCATCCGAGATGGACAGCCGCAGGTGGTGATCATCGTGCCGGACGGGCTATATAAGCATCTGCAGAAACCGGCGGAACAACTCACTGGCGATGGCGTGAGCGTGCCGCTGGCGGCGGTGGAGCTGGCGGATTATCTCGGCAAGATCGGCGGCACGCGGCCGCAGATTGCCACGGAGACGCAAAAGGGCATTCCGGAGGGGCCTCGCATCTTTTTGGGGCCTTGCAAGGCGAGCGCCGACCTCGCGCCGAAAGCGGAGGAAATCTTGGTTTTGACCCGCAACGGCCATTTGCACCTCTGCGGTGGCGATTCCGGTCCTGGCGGCATGATCTGCAGAGGCACGCTCTTTGCCGTGTATGACCTGCTGGAGCGTGATCTGGGCGTGCGCTGGCTTTTCCCCGGCGAGCATGGCGAGGTGGTGCCCAAGCAGGCCACCGTCACGCTGCCGGAGCTGAACCGCCGCGAGCAGCCGCGCATTGCCAAGCGAAAGGTGCGTGATGTGGCCGTTTCGCGTGAGGAAACGTATGCGCCCGTTTTGCAGCAGTGGGGCATCGCGCTTGATGCTTGGAAAAAAGCACGCGGGCCGGAGGTGAACGTGCCGTGGCACCGGCGCATGAGGTTGGGGCAACGCATCGAGATCAATGGCGGTCACGCCTATGCCGGTTGGTGGGAAAAGCATGGCAAGGAGCATCCAGAATGGTTCGCACTGCAACCCGATGGCACGCGCACGCAGGTCCCGGTGCGTGAACGGCTGTGCAAATCAAACCCCGCGCTGTGGGATGAGATCGCACGGGTGAAGATCGCCGAGTTCAAGGCCGATCCCGCGCTGCTCACGGCCTCCATCAGCCCGAACGACGGCGGCAAAAACAAGTTCTGCATGTGCGCGGCCTGTCGTGCGCTCGATCCCGCCGACGCGCCGAAGATCATCGGCGACTCGCAGCTCGTCGATCCCGCCACGAAGCAGCCATTTGCCGAGTATCCCTCGCTCAGCGACCGCACGTTCACCTTCTTCAATGAAATCGCCACCCGCGTGGGTCGCGAAATGCCTGACCGCGATCTGGTGGCCTATGCGTATTCTGTTTATCGCAGCGTGCCAGTGAAGGTCACGCGCCTGCAGCCGAACCTCATCGTCGGCTACGTCGGCCTGAAGCAGGACGAGATCGCCGCGTGGTCAAAGATCGCTCCGAAGCTCTTCATCCGCCCGAACGACCTCGGCCCCGCCATCGATCTCGGCATGCCGCGCAACCACGCCGCATGGTTCGCGCAGGCGGTGAAGTTCAGCGTCGAGCATCACGCCATCGGCTTCGACTTTGACAACGGCCACGGCAACTGGAGCGCCCACGGTCTCGACTACTACGTACTGTGCAAAGCCCTGTGGAATCCCGATCTCGATGTCGCCGCCACCATCGCCGACTACTGCCGCGCCGCCTACGGCCCCGCGGCGGAGGTGATGCAGCATTATCACGCCACCCTTGCGAAGATCAGCGACCAGGTCCGCGCCGATCCCGAACTCACTCCGCGCTCGCCTCACGCCGCGAGGTTGCCCCGCTACTACAACGAGAGCGCGCTACAAGCCCTCGAAGCCATCCTCAAAGCAGCACATCTTGTCCCAGGCGACAACACCGGCGTGAAAGCCCGCATCCAAATGGCTGCCGAATCCGTGAAGTATGCCCGCCTCGTCACCGCACTGCTCAAAGTCGCGCATGACAAGAAGTCACCTGCATTCACCGAGTGCCTCGCCACCGTGGAAGCCTTTCTGAAAACCAAAGTCCTCACCCCTGAACTCGCCCCGCTCCACAGCCACCGTTACCTGCGCATGGCGCTGTCGTATGCAGGGCGCGAGGTGGAGTAAGAAGGAGTGCGTGAAACATCTCGCAGCGGCTTGCCGATCGATTAGGATTCTGTGCTCGTTTCCTTTGTTACTTGATTCAGGGCCAGTAAAAGTTTTCAATGCTTCCTGGGGCCCGTCCGATCCAATGAAAGTGCTCATCTTCTTGTTCATTGCCAGTGCTGGCTTCGCCCAGTATCCGCAGCTCAAAACCGGGCCGAATGCCGATCTCGGCGGCTCTTCGCTTATGCCGGCCGATGACGAATGGAATCGCGACGTGTCGAAGGATGAAGTCGATCCGCTGAGCGATGCGATCATCGCGTCCATCGGCGCGGAGACGGGGCTGCATGAGGACTTTGGTGTGGTGTGGAAGGGGCAGCCGGGAGGGATCCCCTATTACGTCGTGAGCGGTGATCAGCCGAAGGTGCCCATCGCTTTTGAATACGCGGATGAGAGTGATCCGGGGCCATATCCCATCCCGCCAGCTGCCCACATCGAAGGCGGCCCGCAGGCGGAGGGCGACAGGCATGTGCTGGTGCTAGATAAGGACAACTGGAAGCTTTACGAGCTGTTTCATTCGTTTTCGCTCGATGGCGGCAAATCTTGGAAGGCGAGCAGCGGTGCCGTTTTCGATTTGAAGAACCCAAAACCGCGTCCCGCTGGCTGGACGAGCGCTGATGCGGCCGGTTTGCCGATTTTGCCCGGACTCGCCCGCTACGATGAAATCTGCGGCGCGAAGAAGCTCACGCACGCGCTGCGCTTCACGGTGAAGAAGAGCCGTCGCGCCTATGTGCCGCCTGCCACGCACTTCGCCAGTCCGCACAAGGATGAAAACCTACCACCGATGGGCTTGCGGGTGCGTTTGAAGGCCAGCTTTGACACCTCCAAGTTCACCGGCGCGGCCAAAGTGATCCTCGAAGGCCTCAAAACTCACGGCATGATCCTCGCCGACAACGGCGGCAACTGGTTCATCAGCGGCGCGCCGGATGATCGCTGGGTGCACGAAGAACTGCTTCCCATCCGCAAGGTGAAGGGCAAGGACCTCGAAGTCGTGAAAATGGGGCCGATGACGACGCGATGAAAGCTTTCGCCTGTATCTTTATGGCTGGTGCGCTGCAAGCCATGGACTTCACCACACCCGGTGAGGTCTCCACGCCGTTTCCGACGATCACAAACCTCGCCATCGAATGGCAGATCCAGGGCGATGATGACCTCGATGCCGTTTGCGAGGTGAAGTATCGAAAGGACGAGGAGACGACTTGGCACGAAGGCATGCCGCTGCGGCGTGTGCCTGCCGGGAAAAGCCAAAAGACCTCGCCGATCTTCACGTGGACGAACCGCCTCAGCGGCAGCGTGTTCGATCTGGAGCCGGGAACGGCTTACGAGATCGATTTGAAGCTGCATGACCCGGATGGCGGTTCGGCGACGAAGGTTGTAAAATGTTCGACGCGACCTGAACCTTTCGCAAAAGCCAATGCAAGGCTCAAAAACGGCTCGAAGGACGATTTGAATGCCGCAAATCCCGGTGAGGTGCTTTGGCTCGCCGATGGCGATTACGGTTCGACGACGTTCAATCGCGATGGCGAACCTGGAAGGCCGATTGTGTATCGCAGCACGAGCGGAAAAGCCGTTTTCAACGAGATCAGCCTCACCAATCGCAAGTGGGTGTATCTCGAAGGCGTCACAGTGAATGGGCCGGTGCGCTTGAACGGCACCGAGCACTGCGTGGTGCGTCGCTGCACCATCAAGTCGCAGTTTGGCATCAAGGCCTACAAGCCCGGCATGATGAACGCCTGCATTGAGGACAACGTCATCACCGGCATTCGCGACTGGAAGCCGGAGATTATGGGCGCAAACGGCGACAACGACGGCGAGGGCATCCAGTTCACCGGCAGCGGCAATGTG
>JARXAL010000250.1 GCA_029865835.1 Verrucomicrobiaceae bacterium
GCGGAATTCGGATTGCGGATTGGGGGGCTGAGGATGTGGGGGGGGCGAGGACGAGGAGGAGGATGAGGAGGATGAGTTGTTAGGTGCGGGGGGCTTGGACGGTGTTTAGGACGGATTGGAGGACGGTGTCGGTGGATTGGCCGGAGATGGCGACTTCGGGGGCGAGGGTGATGCGGTGGCGGAGGACGGGGAGGGCAGCGCGTTTGACATCGGCGGGGGTGATGTAGTGGCGGTTGTCGAGGAAAGCGTAGGCTTTGGCCATGCGGACGAGGGAGATGGCGCCTCGGGTGCCGGCGCCGAGGGAGATGGCGCCGTGGGTGCGGGTAGCGCGGGTGAGGGCGACGGCGTATTGGACCACGGACTCTACGGCATCGACAGCGGCGGTGGCGGATTGGGCGTCGAGGATGTCCTGGGGGGTGCAGACTTGGGTGACGTGGTCCGGGGAGAGGCCGCGGGCGGCGGCTTCGGAGCAGACGGCGCGGACGATGGAGGCTTCCTGGTTGGCGTCGGGGTAGTCGATGAGGATTTTTAACAGGAAGCGGTCGAGCTGGGCTTCGGGGAGGGGATAGGTGCCTTCTTGTTCGATGGGGTTTTGAGTGGCGAAGGTCATGAAGGGGGGAGCCAGGGTGTGGGTCTCGCCATCAATGGTGACGCGGCCTTCCTGCATGACCTCGAGGAGGGCGGACTGGGTTTTGGCGGGGGCGCGGTTGATTTCGTCGGCGAGGAGGAGCTGGGTGAAGACGGGGCCCTGGCGGACGCGGAACTGCTGGGCGGCGAGGTCGAAGAGGGTGTGGCCGGTGACGTCGGAGGGCATCAAATCGGGGGTGAACTGGATGCGGCGGAAGGCGCCGCCGAAGGTGCGGGCGAGGGCGAGGACGAGGTGGGTTTTGCCGAGGCCGGGTTTGCCTTCGAGGAGGACGTGGCCGCCGGCGAGGAGGGCGGCGAGGACTTGATGGATGACCTCTTCCTGGCCGATGAAGACCTGTGAGATGGCGTTATGGATTGTGGAAAGCGGATTGCGGATTGCGGATTGCGGATTGGGGATTTCGTATTGAGGAGGAGGTTCGGGGAAGAGGGGTGCGGGGGGAGCCCAGGGGGTGGGTTTGGGTGTGGGGTTGGAAGGGGGGAGTTCGGGGGGGAGGTTCATGAGAGGGAAAGGCGGAGGGTTTGGAGGTCTTGGAGGATACGGATGATTTGGGAGGAGGGAAGGGATTGGGGATCTGCGAGGGCGAATTGGACGCGGTCGAGGGAGAGGTTCGAGCGGGAGGCGAGGAGGGTGTGTTGGTCGGCGGAGTTGGTGAGGTGCGGGTGGGTGTCGCGGAGGCGTTGGTTGAGGGCGGATTGGGCAGCGGCGATGAGGTGGTCCTGGCGGCGGATGCTGAGGAAGAAGCTGCCGAGGGTGGTGAGGTGATCGGAGAAGCGTTTGGTGGTGTGGAGGGCGATGGTGCGGACGGGACCGAAGCGGGGGAGGCTCATCCAGAGCCAGAGGGCGATGGCGAAGGCGAGCGCGATGAGGGGGCGCCAGGCGCGCTGCCAGAGGAGCTCCCAGAAGCTGCCTTCGAGACCGACGACGAAGAGGACGTCGAGGGGGCCTGGGCCGGCGAGGGTGTCGAGGAGGAGGCCGTGGTCGTGGTCGGCAAGGTAGCGGCTGCGGAGGGGGTGGGCGTGGGTGATGAGGGTGACGCGACCATTGCCGTGGCGGAGGCTGAGGATGTGGGCGGCGTCGGGTTTGCCGGCGATGAAGTCGCCATTGCGGAGTTTGCGTTCGGTTTTGAAGGTGACGTAGTCGGGGAGTTCGACGGCGATGTCGCGCTTGCGCCAGCGGAGTTGGGTGGTGGTGAGGCTGACGTCTTCGGGTTTTTCGATGTCTTTTTTGGAGTCGTCTTTGGGTTTGTCGTCTTTGGATTTCTTTTTGTCGGGTTTGAGGATGTCGCCGAGGGCTTTGTCGATCTCCTCAGGGGTGCGGCGGTCTTTGGCGGTGACGTGGAGGGCTTCGAGGATGGGGTCGGGGCGTTCGTCGTTGCCGAAGTAGCCGTAGCTGGAGAGGGCGGAGAAGAGGGACCAGTCGTTGTAGGGTCCGGCGCCGGCGAGGGTGTAGACGAGGTGGCCGCCGTTGGTGACCCATTGCAGGAGAGGGAGGGCGCGGCCGGTGGGCATGCCGTTTTCAGCGGAGGTAAAGATGAGGCCGGAGGTGGGTTCGGGGAGGTCGGCGAGGGTGGGTTTGCGGTCGGGGTAGTGGCCGCGATGTTCGAGGAAGCGGGAGGCGGCGAGGAAGGGATCGATGCGGGCGGGGCCTTTGAAGCCGGTTTCGCGGGTGACGTCTTCCCAGCGGCCATCGCAGGCGGGGAGCAGGATGAGGAAAGGGAGAAGGAGGAGAGCGGTGGTGCGGGGAGGGGAGAGTGGGGCGGATTTGGAGAAGGGCCAGGAGGCGCAGAGGGAGTCGAAATCGGGGGAGGTGGGTGGCTGGCCGGCGTAGGCGGTGCGGGTCCAGAGGAGGGTGAGTTGGCTGAAGTAGGGAGCGAGGGTGGAGGTGGAGGAAGCGATGACGTGGTCGAGGCAATCGGCTTCGGTATCGCTGGAGGCGATGGGGAGGCGGTGCTGGGTGACGAGGGAGGCGAGGGCACCGCGGTAGAGCAGGCTGAGGGCTTCTTTGGCATCGCCCTTCGACCAGGCGGTGCGGGCGGCGGCGATGAGATCGGAGGGGAGGCTTTCGGGGGTGATTTCCATGCCGAGGATGAAGCGCGGGGGCGGGGTGGACTTGGCTCGGGCGGAAAGGACGGGGGGGCGCATGCGGGAGGCGGCGCGGACGAGGACGAAGACCAAGAAGACGAGGGCAATGACCAGGAGGATGTAGCCGATTGCCATGAGGATGAGGCCGACGATGCCGGTAGCGAGGGCGTTTTCGGTGTCCTGGTTGGGGATCCAGAGGCGGTCGGTTTTGGAATGGATTTTGAAGTCGGGTTCTTGGAGGACGGATTGGGCGAGATCGTTGGGGTCCTCGGGAGGGACGGTGGAAGTGTTGGCAGCGGGGGGAGAATCGGATTGGGCTGAGGCGGGTGAGAGGGTGAGGAAGCAGAGGAGGACGAGGGCGATCAGGGTGGCGGCTTGGGTGAGGCGGGAGGCGGTGCGGCGGAAGGCGAGTTCGATGTCCCAGCCTTCGAGCTTGGTGCGGCAGTTGAGGTAGAGGCCGAAGCCGGCGCCGACGTAGAAGGGTTCGACGATGGTGATGGTGACGAGGTACCAGAAATTGGTCCACCAGTAGTAGGCGTTGGTGATGGTGAAGGTGGAATTGGCGTCGGCGTCGAAGAGGTCGGTCATTTCGGGGAGACCGGAATCGGGGGCGAGGATGGACGTGAGGGCGAGGAGGCCGAAGAAGGTGGCGAGTTCGAGTTTGACGAAGACCCAGGTGAGGCTGGCGCCGGAAGAGCCGCCCTCACGAGCGAGGCCTTTGACACGGGAGCGGAGGTTTTTGCCACGTTGGCCTTCGAGAAGCCAGACGGGGAGGACGAAGCTGCGGCCGGGGCTGAGGCGGCGCCAGAGGAGGGTGGGGAAAAAGAAGCGGGACCAGAGGCGGGGCCATTCTTTCCAGGTGTCGCGGAAGCCGGGGCGGGCGCCGAAGGTGGCGCGGCTGATGAAGTGGAGGGGGACGCGGTCGTAGAGGGGTTTGAGCCACCAGACGATGCCGGAGAAGATGAGGGGGTGATCTTTGAGAGCGATGGCGAGGACGATCCAGAGGGGGAGGACGGTGGCGGCCCAGAGACCGAGGATGCGGGGGAAGTCGCGGCGGACGAGGGTGCAGCCGAGGTCGGCGGCTTCCCAAGAAAGGCGTGGGCGCAAGGCGACCGTGAGGTCCTCAAGCCGCATGGGACCTCCTTCCGCAGAATCCGAGGTAGGCGATGGTGAGGGACCAGACGATGGCGCCGAAGGTGTATTTGATCCAGGGGGACATGGGGTTGGCGGACCAGAAGCCTTCGATGACAGCGGCGATGGAGGTCAGGATGCAGGCGCCGAGAATGAGGAGGAGAGCGCGGCGACCGCCGAGGACAAGAGAGGTGCGGCGGTCGTGGGGGCCGGGGTGGATGAGGGAGAGGCCGAGGCGCATGCCGGCCATGCCGGAGATGACGACGCCCATGAGTTCGGGAGCGGAGTGGCCGGCGACGAAGGAGTAGAAGGTGTGGGGATTGCAGGCGTGGTGGACGTAGCCGGTGGCGGCCCCGATGTGGGCACCATTGAAGAGGACGATGAAGAGGGTGCCGATGCCGGCGAGGAGGCCGCCGGCGAAGGTGCGGAGGTCGATGCCGACGTTGTTGTAGATGTAGAAGGCGAACATCATGAAGTTGGAGCCGAATTCTTCGCGCATGTAGTCCTGCGGAGAGGTGTGGCTGCCGTACATGCTTTCCATGCTGACCATGCCTTCGGGGCCGAGGAGGCGCATGGCCCATTCGGGATCATGAGGCGTCCAGATGGCGAAGAAAAAGAAGGGGGCCCAGAAGAGGAGGGTGTTGAACCAGAAGAGTTTTTTTTCCTGGCGAACGGTTTGGGGGAACTCGCGGAGGATGAGATGAGCGAGGCGGTCCCAGCCACCGGAAAGACGTCGTTCGAGGGTGCGGTAACCGGCGATGGCGAGGCGGTTGAGGCGATCGATGATGGCGGAGTCGTAGAGGCGATGCTGGGCGATGCTGAGGTCGTGGCAGATTTGGCGGAAGAGGGTGGGGAGACGCTCGATGTCTTCGTGAGGTTGTTTGGTTTCGACGGCGTCGATGACCTCCTCCAGCCGCTGCCAGCGGTGGTTGTTTTCGTCTTCGAATTGGTGGGAGGTCACTGGATTGCGGATTGCGGATTTTGGATTGGGGATTGCGTGACTAGCTCTTTTTGGAGGGGTGGCCTTGGCGGAGGTAGAGGCCGATGGCGTAGAGGCGGCGGAGGCCTTCGGGGCCGGTGGCGCCGGTGAGGGGGGAGAGGAGGTTGGCGAGTTCGATGCGGCGGTCGTCGGACCAGAGGGGGGCACGTTCGATGAACTGGAGGATGGCGGCTTGTTCGGGGCGGCTGAGAGGATGGGGGGAAGGTTGCGGGGTGGCGTTGATTTGGACGCGGAGCGGGTTGGCGGGTTTGGGGTCGGCGTAGACGACGACGGTATCGGCGACGAGATCGCCGAGGCGTTGGAAGCGTTGATTGCAGAGGGTGGAGAGGAAGCCGAAAAGGTAGAAGGCAGGCATGAAGTCGATGAAGCGCAGGAGGTTGCGGATCAGGGACTGGGGGAGGCGGACGGGGCCGCCATTGACGCTGGCGACTTTGATGCCCATGAAGCGCTGGCCGGGGGTGGCGCCGTGGCGGGTCATTTCGAAGAAGACGTTGTAGAACCAGTTGAAGAAAAACATGAACAGGAGGAGGGCGCCCTCCCAGACATTTTCCATGCCGAAGACGCCGAGCATGCCCATGACGATGGCGGCGGCGATGTAGCAGGCGATGGCGATGCAGGCGTCGATGGTCCAGGCGAGGGAGCGGATGGCGGGGCCGGCAACGCGAAGCTGGATTTCGACTCCGTCCGCCAGTTCGACGGTTTGAAGAGTATCAGCGAGAGCGTTTGGGGATGTCATGCGCAGGCGTCATGATGCCTGTCCGATTGGCTTTGACAATGCGCAAGTTTTCTCTGTAAGGTTTGATCACTATGGAACCTAATCCCTACAACGTGCCGAGTGCGAATCCGTTTGGGCAATCGACTTTGGGAGGAGGCGAGGCGATCACGGAGGGGGTGCTGAAGCACTTAAAGGGGACGAAGGGTTGGGTGAAGCTGATGGCGATCCTGATGTTTATGGCCGGTGGTTTGCTGGTGATGGGGGGGCTTGCGGTTTTGGCGCTGGGGTTGTTTGGAAGCAGTGTGATCGCGGCGATGGGAGAACAGGGGAGCGCGTTGGCGAGTATCGGGGGAGCGGTGGGGGCGACAGTGTTTGGCGGGATTTATGCGGCCATGGGGGCGATCTATTTTGTGCCGGGTTTTAAGCTGTGGAACTATGCGTCAGCGATTGAGGATCTGTTGAAGGATCGGGCGGTGGCGACGCTGGAGAAGGCGCTGGATTATCAGCGGTCGTTCTGGAAGTTTGTGGGTGTGTGCGCGGTGGTGATGATCAGCCTGTATGTGTTGATCTTTGTTGGGGCGATCGTTGTGGCGGGGATCGCGGGGGCGGCGGCTGCGAGTGGCGCGGGCGGGATTGGTCAGTGAGCGGATTGCGGATTGTCGGAGGATGTTAGCGGGAGAGGAGGTCTTGGCCTCGGTAGTGGACGTGGGTGACTTGGCCTTGGAGGGTTTTGTTGAGGAAGGGGGTATTTTTGCTCTTCGACTTCATGAACTCGGGCGTGAAGGTGGTGGAGCGGGTGGGGTCGAAGAGGATGAACTCGGCGAGGTTGCCTTCTTTGATTTCGGTATCGGGAAGTTTGATGAGGCGGCGGGGTTCGTTGGCGTAGCGTTTGACGAGGAGGTCCCAGCCGAAGGCGCCTTTGGCGATGTAGTGATGGAAGAGTGATGGGAGGGCGGTTTCGAGGCCGGTGATGCCGAAGGGGGCGCTGGCGAAGTCCTGGTTTTTTTCGAACTCGGTGTGGGGGGCGTGGTCGGTGGCGATGACGTCGAAGATGCCGTCGATGAGGCCCTGCAGGAGTGCGGCGTTATCAGCCGCGGTGCGCAGGGGGGGATTCATTTTGTAGTGGGTGTCGTAGTTGCCGATGTGCTCGTGATTGAAGATGAGATGGTGGGGGGCGACTTCGCAGGTGACGCGGATGCCGCGGTCTTTGGCGCGGCGGATGGTGTTCATGCCGAGGGCGGTGGAGACGTGCTGGATGTGGAGGTGAACGCCGATGTATTCGGCGAGGCGGATGTCACGCGCGATGCAGATTTCCTCGCTGATGGAGGGGATGCCCTGGAGGCCGAGGCTGTAGGAGACGCTGCCTTCATGCATGCTGCCTTTGCCGGAGAGTTCTTTGACCTCGCAGTGGCTGGCGAGGGCGAGGTCGAACTGTTTGGCGTACTCCATGGCGCGGCGGAGGACCTGGGGGTTGCTGACGGAGTCGCCATCATCGGTGAGGTAGACGACGCCGCGGCCTTTCATGCCGGCGATGCCAGCGAGTTCTTCGCCTTTGCGACCTTTGGTGATGGCGCCCGTGGTGAAGACGGAGGGCCAGATGCGGGATTTTTCACGGGCGATGTCGAGGACGTTTTGGACGGCGGCGGCGCTGTCGATGGCGGGGTTGGTATTGGGCTGGAGGACCATGCCGGTGATGCCGCCGTTGATGGCGGCCTCGGAGCAGCTGTGGATGGTTTCTTTGTCCTCGCGGCCGGGTTCGCGGGCGTGGACGTGGACGTCGAAGAGGGAGGGGAGGAGGATTTGTCCGGCGCAGTCTATGGTGGTGGCGTCGGATACGGCAGTGATGGAATCGGCGACGCCTGTGATGCGGTCACCTTCGACGAGGACATCGGCGCGGCGGGGTTCGCGGTGGTATTCGGAGGCGATGAGGGCGGCGCGGTAGAGGCGTTTCATGAATGGGGACGATGGTGGGCGGTTTGGGAGGGGAAATCAAGGGGGTGTGACTCGGGTGTGTTTAAAAACTCCAAATGCCCCTGCGGAGGTGGAGGAGCGTGACTGGCTTCGTTGCGGGGTTTGCGGTGATAAACCTAAAAACGGAATTGGCTGAGGGCGAATCTGCCGCCGTCATTGGCTCCACAAGGCTTCCCGCTTCTCGGGTGGCATCACCTAATCGATGCAACCGCTGCGAACCGGAAAGCCTTGTGGAACCAAGCACGACGCCATCTTCATCCCTTTCCATTTCCGTTTCTAGGATAAACAAAACGGAGAGCCTGTGAGGGCTCTCCGTTGAGATGTTTGGATTGAGATGGAGGAGGGGAGGGATCAGGCGTCGCTCTTTTTCTCCGGAGCGGGGGCGGGTTTTTCGCCTTCGCCTTCAAGTGGGGGGCGGGGTTTGCCGGTGCCTTCGCCGCCTTGTTGAGGGGGGCGACGGAAGCCGCCTTCAGCGCCACCGCCGGGAGGGCGGCCTGCGCCGGGGGAACCGCCAGGGCCTTCGCCACGACCCATGCCGCCGCGGCCCATCATTTCGCGCATTTTGGCCATGCCTTGGGTGAATTCTTCACGGGAGAGTTGGCCGTTTCCGTCCTGGTCCATGCGACCGAAGGCTTGTTCCATGAAGGCGGCGGCGCCTTCGGGGCGAGGGCCGCCCTCGGGGCGGTCGCCGTCAGGGCGGGGTCCGCCTTCGGGGCGGCGCATGCCTTCGCCTTGGGGGCGGTCGCCGTCGGGACGAGGGCCTCCTTCGGGGCGATCACCGGCTTCGGGTGGGCGACGGAAGCCGCTGTCTCCTTCGGGCCGGCGCATGCCTTCGCCTTCAGGGCGGCGCATGCCTTCGGGGCCGCCGCGACCGCCGGCGGCACGCATGCGTTCGGCGATTTGGGAGGCTTCGGCTTCGTCGACGTAGCCGTCGCTATTGCCGTCGATGCGGGCGAAGGCTTCTTCCATTTCGGCGGCGCGGGCTTTGATGAATTCGTCTTTGCTGACTTTGCCATCGCCGTCGGTGTCGGAGCGTTTGAGCATGTCGGCGGGGTTGCGGCCTTCGGGCCCGCCGGGGCCGCCTGGGGGGCGAGGGCGGTCGCCGTCCTGGCTAAAACTGGTGGTGGCGATGAGGGCTCCGAGGAGGAGGGTGGATTTGATTTTCATGATGCTGAGTTGGTTTGGAGGTTGGGTCTGGGGTCACCTGCTTGAGGGGCCAGTCCTTGTGACGTGAGGTGTAACCTGGGGTGTGGCGAATGGTTGCGCTGGGGATGAAAAAATGCTGGTTAGGGTGAAGGTTGCGTTGGGGGCTGGGCTGGCTTTGATAGGGGATGGCGAGAGAGTACCAACTGCACCGGACGACGGATCGGCTGACGCGCATTGATTATGCGAAGGAGCTGAATGCGCAGCAGCATGCGGCGGTGACGAGTCCGCCGGGGCAGGCGCTGGTGATCGCGGGGGCGGGATCGGGTAAGACGCGGACGTTGACGTATCGGGTGGCTTACCTTTTGGACAATGGGATTCAGCCGGACAACATTTTGCTGCTGACGTTCACGAACAAGGCGGCGCGGGAGATGCTGGAGCGGGTGCAGGCGCTGGTGCCGGTGGAGACGAGGCAATTGTGGGGCGGGACGTTTCACTCGATTGGGAATCGGCTGCTGCGGCATCACGCGGAGCTGGTGGGTTTTCGGAAGGGGTTTTCGATCATGGATCGGGAAGATCAGAAGGGGTTGATGGACGCGGTGGTGGGGTCGAGCGGGATCGATGTGACGAGTTTTCGGATGCCGAAGGCGGAGGTGCTGGCGGAGATTTTTTCGCTGGCGGAAAACACGCTGTGCGATGTGAACGAGGTGCTGGCGGCGCGGTTCCCCTACTTCGACAAGGTGGCGGGGCAGATTCAGCATTTGCGGGAGCTGTATGAGGCGAAGAAGAAGGAGACGAACAGCATGGACTTCGATGATCTGCTGTCGAAGACAGTGCAGTTGCTGAGGGAGAATGAGGAGGTGCGGGCGCGGTTTCAGCGGCAGTTTCAGTTTGTGCTGGTGGATGAGTTTCAGGACACGAATTTGCTGCAATGCGAGCTGGTGGATCTGCTGGCGGGTCCGGGTGGGAACTTGATGGTGGTGGGGGATGACGCGCAGAGCATCTATTCGTGGCGGGGTGCGGATGTGGGGCACATTTTGAACTTTCAAGATCGGTATCCGAAGGCGGTGGTGCACAAGATCGAGGTGAATTATCGATCGGTGCCGGAGGTGTTGGATTTGGCGAATGCGGTGATCGCGGAGAACCGGGGGCAGATCCGGAAGGAGCTGAGGGCGGATCGTGAAGGAGGGAAGATGCTGCCGGCGCTGGTGGTGCTGGACAATCCGCAGGCGCAGGCGTCGTTTGTGGGGCAGCGGATTTTGGAACTGCTGGATGAGGGGATGGAGTTGAATGAGATCGCGGTGATTTATCGGGCGCATTATCATTCTCTGGACATTCAGATGGAGCTGACGAATCGGGGGATTCCGTTTCAGATCACGAGCGGGTTGCGATTTTTCGAGCAGGCGCATGTGAAGGATGTGGCGGCGTTCATGAAGTTTGTGGCGAACCGACAGGATGAGGTGAGTTTTTTGAGGATGGTGCGGTTGGTGCCCGGGGTGGGGACGGCGAGTGCGATGAAGATGTGGAATGAGTGGCTGAAGAGTCCGGCGTCGGGGGCGGATCTGGGGAAGGAGGCGCTGCATGCGGCGCTGCATGGGATGAAGGTGCCGAAGAAGGCGGCGCAGGTGTGGGAGCAGTTTGCGTGGACGCTGGAGGAACTGGTGGATGAGGTGGGGAAGCTGGCGCTGCCGGCGTTGATGATCCGGAGTGTGGTGGACGGGGTGTATGAGGAGTACATGAAGACGAAGTTTCAGAACTTCGAGCAGCGTATGCAGGATCTGGAGAGCTTGAGTTCGTTCAGTGAGCGGTTCCAAGATGTGACAGAGCTTTTGAGTCAACTGGCGCTGCTGTCGGGGGTGGATACGGACAACAAGCCAGGGGATGAGCAGATGGACAAGGAGGCGGTGACGCTGACGACGGCGCATCAGGCGAAGGGGCTGGAGTGGAAGGTGGTGTTCGCGGTGTGGCTGGCGGATGGGATGTTTCCGCACAGTCGGGCGGTGGAGGAGGGTGGGGAAGAGGAGGAGCGGCGGTTGTTTTATGTGACGGTGACGCGGGCGAAGGATGAGTTGTATTTGAGTTATCCGCTGATTTGGCATCAGGCGCGGGATGGGGATGTTTTGCAGCGGCCGTGGCGGTTTGTGGCGGATTTGTCGGGGGAGTTGTATGAGGCTTGGAATGTGAGGTCGGCGTGGTGAGGGGGAGTGGATTGCGGATTGCGGATTGCGGATTTGGGAGGCGAGGACGAGGGATTAGGGGGTGACAGGGGGTGGGGGATTTGGTAGAGGGAGGGGATGTTGACGCGGCGGAATTTGATTTTGGGATTGCTGGTGGCTTTGGTGCTGTGGCTGGGGTGGACGGCGGTGGGGGTGTTTGGGCGGTCGTTTGAGGAGCAGGTGTTGGATGCGCAGGAGAAGCTGATTCGGGCGGTGGAGCGGCGGGATTGGGATGGGGTGAAGGGGATGCTGACGATGGATTACATGGACGAGGCGGGGCACGATCGGGAGTCGGCGGTGGAGGATGGACGGCAGGCGCTGGCGCACTTTTTTTCGCTGACGATCACGCACGAGGTGGCGAAGGTGCAGGCGGTGAAGGATGTGGGGATGGTGCAGTGCCGGATCAAGCTGGAGGGGAAGGGTGCGGGGTATAGCGAGGTGGTGATGAGCACGGTGAACGGGATGCGGGAGCCGTGGGTGTTTCACTGGCACAAGAAGGGGCGATGGCCTTGGGATTGGAAGGCGGTGCAGGTGCACCATGATGAGTTGGCGGGGCGGGTGAGGGGGTTTGAGCGGTGAGGGGGATGGCTTCCGGTGGACGAATCCAACTCGTTGATTGTCGCTTGACGGACTCGGAATTGTTAGGCGTATGTACGCCATGAGTTCATCGGCCTTTGATCGGTATTATTGGGACGCCAATAACTGGAAGCTGGGGTTCATTTACTTTTGCAGGGCGGATCAGCGGATTCTGGTTCCGAAGCGGCTGCGTGGCCTGGGATGGACTCTCAACTTTGCTCGTCCTTTGGCTTTGCCCTTCTTGGGGTTTCTTCTCGCGGTTGTGGCGGGTGTGATGGAGTTGTTGAATTCCTTTGGTGGTAGTGGGGACTTGCGTTTTGCGATCAAGCTGCTTTTGGCTCTGGGTCTGATTGCGGTGTGTTACCGACTTTCGATTCCGAGGTCTGATTCCGAAGCATCGGATCATCAAGGCACAGGCGAGTCTTGATGCGTAAGACGGTCATCGAGTCACGGGCGAACAAGGCGGGACTCGATGAGGTAGCGTGAGGTTGGGGGAAGCATTCTGACGAATGCTGCTACGGGCTACTAAGG
>JARXAL010000261.1 GCA_029865835.1 Verrucomicrobiaceae bacterium
GCAGATGCAGCAGTCGCACATCGACTACATGCTCTCGAAGATCCCGATGGGACGCTTTGGCAAAAAGGAAGAGGCCGCCGCTCTCGTGGCCTGGCTTTGCTCAGAAGACTGCTCCTTCACCACCGCCGCCGTCTTCGACCTCTCCGGCGGCCGCGCGACTTACTAAACTCCATCACACTCCTTCCCCAATGAACATCACTGCACTCGAACGCCCAGCATCCCTCGTCGAAAGTGTCTGTCAGCAACTCGCCGAACTCATCCGAGGTGGCAGTGCTGAGGAAGAGCGCTGGCTGCCTGGCGAACGCTCCCTGGCAGAGAAACTCGGCGTCAGCCGCACCGTCGTGCGTGAGGCGACAAAACGGCTGGAACAGCAGGGCATGCTCGAAATCCAGCACGGCACCGGCATCAAGATCGTTGACCGCTTACACAGGCCTTTGAATGACTCGCTCTCGCTGCTCATTCCTGATATGGCGGATCGTCTTCAGCAGCTCAATGAGACACGGCTTTCCATCGAACCGGATGCCGCCGCCTATGCCGCGCAGCGAGCCACCAAGGAGCAAATCAAGACGATGCGGCGCGTCCAGAAGCAGCTCGAAAACGCCGCCGAAGGTCCCGCCGCCATTGAGGCCGACATCGCAGCGCATCACGCCATCGCCGATGCCAGCGGGAACCTCATTTATCGCCTCATCCTCGATTCGCTCGCGGATCTCGGCGTCTCCAGCCGCCTGCGCACCATCGGCCGCATCGGCAAGGCAGCGGCCGTCGAACAACACGAAGCCATCCTTGTCGCCATCGAGAACCGCGACCCCGAAGCCGCCCGCGCCGTCATGCGCACTCACATCCTCGCCGCCGGTGAGGACATGGATCTTGCCGCACTCAAAACCAGAAAGGAGAAATGAGATATGAAGCCCATCTTTCTGTCATCTATCATTTTGTCATTGCTCTGCGTCACCAACCACGCAGCCGACACCGCATTCTTTGACTCCAAAGTCCTGCCCATCCTCCAGAAGCGTTGCTTTGAGTGCCACTCGCACGGAACGAAGATCAAAGGCGGCCTCGCTTTGGATTCACGCTCTGGCTGGGCGGAGGGCGGAGACAATGGTCCCGCCATCAAGCCCGGCCAACTGGAGGAAAGTCTGGTCATCAAAGCGGTCCGCTATGTGGACTCGGAGTTCGAAATGCCTCCGAAGGCCAAGCTTCCTGCGAGCGAGATCGCCATTCTCGAAGAATGGGTGAAGCTCGGTGCGCATGACCCGCGAACCGCTGGAGCCGGAAAGCAAAAGAAAGGCATCGACCTCGCCGAAGGCCGGAAGTTCTGGGCTTTCCAACCCGTGAGCAATCCTAAGCCGCCGCTGGTGAAAGATACCGCATGGCCACTTGATCCCTTGGATCATTTCATCCTCAAGCCGCTCGAAGCCAAGGGCATCAAGCCCGTGGGTGATGCTGATCGCTACACTTGGCTTCGTCGCGTGAGCCTTGATCTCACGGGCCTGCCGCCGACGGCGAAGGAGATTGAATCCTTTTCAAAAGACTCGTCATCCGATGCGTATGCGAACGCGGTGGATCGACTGCTGAACTCCAAAGCCTACGGCGAACGCTGGGCGCGGCATTGGCTCGATCTCACTGGCTATGCAGACATGATCGGAACGTCGAACGGCGTGTTCGCCGAGCACGCATGGCGTTATCGGAATTACCTAATCAACGCTTTCAACGCGGACAAACCCTTTGATGAGTTCGTGCGCGAGCAGATCGCGGGTGACTTGATGCCGTCGAAGTCCACCGAGGATCGTGCCCAAAAAATCACCGCAACCGGTTTCCTCATGGTCGGCGACATCGAGATCGTGAACCCGGACAAGGCGAAGATGGAGACCGATCACATCGATTCCCAGATGATCAAAATCGGCCAGACTTTCATGGGCATGACGCTCGGCTGTGTGCGCTGCCATGATCACAAGTTCGACCCCATCGGAGTCGATGACTACTACGGCATCGCCGGCATGCTGCGCAGTTCACCGTCGTCGCACAAAATGCCGGACATGGGCGTCTGGAGCACGCTCAACAGCACCGTCCTGCCCGAGACCCCCGCGCAACTCGCCGCGCGAAAGAAGCTCGAAGCCGAGAATGAACAGCGCATCGCCGGCTTCAAAGAAGAGCAAAAGAAGCTCACTGACGAAAAAGCCGTTGTGACCAAACAACTCGCTGCTCTCGGAAAACCGGCTGCGCCAGTATCGCAAGCCGTTGCTGCTACCGACAATGCACAACGCGACATTCCTGCCAATGCTGACGCCAAGCCCGCTAGCGCCAAAGACGCCCTCACCAAGCGCCGCGACGAACTCGACGCCCAGCTCAAGAAGCTCGGCGAGACCATTAAACACGCCGAGTTCTTCAAGGACAAGACGCCGAGAGCCTTCGCCATGGGCGATGGCCCGACGCCTGGTGACATGCCCGTTTATGTGCGTGGCAATCCGTATGCACCAAGCACCGTCGTGCCGCGTGGAACCCTTCGCGTGGCCTCATGGGATAAGTTCCCCGCCATCCCCGCCGGACAAAGTGGCCGTCTGCAACTCGCGGACTGGCTTGCCGACAAACGCAACCCGCTCACTGCTCGCGTGACGGTGAACCGCATCTGGCAAAAACTCTTCGCCACGGGTATCGTGCCCAGCGTGGATTACTTCGGGACTCGTGGTGATGTTCCCACGAACCCTGAGTTGCTCGATCATCTTGCCACTCGATTCATGCGCGGCGGTTGGTCACAGAAAGCGTTGCTTCGCTCGCTCGTTCTTAGCCGCGCGTATCGCCTGAGCAGCTCCAACGATGCCCTAGCGATGAAGCTTGATCCCGAAAACAAACTCTTCTGGCGCATGAACCGCCAGCGTCTCGATGCCGAGGCCATGCGCGACTCCATGCTCGCCATCAGCGGCGAGCTCGCTCGCGACAGCGGCGGCCCAGCGTTGGTCCTTGAAGAACCCGAGAACTGCGGTGCATTGGCTCTAAAGGGTGTGAATCCACCGAACTACAAGCACAGCAAGCCGCGCCCCTCGCAAGAGTTCGAGCGCACCCTCTATCTCCCCGTGCTCAGAGGCGGCACCGCTGGGCCAGACCGCTTGCGAGCCTTCTTTGATTTCGTCGATCCCGCGGGCACAGCCGGTCAGCGCAATCAGACCGTGGTGCCCACACAGTCGCTCTTCCTGCTCAGCAATGACCTTCTCCGCAAACGCGCGACCAAGCTCGCCGACCATTTCATTGCCGCCGAACCGAACGAACTCGCGCGACTCGAAGCCCTCTGGCTCCGCGTGCTCAATCGTCCCATCACCAGCACCGAGCGCGAAGAGGCCACTGCCTTCCTCGGCAACGTCGAACCGCTCATCAAAACCGTCAAAGGCCGCCCCGCACTCGACTCCATCAAGTGGCGTGAACTCTGCCACAGCCTCCTCGCCTCGAATGAGTTCGTGTTTCGACTTTGATCCATTCTCCTGCCCCCATTCTTCTGCCTACTGCATTTCAAAACGCTATTTCTCCACCCCTCCATGAACACGTTTACTCGCCGCCAACTTCTCCAGCGCACCGCCTGCGGCTTCGGTGCCCTCGCTTTGCAAGACATCGCCAGCGCGGCCACGAATCCGCTCGCGGCTCGCATCCCCGGCATGATGCCGAAGGCCAAGCGTGTCATCTTTCTCTTCATGGGCGGTGGCCCTTCACAGATGGATCTTTTTGATCCGAAGGACTTCATTGAGCGCAAGCACGGGCAGAAGATCGACTCGCCACTCCGCAAAGAAGTCACCCAGGTCGGCACGGACCAGTTCCTCGCCCTCAAGGCCATGGCACCGGTGCGTCCACGTGGACAGAGCGGCGTGATGATCTCTGATTTGATGCCGCACCTCGCGACGGTGGCGGATGACATTTGTCTGCTGCGTGGCATGAACGCCGACAACCCACAGCACGCAGGTGCGACCTTGCAGTTCCACACTGGCACCTTTGCGGAAGTGCGTCCTTCGATGGGAGCATGGGTCAGCTACGGCCTCGGCACCGAAAACGCGAACCTGCCCAGCTTTGTCAGCATCCAGGGCGGTGGCGTGCGTGAATACGGCTCCGCGTTCCTGCCTGCGATTCATCAAGGCACCAAGCTCACCGTGCCGCTCGACAGCAAATCATTGCCTGTCGAAAACCTGCGCAACGTCTCCGAGAACGACGCCATCCAGCGCCAGCGCATGGATTTCATGGATCGCATGAACAAGCGTCTCGTCAGTGATCTGCATGGCGATGCCAACATGGAAGGCATGATCCAAAACATGGAGCTCGCCGCTCGCATGCAGCTCACCACGCCCGCCATCGTGGACATCTCGAAGGAGAGCAAAGCCACGCTCGACCTCTACGGTGTCGGCGGCAAAGACACGAACACCTTTGGCCGTGCCTGCCTGCTCGCCCGCAAACTCAGCGAGGCAGGCGTGCGCTTCGTGCAGGTCAGCATCGGCGGCTGGGATCACCATGGTGACATCCGGGGCAACCTTCCCAAACTCTGCTCGCAAACCGATCAACCGGTTGCGGCTTTGCTCAAAGACCTCAAGTCACGCGGCCTGCTCGAAGACACGCTTGTGCTCTGGAGTGGCGAGTTTGGTCGCACGCCATGGAGCCAAGATCTTAGTGGCAAGTCACCCATCGAGAAACACGGCCGCGAGCACCAGCCCGAGAGCTTCTGCTCATGGATGGCCGGTGGCGGTGTCAAAGCCGGCCTCACCTACGGCGACACCGACGACATGGGCTACCGCGCCATCAACGGCAAAGTCCACATCCACGATCTGCACGCCACCATGCTGCACCTCCTCGGCATTGATCACCTTAAGCTCACATCGCGCCATCTCGGTCGCGATTTCCGACTGACAGATGTCTATGGTGAGGTGGTGAAAGAGATCTTGGCGTGACCGGCTCAAGCATCAATCGACAGGAGAATGGGGACAGAAGAATGGCCTTATTCTCCTGTCCCCATTCTTCTGTCGATCAAATCCCACTTCTCGTGAAAAACCTGCTTCTCTTCCTTCTCCTCACCACCTTCGCCCACGCCGAGGAGCACTACTTGCTGGCGGCGGACATGCAGGTAATTGAAATCAATCGTGCAGGCAAAGTGCTCGCGGTTTGGAAGCACCCAGGCCACGGCGGCATTTACGATGCGGCGCGACTGCCGGACGGTGGCATCGCGTATGCGCATCGGGGCGGCCTGGCGGTGTTAGATGCGGCGAAAAAGCTCGTCTTGGATCACAAGGCCGTTGCAGGCACGAAAGGCGCGGAGGCGAACAGCGTGGCCGTGCTCGAAGGCGGGAACAAGTTCGCGCTCATGGACAGCGGCGTGAATCAGATCCGCATCGTCGATCAAAGCGGCAAGGTGGTGAGCGAGACACCACTGCCGGATCTCAAGGATGATCCGCTGCACTTTCGCTATCGCATGATCCGCGAGGTGTCTGGCGAGAACGCCTTCTGGGTCGGCCAATACGGCCGCAAAACGGTGCTGAAAGTCGAAACAGGCACGGGCCGCGTGTTGCAAAGCATTCCGCTCGATCTGCTGCTGAAGCCATCCCCCACGGTGAAGAAGGCCTTCGCCACATTGCAGGCCAAAGACGGCTCGCTGTGGGTCGCCACATCGACGGGACGCCAGTTGCTGCATGTGGATGCGGCGGGCAAAAAGATCGGCTGCTGGACCATCGAAGATCTCGGTTTGCAATGCCGCTACACGCTTGGCATGTCACGCCTGGCCAATGGCAACGTGCTCATGGCCTGCGGGGATTATCACATGCAAAGGGCCGATGAAGGTCGCGATGTGCTCGCGGAGATTGATCCAGCTGGAAAAGTCGTTTGGAAGCTCACGCGAGATCAGTTGGTGGATCAGATCGACGGCTACATCGACAAGAAAAGCGGCCTCGAAGAACTGCACATCACAAATGTCAACGTCTTTGACTCACCCGCTCCAAAATCAGCCGCCACGAGTCCAATACACAGCTTCATTGATCAGCACTGCATCGACTGCCATGACGACAGCACGGCGAAGGGCGACTTCGACATCACCGCTCTGACCTTTGATCTCAGCCACGCCGACACAAGAGGCCGCTGGACGCGAGTGTTTGACCTCATCGAGAAAGGCGACATGCCGCCACCGGAGAAGTCGAAGGTCAGCGACGAGGAACGCAAAGCCGTCGTCTCGCAACTCAGCACGAGCCTACTCGCCGCCGCAAAGACAGAGACAGCGAAAAACGGTCGAGGTCCGGTGCGGCGGCTCACTCGTGTGGAGTTTGAAAACAACCTGCGTGCGCTGCTGAAGCTGCCTGACCTCGACATTCGCGACAAGTTACCCGAGGACCGCGACGCGCATGGTTTCACCAAGGTCTCCGCGCTGCTGGATATGTCGCATGTGCAGCTCGATGCCTATCTCGATGCCACCGAGACCGCTTTGCGCATGGCGATGGCGGGCACCAAGCCACCCGCTGCGCCCATGACGCAACGATTCACCGGCACGGAGCTTTTCCCAGGTCTGAACACCTTCGGCGAACGCGAAGCGATGTTCTTCGCGCGGGACAATCGCATGGTGCCCATCACGGCGGCGGAGTTAAAAACGATGACGCCTGAGCAGCGCCGTGATCCCAGCTTGGAGATGGCGCTCTTTCGTTCCGCCACTTGGCCGTATTATGGTTATCCGCCTGGCTTTCGTGCCAAACAAAAGGGAGCGTATCGCGTGCGTTTTCGCGGACGAGCCGTGCGACAGGTGCGCGACTTCCGCCTCGTGCCCGCGCATGAACCCGTGGCGATGAGCTTTCGCGCCCGGCAGCCTTCCGGCCCCGATGTCTCCGGCGATGTGCGTGAGACCGGAGGCTGGATGGATCTGCAGCCCGAGGCGCGTGATTTCGAAACGACGATTCATCTCAAAGCAGGCGAGACCTTTGAATACAGTCCGCTCGGCTTACCTGTGCCCTTCATCCGCACCGATGGCGGCTTCTTCTATGATTACCCGCCGATGCCGCCGGAGGGCCATCGGGGCATCGCGATCCAGTGGCTCGAAGTGACCGGTCCGATCAGCGATGCACAGTGGCCACCGCCATCGCATCACGTCTTGTTTGACGAGGTGTCGATCGCCAAAGCCACCGCAGCCGATGCTGAAAAGCTCTTCCGCCGATTCGCCGCGATGGCAGCACTACGTCCGATGAGCGAGAAGGATCACCAACCCTTTTTGAAGCTCATTCAGGCCAAAAACTCCTCTGGAGCCTCTTTTTCCGATGCGATGCTCGCGGGCTATCAGGCGCTGCTTTGCTCCTCGCACTGCCTTTACCTCACCGAGCCTCGAAAAGACGCTCCCGATGCCCAATTTGCCATCGCGAGCCGTCTCTCGCATTTTCTCTGGAACTCGCGGACCGATGACGAACTGGCCCAACTCGCGAAAAACGGACGTTTGCATGACAAAGCCGTGTTACGTGCGCAAACTGAGCGCCTAATCGCCGATCCGCGCTTCGAGCAGTTCGTGCGCACCTTTGCCGAAGAATGGCTCGACCTGCGCAAGCTGCGCCGCGACATCCCGGACGAGCGTTTGTATCCCGAGTATCGCAAAGACGACTATCTCGTCGATTCGATGGCCCACGAGACGCAGTCCTTCCTCCGCGCCATGATTCGCGAGAACCTGCCCGCGAGCACCGTCATCGCCGCCGACTTCACTTTTGTGAACGATCGCCTCGCCGCGCACTACGATCTGCCACGCGTCAGCGGCTCCACCATGCAGCGCGTGACTTTGCCAAAGGGCAGCCCGTATGGCGGACTCATCACGCAAGCCGCGCTCATGAAACACACCGCCAATGGCACCACCACCTCGCCCGTGCTGCGTGGTGTGTGGATCATGGAAAAACTGCTCGGCCAGCCGCCACCACCTCCGCCGAAAAGCGTGCCCGCCGTCGAGCCGGACATCCGCGGAGCCACCACCATCCGCGCCCTGCTCGCCAAACACACCTCTTCAAAATCCTGCGCCTCTTGCCATGCCCGCTTTGATCCCGTCGGCTTTGCCATGGAGAGCTTCGATGTCATGGGAGCCTGGCGTGATCGCTATCGCGGCATGGAGCGCGGCGAGAAAGTGACAGGCTTCGATCCCGCCGGCCATCCCTACACCTACTTCGTCGGCCAGCCCGTCGATGCCTCCAGCAAGCTCCTCACCGGTGAAGCCTTCAAAGACATCCACGAACTCAAACGCCTCCTCGCCGCCAACCCTCGCCAACTCGCCAAAAACCTCCTCGAACACCTCACCCTCCACGCCACCGGCACGCCGGTCGGTTTCGCTGACCGCGAAGAAATCGAGTCGGTGCTCGATGCGTGCGCAGCGAATGGGTTTCGTGTGAAAGACCTGATTCACGCACTCGTGCAAAACCGCATTTTCCTTGGTTCAATACTCCAGCCATGAACTTCCCCCACATCTCCACCCCGATCCCACGCCGCCGTTTCCTGCGTGGACTCGGCGTCACGCTTGGACTGCCGCTCTTGGAGCAAAACTACGCCCGTGCGGCATCACAGACGCCTCCAAAGCGCATGCTGCTCATCTCCAACAACCTCGGCGTGCTACCCCAGCATTTCTTCCCGAAGGACAAAGGCACGGGCTACACGCTCTCGCCCTATTTGAAGGAACTCGCGGCATTCCGAAACGACTTCACCATCTTCAGCGGCCTCTCGCATCCAGCCGTCACAGGCGGTCACAGCACGGAGAACTGCTTCCTCACCGCCGCACGCGACCCTACGGGCAGCGGCTTCCGCAACAGCATCTCGCTTGATCAATACGCCGCCGAGAAGCTCGGTCAGCAGACGCGTTTTCCGACGCTGAACCTCGGCGTGAACATCGACAAGGCCAACCGCAGCCTCTCCTGGACCCGCGACGGCGTGCTGCTGCCCGCCGAGGACAGCCCAGCGGCCTTGTTTCGCAAAATGTTCATCCAAGGCGATGCCAAACAGACTGCCGCCTCGCTCAAACGCCTCCAAGATCGTGGCAGCATCCTCGACGCCGTTCGCGATGACATCAGCAGCTTCCAGCGCCAACTCGGCAGTAACGACAAAAGCCGTCTCGATCAGTATCTGACCTCCGTGCGAGAACTGGAGCAGCAACTCGCTATCTCCGGCGAATGGGAACAAAAACCCAAGCCGCAAACCAAGTCCGCCGAGCCCAAGGACATCGCCGACAAGGCCAAGTTCTTTCCCAAGATACAGCTCATGCTCGACATGGCCAGCCTGGCCTTTGAGTCCGACTCCACCCGCATCATCACGCTTATGGTGGACGGTTTCGCCACGCCTGTGTTTGAGATCGATGCAGAGCACCGCACTCGCGACGGCTATCACAATCTCAGCCACCACGGCCAGTCGAAAGAAAAGCTCGCCGAACTCGAAAAAGTGGACCTGCAACAAATGCGTCACCTGCGCGATCTCATCACTGCACTCGCCGCCACGCCCACGGCCGACTCCCAACGCCTCCTCGACCACACCATGGTCCTCTACGGCAGCAACCTCGGCGATGCGAATGTCCACAACTGCACCAACCTCCCCGTCCTCCTGGCTGGCGGTGGATTCAAACACGGCCAACACCTCGCCTTCGACACCACGCATAACAAACCGCTGTGCAAACTCTTTGTCTCCATGATGCAGAACATGGGCATAGAGTCAGCCGCATTCGGCAGCAGCGGCGGCACACTCAGCGGATTGAACCAACTCTAAACGATGAAAATACTCCTCATCTCCCTTGGCCTCGCTACCTCTGCTTTCGCCGAGGTCAAAACCGAAACCATCAACATGCCGATGCGCGATGGCATCAAGCTCGCCACCGACATCTATCGCGATAATACCGTGACAATGGCTCCTGTGGTCCTCATGCGCACTCCGTATGATCGCACGAAGCAAAAGAGTAGCGCTGAGCGATGGGTCAAGGCGGGCTACATCGCCGTGATGCAGGATTGCCGCGGCACACGAGACTCCGAGGGTGTGATGGCTCCTTACAACAACGAAGGTCAGGACGGCTACGACACCCTCGAGTGGATCACGCGCCAGCCTTGGTGCAGTGGCCGCGTGGGCATGCTGGGTGGCTCGTATGTTGGCGCAGTTCAGTGGCAGGCGGCAGCTGAAGACCCACCCGGACTTGCCGCCATCACGCCGCAAGCGACGTGGAGTAGCTTTTATCGAAACCTCTACCTGGGCGGTTCCGTGCGGCTTTCGCTTATCTCTGGCTGGATCGCTGGCAACACTCCGAAACCTGAAGGTGTGAAGCCTGCGGACATGAGCGAGGCCTTGATGCGTCTGCCGCTCGGCGAGGTCGATAGCGCCATCGGCTGGGACATGCCATGGCTGGATGCCTTCCTCACGCATCCCAAGCCGGATGGCTTTTGGACGCGCCTCGATCTCACCTCGCGCCTGCCTGATCTGCAACTCCCAGCACTGCACGTCGTCGGCTACTACGACTACTTTTCGCGTGAGTCGGTAGGCAACTTCACGATCATGCAAAAGCAGGCGCGTGACCCAAAAACACGCCAGCAGCAGCGACTCATCCTCGGCCCTTGGGATCATGGCAGCGTGGGCAAAACCAAGGTCGCCGAAGTCGAGTTCGGCCCCGAAGCCGCCATGGATACCTTTGCGCTTCAAATCGATTGGTTTGATCGCCACCTCAAACAAGACCCAGCCGCTCAGGCGAAGCCTTTCCCACCCGTGCGCTACTTCTCCATGGGTGACAACGTCTGGCACGACGCGCAAAACTGGCCACCCGAAGGCTTCACCGCGACCTCCTACTACCTTCTCTCCGCAGGCAAGGCCAACACCCGCCAAGGCAATGGCCGCCTCTCTCGCGAAGCACCCACGCAAGACGAACCCAGCGACACTTTCCGCGCCGATCCGGGGAATCCCACGCCCTCCTGTCCCATCACCGAAACCCGTCCCATCAAAGCCGCCGTGTGGGGTCCCGTCGATCAAAGTGCCATCGAGGATCGCGACGATGTGCTCGTTTACTCCAGCGAGCCGATGGCTGAGCCGCTCAACTTCGCCGGTAACGCTGAAGCAAAGCTCCACGTCTCCACTGATACGCCCGATGCCGACTGGGCTGTCAAACTCATCGACGTCCATCCCGATGGCTTCGCACAAAACATCGCACGTGGTATCCTACGCGGTCGTTATCGCAACTCGCTGCTCAAGCCTGAGCTGATGCAGCCCGGCCAAGTTTACGAGATCACCGTCGATCTCGGTCCCGTCGCCGCCACCATCGCCAAAGGCCATCAACTCCGCGTGGACATTAGCGGCGCCGACTTCCCCCTCTACGACCGCAATCCGAACACCGCCGAAGGCATCACCGGTAGCAAAACTGCCATCGCCACCGAACAAGTGCATCACAAGCCCGGCGCGCTGTCGCGGATCGTGCTGCCCGTGAAGTAAGGTTCGAAATACCGGCTGTGGCCCTCATGAAACTCACCCTCTTCATCCTCACCGCCCTCCTCCTCGCGCCGCTGGCCACGCTGCATGCAGCCGATCTCAAGCTCCCCTCGATCTTCTCCGATCACATGGTGCTACAGTGCGCCAAGGCGTTGCCGGTGTGGGGCTGGGCGGAGGCGGGGGAGCAGATCGTGGTTGAGTTCGCCGGGCAGAGCCAGAGCACGACGGCGAACGCGGAGGGCAAATGGACGGTGAAGCTCGATGCCATCGAAGCCAGCGCGGACTCACGCGAGATGATCGTGAAGTCGCTGACTCGGGACCACAACGTGAAGATCGCCGATGTGATCGTGGGTGAGGTGTGGGCGGGCGGCGGGCAGTCGAACATGGAGTTCGACCTGAAGGCGATCACGGGCGCGGCGGCGGAGATCGAGGCCTCTGCGAATCCGACCTTGCGGCAGTTTCATGTGCTGAAGAATCCCGCCGCGAGGACGCCGGTGGACGATGTGCAGGGCTACTGGACGGTGGCGCGACCGGGCACCACGGAGGATTTCATCGCGGCGGGCTACTACTTCGCCAAAAGCATCCAGCGTGAGCTGAAGACGCCCGTTGGACTCATCAAGGTGTGCTGGGGTGGCTCGAAGGTGGAGCCGTGGATCAGTCCAGGCTCGCTCGCCAGCGTGCCGGAACTCGCCGCAGGCGTAAAAAACATGGATGCGATGAGCGAGCGCAATAAAAACGCCTTTCGCGAGTGGTTGAAGCAAACGCAACGCGAAGACCGCCCTTCAGGCGATGTGACGCCGTTCATCAGCGGGCCGGTTTCGAAAAACGACGGCTGGGTGGCGGTGAAGGACAACGGGCCGGTATCTGATCCTTCCTTGCCGAAGCTCGGCGCATTCTGGTTTCGCAAGGAGGTCTCGCTGAGCGCACGGCAGACTGGCGCGGTGCAGGTGTTGCAGTTCGGTCCTTCGGCGCAGTTTGATCGGGTCTATTGGAACGGCACGCTCGTCGGCGAGCGCAGCGTGGACAACTTCACAGGCCTCATCAGCGTGCGACATTACCTGATTCCGCCCACGCTCTTGAAGGAAGGAGTGAACCAGCTCGCCGTGCGCCTCTTTGCTCCGGCCGAGCCGCCAGGGTTCAGTTGGTTCCCCAGCGTGGGCACCACGAAGATTCTCGGCGGCTGGATGGTGAAGGCCGAGTATGCGCTGCCGCCGCTCGATCCTGCAGCGAAGAAAGCGGTCCCGCCGCTCACCGGTCAGCACGTCCTGCCCGGCAGGCTCTTCAACGGCATGGTGCATCCCATCCTGCCCTATGCCATTCGCGGCGTGCTCTGGTATCAGGGCGAGTCAAACACGGGCAACGCCAGCCTCTACCGCACCTCGTTTCCGTTGCTCATCAAAGACTGGCGGCAGCACTGCCAGCAGGGCGATTTCCCCTTCTACTTCTGCCAACTCGCCAACTACCGACCGAAGACGAACCAGCCCGGCGAAAGCGTATGGGCCGAACTTCGCGAGGCGCAGGCAAAGACGCTCTCCGTGCCCCACACCGGCATGGCCGTGCTCATCGACACCGGCGAGTCCGAGGACATCCATCCGCAGAGCAAAAAGATCGCTGGTGAACGCCTCGCCAAGATCGCGCTCGCGAAAACGTATGGCCGCGAGGTCGTGCCTTCGGGTCCGTCCTATGCGTCGATGAAAATCGAAGGCAGCGCCATCCGGCTGAGCTTTGATCACCTCGGCGGCGGCCTCGTCGCCAAGGAAGTGCCCGCGACCTACGACGTGATGCGCAAGGCCGGCAAAACTGCACCGCTCGTGCGCAATCGCCCGCGCAGCCAACTCGAAGGCTTCGCGATCTGCGCAGCGGACAATCAATGGTTCTGGGCCGATGCGAAGATCGATGGCGACACCGTGCTCGTCTCGTCAGACCAGGTGACCGCACCCATCGCCGTGCGCTTCGCGTGGTCCGACAACCCGACGTGCAATCTCTACAACGCCGCTGACCTGCCCGCCTCGCCCTTCCGCACCGATGATTTTGCCTTCGCCGCCGCGAGCCCCACACCACCGGCCAAACCTTCTACCGTCTCCTCTTCACCCGCGCAGCTTTCAGGCAAGCCGCTCGCCATCACGCCCACGCCGCGAACGGAGAATCCGGGTTGGATGAAAATCGTCGAGCGACAGGCTGCAGCGGCCAAAGCAGGCCAGTGGGATCTCGTCTTGATCGGCGACTCGATCACCGCAGGCTGGCAGAGCGGCGCACCGGCCGAGATTTGGGCGAAGCACTTTCCCGATTACCGCACCCTGAACCTCGGCATCGCGGCGGATAAAACGGAGAACGTGCTCTGGCGACTCGGATTTCCCGGAACGCTCGACGGCTACCAGCCCAAGCTCTTCATCCTCATGATCGGCACCAACAACACCGGGCATCGTTTCGGCACCGAAACCGCCGACGACACCGCACAAGGCGTCCGCGCGATCCTCGACACGCTCACCACGAAGGCTCCCGACGCCAAAATCCTCCTCCTCGCAATTTTCCCCCGTGGCGAAGCCATCAAACGTCAGCGCAACGACGAGGTGAACCGGCAGATCGAGAAACTGGCCGACAACCAAAAGGTCTTCTGGCTCGACCTCAGTAAAATCTTCCTCGAGCCGGACGGCACCCTCTCCAATCCGCTATTCAAGGAGGAGAAACCTTTTCCCATCCACCTCTCCGCCGAGGGTTATGAGGCATGGGCAAAGGCCATGCAGGCTAAAATCGAAGAACTGATCAAGAAATGAAATTCGCGCTCACGCATGGCTACACCGTTTGAACTCAGGATGGAAGACGGTGTGCGTCTGGCACCTACAGGCACTCCGGCATGGTCAACCTCATTCACTCTCCAACTTCCGCTTCCCCCAACCCCTCCGCCTCAACACCAAAAATCCCCAACTCTGCATCGCCCCCTCCCAAAACGAAGACTGGGCAATCGAACCTGGCAAACCGTTTGTCTCCAAATACCGTCTGCTGGTGTTTGATGGCAAACGGAACCCAAGTGGCTCGAAGCACAGTGGCAGAGCTATGCGAATGAATAGACGCGGAACACGGATCAATCACCGCTGTATCGCTTCCGATAAGCGCCTGGCGTGGTGCTCATGGCTCGGGTGAATTCTCGGCTCATGTGACTGTGATCGCTGAATCCGCTCTCGAGGGCGATCGTGGTGATGGTCTCATCGGTCTCGACCAAAAGTTGGCAGACTTTGCCGATGCGAAACTGGCGGAGGTAGGCAGAGGGTGTGAGCTGAAAAGCTTTCTTGAAGTGCCGCTGAAAACCACGGACGGACATGCCCGCAAAGCGGGCTAGATCCTCCACCGCCACGGGCGAGGCGAAGTGATCACGGATGTGCTCCAGCACCGGAGTAAATTGCACGAAGGGTGAGGCGATGCTGGCGGCCTTTTGCAGATCTCGGGAGATGCCCGCAAGCCCAACCACGCGGCCATCCTTGCCACGCAACGGAATCTTCGACGTGACATACCAATCGGGACTGGCGGGATGGCGCATCACCATCTCCACACGACCCCAGATTTCCTCTCCAGCGAGCACCCTTTGATCGTCGCGCGTGTAATGGTCGGCAAGGTAGGCCGGGATAAAATCATGATCGGTGCGACCGAGAACGCCCTTCGGATCAGCGAATCCGTGCGCGAGATGCATGATCCGGCTGGCATAGCGGTAAATGCCCTGCGCGTCCTTGATGAAGAAACGCGTGTCCGCATACGCATCGAAGAGGCGCAGTTCATACCCTGGCGCGAGTTGGGCGAGAAAATCGACAGGCGGTGGCAGCGTTTTGGGCATCGCCTTCCAGTACGCTTCATCCCGATCCGGTTGGCAATCTTTTGGCGCATTCATTCACAAATCCGCCGTTTGAATCCAAGCGATCTCCAACACGCGGTGGTAAAATGAAAGTCAATCCAGCGTAACAATAATCCACGAAGCCACCGCCCCCTCCTACCCCATGGCCATCACCTATCTGAAATCCGGCAAGCCCGAAGTCGAACGCGCCGAAGACGACACCAAAGTGCGCGGCATTGTCGAAAGCACCTTGGCGGACATCGCCGCGCGAGGCGATGAAGCCGTGCGTGAACTGTCCGTTAAGTTCGACCGCTACGACCCGCCCAGCTTTAAGCTCAGCCCGGCTGAAATCGAAGCAGCGATGGCCAAAGTCTCCGCCCGCGACCTTGCTGATATTCGATTCGCCCAAGCGCAGATCCGTCGTTTTGCGGAAGCCCAGCGTGCCACCATGACCGATCTCGAGATCGAAACGCTCCCCGGCGTCATCCTCGGCCACAAGCACATTCCCGTTCAGTCCGTCGGTTGTTATGTGCCGGGCGGCAAATTCCCGATGGTGGCTTCGGCCCACATGTCCGTCCTGACTGCCTCCGTCGCTGGCGTGCCGCGCATCGTCGCAGCGGCTCCACCTCAAAAAGGCGCTCCCCATCCCGCTATTGTCGCAGCCATGCACCTGGGCGGCGCCCACGAAATCTATGTCCTCGGCGGCATGCAGGCCATCGGTGCCATGGCCTTGGGAACAGCGACGATGGCCCCGGTGGACATGATTGTGGGTCCTGGGAACGCCTTCGTGGCCGAGGCCAAACGCCAACTCTTCGGCCGCGTGGGCATCGACCTCCTGGCTGGCCCCACCGAGACGATGGTGATCGCGGACGACACCGTCGATGCCGAGCTTTGCGCGACGGATCTACTCGGGCAGGCGGAGCATGGTTACAACTCACCCGCTGTCCTGCTGACAAACTCATCCCAACTCGCGCACGCGACCCTCGCGGAAATGGATCGTCTTCTCGACATCCTGCCCACGGCGGAAACCGCACGCGCCTCGTGGCGGGATTATGGTGCCGTGATCCTTTGCGACACCTATGATGAGATGCTCACCATGGCCAACGAGATCGCCTCTGAGCACGTGCAGGTCATGACCGACCGCGACGATTGGTTCCTGGAAAACATGACCTGTTACGGAGCCTTGTTCCTGGGTCCGCGAACCCATGTGGCCAATGGTGACAAGGTCATCGGCACCAACCACACCCTGCCGACGCGAAAGGCTGGGCGCTACACCGGCGGCCTCTGGGTGGGCAAGTTCCTGAAAACGCACACCTACCAAAAGATCCTCATCGATGAAGCCGCGACTTTGATTGGCAAATATGGCTCTCGTTTGTGCATGCTGGAGGGATTCGTGGGCCATGCAGAGCAATGCAACCTGCGCGTCCGTCGTTATGGTGGTGAAGACGTGACGTATGGTGCCGCAGCCGAGTGATGCCACTTTTTCACCAAGAATCCGATCCGAGAACTCCAACCCAAAACAGCAGTCGTCATGTCAACCGAGGTCTATTCATCCAAACCCCAAGGCAAAATCCCCAACAACCGATTCCCCCTCCTCGTGCATCGCAACACCATCCCAGGTGGTGGAGCCGAGGCGATCAAATCCCGGTTCCGTTCCAACGGTTGGTCCAACAACTGGGATTACCCCGGCGTTTACCCCTACGCGCACTTCCACTCCACGTCCCATGAGTGTCTCGGCTGTGCCAAAGGCTGGATGGAGCTTCATTTGTCGGTCGGGGAAAGCGGCTGGACACGTTTGCGGATCAACACCGGCGACGTGATCGTCATCCCCGCCGGAGTCAGTCACGAGATGGTCGCCCAGTCGGATGATCTTCATGTGTGTGGTGGCTACCCGGGCGGACGCGATTGGGACGACATTGAGGAAGCCTACCTCAGCGATGAAGACTACAAGCGCGCCTGCAAACGCATCATGATGCTGCCCATTCCCGACCGTGATCCCGCGACCGGCGAGCCGATGCCGGAATGGCACGCCGCCCCGTCATCGGTGGACGCAGGCTGGAACGACTGGCGCACCAGCCTCGACGCCACGTCCGCTTAACCTTGACGGAGAATGAATGCCCACGGAACGCACGGAGTTTCACGGAAAATATGGTGTTAAAGATTCTGTTAGCCATCACCCATCAAGTGATATCGGAACTTCCAACAATACCTTCGCGTTCTGTGTATTCAGTGCATTCCGTGGGCCGCCCTTTCGGAATTTAGGCATAACCATCGACACCGCATGAATCCAGCTTCACCAACGATCCGCCTGCGCCACACCACCAGCGGTGCCGGCCCTGTCTTGTTGATGCTCCATGGCGTCACGCGTTGCGGAGCCGATTGGGAACCGCTGCTACCGGCCCTCGCAGAAGATTGGACCATCATCTCCCTCGACCAACGCGGTCACGGGACTTCGCCGCGAGCTGAGAGCTATCTTGTCACCGACTACGTCGCGGATGTCGTGCGCTTTGTGCAGGAGGAAACCGCCGCCCCCGTCGTCATCTTCGGGCATTCTTTGGGAGCCATGGTGGCCGCTGCGGTCGCAGCGGAGCTGCCGGATCGGGTGCGCGGCATCATTCTCGAAGACCCGCCCTTTCACACCATGGGAAACCGCATCGCAGGCAGTGCCTGGCAGGCGCAGTTCACTGGCATGAGAGAGGCCGCACGAAAGCGCGGCAGCGTGGAAGAAATCACCGACGCCCTCGCAGACATCCGCCTCCCAGCCAGCGGCGGCGGCTTCAAACGCCTCGGCGAATTGCGCGACCGCGCCTCTCTGGCATGGAGTGCGCAATGCCTCAGCCAACTCGACCCCGAAGTCCTCACGCCCGTCATCGAAGGCCGTTGGCTTGATGGCTACGATTTTCCTTCCCTGCTTTCCGGCCTCCGTTGTCCCACCTTACTGCTCCAGGCCGATCCATCCGCAGGTGGTGCGCTCACCGACGCCGATGCTGAGAGCCTCAAGTCCATCGTTTCAGACTGCCAGCATGTTCGTTTCCCCAGCTGCGGTCACAACCTGCATCGCGACCGACCGGAGTCAGTGCTGCGAGCCTTTGCTGACTTCGCCGCCACTCGGCTCCGTTGAATCGAAACCCCAGTGACCCGATGATGCACGTTCTCACTCGTCTCATTTTCTTCCTAGCCATACTCGCTGGGGCACAAGCCGCGCCCGCGCAGAAGCCCAACATCCTTCTCATCCTCGCCGATGACATGGGCTGGGGTGATTTGCGTTGTCATGGCAACGAAAAGCTCGACACGCCTGCGCTCGACAAGCTCCAAAGCCAAAGCGTGGAGCTGGAGCATTTTCACGTCAGCCCGATTTGTTCGCCGACACGCTCATCATTGCTCACCGGACGCCATCATTTCCGTCTCCGAGTGCTGAATACGACCTCGGGTCTCGAGACCCTGCATGGTGAAGAAGTGACGCTCGCAGAGGCGCTGAAACCGGCGGGCTATCTGAGCGGCTGTTTCGGCAAATGGCACAACGGCGCGAATCATCCCACCACGGCACGCGGTCAGGGCTTTGATGAGTTTTTTGGCTTCGTGGGCGGCTTCTTCTCGAACTACTTCGATCCCGAGCTGGAGCACAATGGCGTCACGGCAGCGCGAAAGGGTTTCATCACGGACATGCTCGCGGATGCGGCGATGGGCTTCATCGAGGAACATCGAGCGCAGCCGTTTTTTTGTTATGTGCCTTTCAATGCCTGTCACTCGCCCATGCAGGCACCGGACGACTTGTTCGCGAAATACACCAAGCTAGGCTTCGAGCCGAAGACCGCCGCCGTTTACGCAATGATCGAGAATCTCGATGCCAACGTGGGCCGGATACTCTTGAAGCTCGATTCGCTCGGACTCGCCGAAAACACCCTCGTGATGTTCGCCACCGACAACGGCCCGAACACGCCGCGTTTCAATGGCGGCATGCGCGGTGGCAAAGGCAGCCTCTTTGAGGGCGGACAGCGCGTGCCCTGCTTCATCCGCTGGCCTGGAAAACTCGAGGCAGGCAAGCGTGTGTCCCAGATGGCCCAGCATGTCGATGTGCTGCCAACGCTGCTCGAGCTCGTCGGCGTGCCCTTGCCTGCAACGCCACCGCTCGATGGCGTGAGCCTCGCGCCGCTGCTGAAGGGCGAGAAGGTCACCTGGCCTGAGCGACTGTTCTTCGAGGTCAGCGGTCGCGGCGGCAAGGACAGCACCCCCATCCCGAAGTATCCCGGCACCGTGCGCAGCGACACCCACCGCTGGGTGCATGACAACAAGCAGGAGATGCTCTTCGACCTGCGGAACGATCCCAACGAAAAAAACAACCTCGCCGCGCAGCAGCCGGAGATCGCCGCGACACTTTCCAAGGCCTACGACGCTTGGTTCGCCGACGCCATCGCCTCCACGCAGGGCAAAGTGCAGCGCTTTCCCATCACGCTCGGCGAAGCAACCGAGTTGCTCGTCTCTTTCGCCACACTCGAAGGCGGGGCGAAGTTCTTCGGGCAGGGCTGGGACAACGACTGGGCCGTGTTTCCCACACACACTTCCACCATCACTTGGAATCTCGAAGCGCCGGCGGCCGGAACGTATGAAGTCACTGCGCTACACACCGCCCAAGAGCCGGGAGGAAAAATCAAAGTCACAGCCGGCGAGCAGGTCATCGAAACCACCCTCACCGCCGCACACAATCCGCCAGAAATCCCGCGCCGCGATCTCGTGCCGCGCTGGGAGGTGCCAGACAAGATCTTTTTGCCACTGAAGCTCGGCACGCTCAGAGTTTCCGGCGGCTTGCAAAGACTCCAGATCACCGTCGCACCGGGAATCGAGATCCAATCCCTCCGTCTGCTGAGGCAATGAATGACTTGATGGCCTACGCATCACACGAAACACTCTAAAAACTCACTTTTATGACCACCAACGCCATTCTCCGACACCTCTGCCTTCTTATTATCTCCGCGTATTCCGTGGGCCAACTCTCCGCCGCTGACCTCTTCGATAAACAAAACCTTGCCGCGTGGTGCATCGTGCCCTTTGACGCGGCGAAGCGTGGCCCCGAAGCCCGTGCCGAGATGGTCGCGAAGATGGGCATCAAAAAAGTCGCCTACGACTGGCGGCAGGAGCATGTGGCGGAGTTCGAGCGGGAGATCATCGCCTACCAAAAGCATGGCATCGAGTTTTTTGCCTTCTGGGGGGCGCATGACGAGGCGTTCCGGTTGTTTGAGAAATATCAACTGCATCCGCAGCTCTGGATCATGATGAAGGGCACGGGCGAAACGCAGGAAGCTCAGGTCAAATCCGCCGCAGAAGGTCTGCTGCCCATTTTGGCCAAAGCGAAGGCCATCGGCAGCCAAGTCGGCATCTACAACCACGGCGGCTGGGGCGGCGAGCCGGAGAACATGGTCGCCGTCTGCGACTATCTCAAAAAGAACCACGGCACCGACAACATCGGCATCATCTACAACCTCCACCACGGCCACAGCCACCTCGACCGCCTTCCCAAAGCCATCGAGGCCATGAAGCCGCATCTCCTCTGCCTCAACCTCAATGGCATGGACATCGCGGGCGACACCAAAGGCCGCAAAATCCTCCCGCTCGGCGTCGGCACCCAAGACGTGAAGGTCCTGCGCCAAATCCGCGCCAGCGGCTACAGCGGCCCCATCGGCATCCTCAACCACACCAACGAAAACGCCGAAGACCGCCTCCTCGACAACCTCGACGGCTTGCAATGGCTACTCCCCCAACTCGATGATACCCCACCCGGCCCAAAGCCGAAGTATCGCACCTGGAAGGATCAACCCACCGCAGTTGCACCTCCCATCCGAAAAAAGATTGAGATCACTGGCCAAGGTATGCCGTCCCTAAACAAAGACTTCGGTGACGCCTTGAAAGGCAGCTACTTCGAACTCGACAACGAACCCTACCGCTCACTCCCACTCACCATCGAGTGCCGAGCCAAACTCACCGACAAGGATCGCTACAACATCCTCATTGCCTCCGACGCCAAATCCTCAGCCACCCACTGGGAACTCTACACCCACGCGAAACGCGGCACCCTCGCTCTCTACCTGCCCGGACGCGGCGGCGACTTCGACTCCAAAGTCGATGTCTGCGACGGCCAATGGCACAACCTGCTCGCCAGCATCGATGAAAAAAACGTCACCCTCTGGATCGACGGCAAACAAGTTCTCGAGAAGCCCGTCCAACCCCTCACAGGCTCCGCACAAACCGGAGGCCTCGCCTTCGGTCGCCTGGTCGAAGGCACCCTCGGCTGCTACGGCCTCATCGACGACGCCCGCATCTCACGCGGCGTCATGAAACCCCGCAAAGGCGATTTCCCACGCCTGCGCATGGACAACACCCTAGGGCTCTGGGACTTCGACAACCTCGCCGCCAACCTCCCTCCCCCGGCACCCAAACCCGCCGCATTCAAACCCGACCTCAAACCCCTCAACCCAGACGACAACATCCACTGGCAGGAATTCGTCAACCGCGAGCGCGTCTTCGACTACTACGGCAAGCAGGCCTTGCAGTTCATGAATCAAACACCGCCCGAACTCATCCCCGCCTTCCCCGGCATGGATGGCGGCCAGCAAGGCCACTGGGGCAATCAAAACGACCAAGTGACCTGGAAAGACGGCCGCTGGGCCACCAGCGATCTCGGCACCGTCTTCAGCGGTGCCTTCAAAGGCGCCGGCCTCACCATCCCCAAAGCCGTCTGCGTCCGCTTCGAGGACAAAGCCGCCGTCTTCGATCCCGAACGCATGGCCTGGCGCCTCGAATGGTCCGGAGGCTTCATCAAACTGAACGACGCCCGCCACGGCTTCATGGCCGGCGCTCCCATGGATGGAAAAGTCACCTCCAAAGAAGAAAAAAAACTCCCCGGCACCTACCGTGGCTTCTTCCGTCGAGGCAAAGAAGTCTCCATCATCACTAGCGAGACCACCCTCCCTCCTCCCGCCCCTGCCCAGTGGCCCCAATGGATCGAAACCAAAGGCGAACTCGGCATCCAAACCCCCTTCGCCACCGACCGTCTCACCCTCCCCTTCGACAACCCCCACGGCACCCTCTTCTTCATCACCGCCCACGACTTTTTCACCGGTGATACCGCCGCCATCGCCACCATGACCGGCGAAATCTGGCTAGTCAAAGGCATCGACGATTCCCTCTCCAAGCTCCGCTGGAAACGCTTCGCCACCGGCCTCCATCAACCCCTCGGCCTCAAGATTATCAACAATCAAATCCACGTCCTCGGTCGCGATCAAATCACCCGCCTCCACGACCTCAATGGCGACGACGAAGCCGACTTCTACGAATGCGTCACCAACATCATGACCACCTCCCCCGGCGGTCACGACTTCATCGTCGGCCTCGAAACCGATGCCCAAGGCCACTTCTACTTCGCCTCCGGCAATCAAGGCGTGTGCCGCGTCAAACTGGGGCAAGCTTCTAGCTTGCCCGCATCCGCCAACCTCGAAGTCCTCGCCACCGGCTTCCGCAACCCCAACGGCCTCGGCCTCTCACCCGATGGCCGCTTCATCACCACCAGCGTGCAAGAGGGCGACTGGACCCCCGCCACCTCCATCTGCCAAATCGAACTCGGCCAAAACGAAGGCGCCCACTTCGGCGCAGGCGGCCCCAAAAACGGCCAGCCTCCCGAACCCGTCCTCATGTACCTCCCACGCGGCGAAGACAACTCCGCCAGCAGCCAAACCTTCATCACCAGTGACAAATGGGCATCACTCCAAGGCGATGGCAATCTGATCCATCTCTCCTCCGGCGGCGGCAGCGCCTGGCTCGTCATGCGCCAAAAAGTCCAAAACCGCTGGCAGGCCGCCGCCACCCGAATCTCCGGCAACTTCGACTCCGGCCCCCAATGCGCCCGCTTCAATCCCAACGACGGCCACCTCTACGTCAACGGCATGCAAGGCTGGGGCTCCTACACTCCCAAAGACGGCTGCTTCCAACGCATCCGCTTCACCGGCGGTGACAAACCCGTCCCCATCGGTTTCGAAGCCCGCGACAACGGCGTCCTCGTCCGCTTCAACCAACCCGTCAAAAACGCTACCGCCGCCTCCGCCTTCGCCCAATGCTGGAACTACCGCTACAGCGCCGCCTACGGCTCCCCCGAATACTCCCTCAAATACCCCGACACCCCCGGTCACGACCCCCTCGAAATCCGCAGCCTCCAAATCCTCGACGCTGGCAGGACCCTCTTCCTCGAAATCCCCCAACTCACTCCCGCCAGCCAGATCCATCTCCACCTCCCCACCGGCCACGACCTCTTCCTCACCGCCCACGCCCTCGCTGAGCCCTACACCGACTTCCCCACCTACACCCGGATCGCCAAAACCAGTCCCGCCGCACAGACCACCGTTACCGCTCCCACTCCCTCAAAACCCAACCCCTGGGCCCAAAACAACGGCGGTCGCAAACTCACCATCGAAGCCGCCCTCGGCCTCCAATACGTCCAAAAACAACTCTCCGCCAAGCCCGGCGAGAAACTCTCCCTCACCTTCTCCAATCCCGACGTCGTCCCCCACAACTGGCTCCTCGCCAAACCCGGCTCCCTAGAAAAACTCGGTGCCCTCTGCAACCTCATGATCACCGACCCCAACGGCCTCGCCAAACACTACGTGCCCGATTCCCCGGACGTCCTGTTCTACACCGACATGACCAACCCCAACGCCTCCTCCACCATCCACTTCACCGCCCCAGATCAACCCGGCACCTACCCCTACCTCTGCACCTTCCCCGGCCACTGGATGATCATGAACGGCCAACTCAAAGTCGAATAACGCACGCTCTCACTGATCCACCCGCAGCATGTACTCATCGTAGTTCTGATGCTGCGCCTCCCAAAACTTCACCGCCTCTGGAATCGACTTAAACACCGGCACCTGACCTCCTCCCGGCACAAGCCACTCCTGAATCGCCTTCAATACCTCAGGCGCCCGATCCGCCGGCAGCGCGTCCCCCATCGTCAGCATCATCTCAAACAAAGGCCGCTCCGGCGTAACGGTCATCTCATTGATCGCCTCCGTCACCGCTTCCTTCGGCCCCTTCGTCATCGACTCCCGGCAAATCGCCGCCCGACTCTCCATCGGGTAGGTCGCACTCAAACTCCACGTCATCTCCCGCACATCCGGATCCGTGCTCGTCGCCGACTTCTTCCAAACATCCACCGCATGCGCCACCTCCAGTGACGTCGCCGACTCCACCGCAAACATCCGAATCTCCTTGTCCACATCATCCAGCGCCGCCTTCAGCATCGCGTAATTGTTGTCATCCCCAAGCGCCATGAAGTTGCTGATCGCATCCATCCGCTCCTTCGCGCTCTTCCCTTCCCGATAATACCCCACCGGATCCTTCCCAAACAAATGCTCCAACGGATGCGGCGCCGCCTTCACCTTCGGATCAGCTTTCGCCTCCACCACCTCCTTTTCAATCGGCACCACCTTGGCCCCACCACCTCCCAAAGTCGCCAACATCCACCCTGCCGCCGCTGCAATGCCAACCACGCCAGCAATCGCCAGCCCCACTCCCACTTTATTGCCCAGGTAATTCGCCATCCCCCAATTCAATCCTCACTCACCCCGCCTTTGCAACCCCAGATTCGCCCTTCACGACTCCTATTTCTTCCACCAATCCGACGACCGCTCCCAAGGACTCACCTCACCCTGATTTTTTCCAGTCACTTGAGCCTCCCCACCCTGCTCCCCCTCAGCCAGTTCCATCAACAACTGCACATGCGGCTCCGGCCTCGTCGTCCGCCTCCAAATCCCCCAAGCCGCCCATCCAAAACACGCCAACAGCAAAAAAAAGAACCCCAAATGCGCCAGCACAAACCACTCCCCTGCACCGCTCTCCTGAATCCACCGCCCATACGCCCCAGGCGATCCCGACGCCCCGGAAACAGCCGCCAAACCCAAAACAATGTTACCTGTGAGATCCGCCACCATCGTCAATCATTACGAATTCTCAGGGTAAACCAGCCGCATCGGAATCATGCTCGAAAACTTAAACCCATGCTTTTGGAAGAAACTCTGGCTCTCCGCGCTGATCCGGTCCGTCAAAAGCGTGATCCGCTTGAAGCCCTTCTCCCTCGCAAACTGAATCACATAATCCAGCAATTGCCCCCCATAACCCTGCCCCCGATGCTCCGGATGCACAATCACATCCTCCAGCAGCACCACCAACCCGCCTTCCGCCGTCGAAATCGTAAACAACAGGTTCGCCATCCCCACCGCCATGTGGTCCGTCCGCAGCACAAAAATCCGCCCGCGACTCGGCTGCTCCAAAATCAACCTCACCCCCTGCTCCTGCTTCTTCGGATCCGGCACAAAGTCCTCCTCCAAGGAAAACAGAGCACTCAGCAGTTCCACCAACTGAGGCATGTCCTCCAGCGTCGCCGGTTCAATCCGGTGCTGACTCGGGGCCGCTGCCAATTCTGAAGCTTCGTTCATCTCCCTGACTGTTAGCCAGTCCCGGGCCGGGGCAAACAAGAAACTCACCCCACCCCTCACTTTTACCAATCGTCTCCGCAGAGGTATTCCCGTAAAAATTTCAACGTGACGGACCGTTTCGTTGATCTACCTTAACGCTCTCCCACTTCAGTCTTGCAGTCAGTGCCCCAAGCATGCCGCCAGATCCCTCAAATCATCCCAATTCCCCCAAGGCTCCCTTCATTCTCTGGCGCCCTTTCGTCGCAGCTTGGCGCTGGCTCGCACCCTCCACTCAAGCCTCCCGCGACCGACAGTCCCATACCTCCCACCTCGTCGGCATCACAATCGTCACCACCGCTTCGGTCCTCCTCTGCACCCTCGCCATCCTCTACGCCCGCCCCCTCTACAACGCCTGGCAGGACTGGCGCGCCAACCAACTCATCGCCGACGCCCGTTCCCTCGTGGACGAAGGTGAACTCCTCCCCGCCATCATGGCCGCCCAGGAAGCCTACACCCTCTCACCCGAAAACATCGCCGCCATCCGCCTCAATGCCGAGTTCTTCACTCGCATGAAAAAAAACGAGGCACTCTACTTTTGGGACAAACTCAGCCACCTCGGCGCCCTCACCCCGGAAGATGAACAAAATCGCATTCGCGCACTCCTGAATGCCGACCGCGACAAAGAAGCCCGCCAAACCCTCAACGACTGGATGGCCCGCAACGCTCCGCAAGACGACACCATCCGTCTTGCCCAGGAAGTCTATGGCGACGGCTCCTTCCTCGGCAGCCTCCTCTCCAAACTCAAAACCTACACCTCAACCCACCCCGAAGACCGTGAGAGCATTCTCCGTTTAGCCCATCTTGAAATCGACTCGGGAATCCCCACCGAGACAGGCGAAGCCCTCGCCCTCCTCTGGCACCTCGCTGAAGGCGAAGACTCAGTCAGTCTCGAGGCCCTCGACACCCTCAGCCACTTCCCCGATGTCCCCCCGGAAGACTACCCCCGCCTCATCGAGCGCCTCAAAAATCACCCCCGCTCCACCAACGAACAAAAGGTACAAGCCTACCGCTTTCGTCTCCAGTTCCGGCCCGATCAACGCCTATCCATCCTGTCAGAAGCCGTGCTCGAGTTTCGCGAGTCCAAACGCGAGGACCTCCTTCCCGTCACTCGCTGGCTGGTTGACATCAACGAATACCAGCAAGTCCTCTCTCTGGTCGAAGAACAAGACGTCATCAGTTTCCAACCCCTCCTCGAAAACTACCTCACCTCCCTGACCGCCCTCAATCGCTTCGACGACCTCCGCCGCCTCGTCAATGACCCCCGCGTCAACAGCCTCCTCACCCGCTCCACCTCCGCCTTCTACCAGTTGCACCTCGCCTTCGTCACTCAGCAACCGCTCAAAGACCTTCGGGCTAAAATGGAAACCGCCACCCTCCATGCTCAAAATGAAGGCCGCATCGAAATGCTTCTCTCCATCGGCAAATACGGCGAACTCCGCGGCATGCCCGACCTCTCCGAACCCGCTTACGCCTTCGCTATGCGCTCACGCCGCGCCTTCATTCCCGGTCTCGAAGGCCTCCTGCGCGCCACCCACCTCAGCGGCAATACCGTCGGTCATCTCGCCGCCCTCCAGGACGCCTCCCGCCAATGGCCGGACAACCAGGACTACCAGGAAAACCTCGTCTACGTCCGCCTTCTCGTCGGCCAGCAAATCGAAACCTCCCTGCTCCACGCAACCGCTCTCTTCAAACAACGCCCCACCGATCCCACCACCCAACTCCTCGCCGCCATGGCCCACTGGCGCCTCCGCGATATCGACCTCGCCCTCCAACTCCTCAAAAGCCTCGATCCCGAAAAACTCCCCCCAGGCCACCGCACCGTCTTCGCCGCCATCACCCGCGCCGCTGGCGACTCCGACCGCGCCCGCCGCGCCCTCATCGCCATCCCCGCAGACTCCGTCATGTTCCCTCAGGAACGCGATCTCTTTGCGTCAGCCCAATAAATCGACCTCCCCATGGCCACACGCATCACCCGCCTCCTGCTGTTCGCCCTCTGGATCGCCACCTCCATCGCTTCCGCCGGTGCGCCCCTGGACCAACCAGCACCCACGTCATCGCCCGAAAACACCTGGACCACCGAACTCCACACCGGCGCCCTTTGGAGCATCGGCAGCAATGCCTCCCCACTCGACTACCAGCTCCTCCCTCAACTCCTCACCCTCAAAACCCCAGCCCATTGGCACCTCCAAACCGGCTCCCACACCTGGGTCATCCGCTCCCGCGCCTCACTCGAAATCACCCCCGTCATCCAAGGCCCAGAATCCTACTTCATAGGTGTCACATTCGCCCCCTCACTCGAATGCTGGAACGCCTCACGCACCCTCTCCACCTTCTTCAGCGCCGGCGGCGGCATCGGTTGGATGGACTCCCAAGGTCAAACCCTCCCCGGCGCTCAAGGCCAGGACTTCAACCTCACCTGGTTCATTCACACCGGCCTCACCTGGCAAATCACCCCCCACCTCTCCGCTTCCCTCGGCGCGCGCTTCCAACACATCTCCAACGGTGGCCAAAATGACATCAACCCCGGCCTCGACTCCCTAGGCCCCACCCTCGGCCTCGGTTGGAGTTGGTAACCCATTTCCCCCACATGGCCACTCCCTTCCGCCTCCTCTTCATCTGCCTCGGCAACATCTGCCGCTCTCCCGCCGCGGAAGGCGTCATGCGCAAACTCGTCGCCGATGCCCATCTCACCGACCAAATCCTCATCGACTCCGCCGGCACCGCCGGTTGGCACACCGGCAAACTCCCCGACCAACGCATGACCGCCGCCGCTGCCCTCCGCAACACCCCTCTCACCAGCCGCGCCCGCCAAGTCCATCCCTCCGACCTGCAAACCTTCGATCTTGCCCTCGTCATGGACCATCAAAACCTCCATGACCTTCGCACCTTCGATCCCGAGGGACTCCACAAACAAAAAATCCGCCTCTTCTGCGAGTTCTGCACCGATCACCCAGACACCGAAGTCCCCGACCCCTACTACGGCGGCCCCGAAGGCTTCGAACACGTCCTCAACCTCCTCGAAGACGGCTGCAAAAACCTCCTCACCCACATCAAGAAAAACCTCCCAACCCCCTAAAGTCCACCACTCCCCCCTCCCCACTCTCCACTCTCCACTCTCCACTCTCCCCCTCCCTCACCCCTCTTCCCCCGCCACCGCCTCCCTCGCTTCCCGTTCCTGCTCCTGCTCCGGCGTCTCCTCCTTCTCCCAATCCTGCGCCGCACCCACTTTCAGCGAAATCTTCACCCCGTGCCGCTCCGCTGCCACCGCCATCAGGGATCGAATCGAACTCACTGTCTGACCATTCTTGCCAATCACCCGCCGCACATCATCCGGCGCCAACTGCACCTTATAAACCACCGCCCCATTCGCATTGTGGCCGATCGCGATGGAGGCCTGTTGCGGATGCTCAATCAATTGTGCCACCGCATAAGAAAGAAATTCCAACAAAGCTTCAGGTGCGTCCATAGATCACGGGAGATAGGCCAAGCAACCTCACCTTTCAACTCAGATTCCGACATTCGAGGTGCTCGAGAGGCGCAGAGGCTTGGTTGCTCAAGCCTATCGAGTGCCTCCAATGTCGGAGTCCGGTTCCAACTCAGATTCCAAAACGAGCCCAAGCCCACAAACAAAAAAGCACCCAGGTCTCCCCGAATGCTTCCCAAATTCAGATCACTCTCGCGATCCAGAAATCTCTGATCTCAAGCCTTGGCGCTCGCTTCAGCGCGCTTCACCAGACTTTTCACAGTCTCAGAAGCCTTCGCACCTTGGGCGATCCAAGCTTTGACCTTGTCCACATTCAGGGTCAAACCACCCTTGGCTTGATGCGGGTCATAGACACCCAGGATTTCGAGGAAACGACCGTCCCGACGGAAACGGCTGTCCGCAGCGACGACACGGAACACAGGACGATCATGACTACCTTCGCGGCGGAGACGGATTGCAACGGCCATAAATTTAAATGAGTATAGGAATGCTTGATGTTTTGGGGGGCGGAATGATGCGACTCTTCTCCGGCAAATCAACCGGTTTTTGCACTCATTCCTGAACTTCTAGGGCTTAGCCCTCTGCGGTCTCCTCGGTTGC
>JARXAL010000132.1 GCA_029865835.1 Verrucomicrobiaceae bacterium
GAATCTGCCGCCGTCATTGGCCCCACAAGGCATCCCGCTTCTCGGGTGGCATCATCTTATCGATGCAACCGCTGCGAACCGGGAAGCCTTGTGGAACCAAGCACGACGCCATCTTCATCCCTTTCCATTCCCGTTTCTAGGTTAAAATGCTTTGACTAGCGTGCAGCGGGATTTGGGGCATGATGGGCGCTGATGAAATTCCTGCGCCTCTCTTTCATTCCGCTTTCAACGGACCTGGGTTTACTGCTGCTGCGTTTGACGCTTGGGCTGTCGATGTTGATGCTTCACGGGTGGCCGAAGCTGCAGGGGTTTGGGAAGATAGCGAAGGGGTTCAATGATCCGCTGGGGGTGGGTTCGCAGATCAGTTTGGGGCTGACGGTGTTTGCTGAGGTGGGGTGTTCGGCGCTGCTGATTGTGGGCTTTTTGACCCGGTTCGCTTCACTGACGCTGGCCATCTGCATGGCGGTGGCGTTTTTCCTGGTGCACGGGGGTGTGTTTGGCGGGGAGCAGGGGGGCGAGAAGGCTTTTCTTTATCTGGCGGGCTATTTGACGCTTTTGTTTGCGGGCAGCGGGAAGTTTGCGTTTGAGAAGTAGGCGCCTTACGAAGGAATGAGTTCGTCGGCTAGGGCGGCGTTGCCGATGATGCCGGCTTCGTTGCTGAAGCGTGCGGGGACGATTTGGAGGTGTTCCCAGACGACGGTGGAGACCATGGATTGGACTTTGCGTTTGAGGGGATCGAAGATGAGGTCGCCAGCTTGGGCGACGCCGCCGCCGATGACGAAGGCGTCGGGGTTGAGGAGCCAGGCGATGGAGGAGAGGGCGGTGCCGAGCCAGTCGGCGATTTCTCCCCAGACGCCGCGGGCGATTTCGTCACCAGCAGCGGCGGCTTCGGCGATGGCTTTTGGGGTGCAGTCGGAGAGATCTTTGTGGACGCCGATTTGGGCGTAGGCTTCGACGGCGTGTTGGGCGATTTGGAGGTTACCGGTGTATTTTTCGAGGGCGCCGAGGTTGCCGTAGTGGCCGGGGACGCCGTCGAAGTCGATGCTCATCTGACCGATTTCGCCGGCGGAGTCCTGGCTGCCGCGGTACATTTGGCCATTGAGGATGAGGCCGCCGCCGATGCCGGTGCCGAGGGTGAGGGCGACGACATTGCGAAGGCCGCGAGCGGCGCCGTAGCGGAATTCGGCCCAGGCCATGGCGTTGGCGTCATTTTCGACGACGACGGGGAGGCCGGATTTGTCTGAGAGGAGGGTTTTTAAGGGGACGTGTTTCCAGCCGGGGACGTTGGTGAGTTCGTGGACAAAGCCGCGGTCGAAATCGACGAGGCCGGGAACGCCGACGCCGATGGCGGCGATGTCGGGGAAGGTGACGCGAAGTTTGGCGACCCGGGCGGCCATTTCGTTGATGAGGGCATGAGGGCCGTGGAAGTCGGCGGTGGGGATGGGTTCGTCGGTGCAGATGAGTTCGCCGGCACGGCAGACGCCGAGTTTGACGGAGGTGCCGCCGAAGTCGATGCCGACAGAAGAGAATGAGGTTTCAGGCATGGTGATGAGGGGGATGGAGATTGCCTACCAAACGGAGACCGTGCAAGGTCAAATCCGGGTCGACGATGATGGAAGGGTCGAGGCCGGAGACGATCCAGGAGGCGTCGCCACCGGTGGCGACGATGTGGACGGGGCCGGCGGGGAGTTCGTGACGGAGGGCTTCGAGGATGCCGCGGACCATGCCGCGATAACCGATGGCGGCTCCGGCGAGGATGGCTTCGGTGGTGGATTGGCCGATGGCGTGGGTGGGCTCGCTGAGGGTGACTTGGGGAAGGAGGGCGGTGCGCTCATGGAGGTAGTCGGTCATGAGGCGGAGGCCGGGGGCGATGACGCCGCCGATGTAGTGTTTGTCGGCGGAGAGGATGTCGAAGGTGACGGCGGTGCCGAAGTCGATGACGATGCCCGGGGCGCCGTGGAGGTGGGCGAGGGCGACGGCGTTGGCGAGGCGGTCGGGGCCGATGGATTCGGGTTTGGGGTAACGAACGCCGATGCCCATGGGGGTGTCATGGCGGAGTTCGATGAGTTGGGTGCCGAGGACGGAGCGGAAGGCGGGAACGGCGTTCGGGACGACGGAGCAGAGGACGGATTGATCGAAGTGCCAGGGGGCGATGAGTTGGGTGACGGTGTCTGGAGTGATGTCTGAGGTGGCGCAGTCTTGGTGGTCGGTGATGTGACCGTTGACTGCGAGGCCGAGTTTGGTGCGGCCGTTGCCGATGTCGATGAGGAGCTGGCGCATGGGGCGAGCGTGCTAGGGTCTGGGGCCGCTGAAGAAGTGGGCGAGGGCTTCCATCATGCCTTCGCTGGCGGGGCGTGAAGCGACGAAGCCGCCGTGGCTTTGGACGTTTTGTTTGATGGGGTCGAGGGCATTGCTGGGGCAGGCTATTTTGCTGGCGAAGGCGGGGTGCAGCATGGAGAGGTCGTTGAAGTTGTCGCCAGCAGCGAAGACGTGCTCGGCGCGGAGGTTTAAGAGGCGGCAGAGTTCGCCGAGGGCGGTGCCTTTGCTGTAGCGGGCGTGGGAGAAGCGGAGGTAGATGGTGTTGCGCTGGTAGCCGATGTCTGGATTGACGCGTTGGTGTTCGTCGATCCAAAGGCAGATGCGGTCCATTTCTTCGTTGCTGGCGGCGACGATGCCGAGGTCGCCATCGTCATCGGAGATGAGTTCGGCCTGGCCACTGTCTTCGATGAAGCGGCGGGTGGCGTTGAAGAAGTGGGAGTGATCTTTGACGAAGCGTTCGTGGGCGCGGCGGGCTTGTTTGTTCCAGGGGCCGAAGTGGGTCCAGCGGCTGAAGAGGCCCGGGCGATAGACGTCGCATTCGCGGACGATGAGGTAGTCCGGTTCCATGAAGAGGCCGTATTGGGCGAGGCCCTGGACGGTTTGGCCGAGGCTGCGGCCGGTGTTGACGACCCAGGCGGCGCCTTGGGAGCGAAGTTGCTTGATCATTTGGCCGAGGCCGGGGTGGAACATGGGGTCGGCATCTGGCAGGACGAGGGTGCCATCGAAATCGAAGCAGAGGAGGAAGGTGGGCTTGGGCTTGGCCATGAGGGACGCTGCGGGCAGTATGCCTGGAACGGCTGCCTGCGCCATGAATTCTTTGCTCGAGAGCGTTTCAGGAGGGGGATGAACGGGCTTTTTTGAGGGTGTGGACGGAGAGGAGGCCGAAGGAGGCGGTGGCGGCGACGCCGAGGAAGTGTACGGCAGCGATGAGTTTGTTGGCGTGTTGAAGGCCGGAGAAGCCGGATCGTGCCCAGGCGAGGGTCAGGCTGGCGCCGTGGGCGAGGCAACCTGTGAGCACGGTGAGCAGGAGGAAAAACAGGCTGCCTTCGTCCATGTTGATGAGGCGGAGCGTGAGGGACATGGGAGGATCGATGGATCGGAGAAAGAGAGAGGCGAAGATATTAGAGGTAGCCGAATAGAGAATAAGCCAACAAAGCCACACAAACCAGGATAGCTAGAATCATGAAAAGGAGGATTCGTGAACGTGTGGCATCCTTTTGGTATCCCCGACAGGAATCGAACCTGTATTTAGAGTTTAGGAAACCCTCGTTCTATCCATTGAACTACGGGGACGCAGGATCAGGGAGATCCGGGTTGACTGCGAAGGTTGCGTTGACTGGACGAGTTGGCAAGTTCGGCTTTTCGTTGAGTTGAAGGTGTGGCAGGAAACCCTGAATGGTGACGATTCTGCAAGGAAAAAGGTATTTACACCCTGTCCGAAAGATGCTTTCTTTCAAACGGGTGGAAAGGTATCTGTCCATAGTTCGGCCCGCCGATTGGGTCGAAAGCAATCCTCAATTACTATGAAACGCATTCTTCTCTCTTCAGCTTTGGTAGCGATGCTCTCCACGCTGGCTTCTGGCGCGTGGCAGCGCACTCCGGGTTCGCAACGAGGATTGGAATTGTCGATTGGGTCGATTGAAGGGACAAAAATTGAGTCGTCGGAGGGTATTGGACGGGTTAGCTCCCTCCTTTCTGATCGGGTGACGGAAGAAGCAACGCTCTCGAAGGGGGCGAGCTTTGCCGTTGTGAATTTGGGTCGGCAGGCGATCATTGATCGTGTGTCGTTCTACAATGCCGGTGGCGAGGGGCGGGTGGCTGTTTCTTCGAGCGTGGACAATGAAAAGTGGACGGCTCTTGGTCAGATTGTTTTCAGCCCAGCTGACATTCAAGTTGTGGTTCCGTTTGCGTCCATTCAGGGGAAATTTGTGAAGGTGGAGTATGACATGGCGCGGGAATCGGGGATGAAGCACTTTGAGGTTTATGGTAGTCTGGCTTCGGGGCAGACGAATCCCTTGGTTGGCAAAGTGTCGAATCGAGCCACTGCTGTCAGTGGAGCGCGCATCATTTACATTGATCCGACGCCGAGCAGTGGCTCGGATGATTCGGTGAGATATGGAAGCTTTTGGTTTCCTGAATCGAATGACAAGTACCGGACCGTGATCTACGACTTGGGGGGGGCGAAGGTTTTGAATGAGTTTGGGTCAGTTCACTCACCGCGACCTGTGAGATTCGAGGTATTTGTGTTTTCTGAGTTGCCTGAGAAAGAGGACTGGAAGGGGCGGCGATCCTTTGACCCAGCTGCGTTTAACGATTTGAAGCCAGTTGCTTCAGTCGAAGACAGGGAAGGCAAGGGCTACGTTAAGTGTCGGCCCAGTGAGGCGGTGACGGCGCAGTACGTTGCCTTGCGCTGGGAGCCTGATTTTAACCCGCCAGCGTTCGTCGTGGGTGGAGCGGATTTGATTGGGTCACCCATCGAGATTGATGAAAAGAACTTTGGTGGCGGCCCTGTTGGCTCCAGTTCGGGGGTCGATGGTGACTCCGGTTCGGAAGTCAATGGTGGACAGATGCCAGGGGCGGGTTTTAACGGGCCGTTTGCGCCGAACTCGTTGGGTGGAGCTGGGGCTGGTGGCTTGCCTGTGACCAGTGGCGGTGGCGGTGGCGGTGGCGGTGCTCCTGGTGGTGGCGGTGGTGGTGGTGGTGGTCTCCCTCCGGTTTCGCCTCGCTGATTTGCGCTTGGCGGGATCAAGAAGGTGATCGACGCTTTATCGGCTTTCAAGGTACAGTTGGAGCTGATTGCGGATACGGTTTAGTGGGCGAACGGCAGATCCAGGTGGTTATCAAACCGTAGCTCATTGGTAGCGCCAAGGATACGCCGCGTAGTTGCTCCGGTGTCCCCTCGATGAAGTGGGGTGGATGGTGAGTGAGAGGCGGCCCATTCTATAAACCTCAAAACGGAAATGGCTGAGGGCGAATCTGCCGCCGTCATTGGCCCCACAAGGCTTTCCGCTTCTCGGGTGGCATCATCTTATCGATGCAACCGCTGCGAACCGGAGAGCCTTGTGGAACCAAGCACGACGCCATCTTCATCCCTTTCCATTTCGGTTTCTAGGGTTACTGGCAGAAAAAAGGGGGGGCAGAAAAATGGATGAGGAGTTGGGTGGAAGGGGGAATGGGATTCGGAGGGGGAAGGGGCGTTTGCTTGCGCTGCGCTTCACCCTTCGGGCAGCCTGTGGCTGGCTACCTTCCTTCAGTCGGTTCGCGGAGCGGTGACGGGTACGGTACTTTGGCGGGAAGGCGGAGGGTTGGGGTGGTTTGGGAGGAATTGGGGATTCCGGGGGGTGAGTGGTGGCATGCGTAGCGGTGACGGGTGCTTTCTTGGAGACATTGTTTGCTGGAACGTGGCTCTTTGTGGGACACGCAGCGGGGCGGGGTTTTGGTGCGATTCGTGGCTCGGAATGCGGGAGTTGGGGTGCAAGCAAGATGCTTGCACCACCTTACTGAGCTGCCGAGCTTGGCAGCGTCATTGGCACCTTGAACCTCGGAATCCGGGGTAAGCAAACTTGTAGCCGCTTCTTTGGGGCGGCGGAGGCAGATCTGGGTGGTCGTCAGCTTGGGACGTATGCGCTCATATGCCCCGGCGCTGCCAACGGCCCATCTGCACCTCCGGAGCTCCCAAATCAACGGCCACCTCTTTTCTTGAAATGCTCTAATGGTCCCGGATGAGGCGCAGACTGTGCACGTGGACAAGCTGAGCCTGGCGCGAGGGTGGAAACGGTTTCAGCGGCTGGTTGAGAAAGACCATGATTGCCGAAGGCGTGTTATTCCAACCTATCGGCAGCGAAGTTGATGAGTATTCCGGGCTAGGGAATGAAGGTGGCCCCGGGCTTTTTGATGGCGGGTTGGGGCCTTGCGATGGCCACGTTTGGGGACTTGGAGGAAGACTGCGTGCTGGCGGCCCTTTTGGACCGGATGTCATCGATGGTGAGTTTGGTCCAGGCGGTGCAGGACAGGCTGAGCGCAAACGCTAGGAGGCAGATGATCGAAGAACCGATGGCCAGGAATTGTTCCTGTTTGCGGCGCAATTCGCGGCTGCTGTTAAGGTCCGCCATGCCGAACTGGGTCATCCACCAACGGCGCCAGCGGGTCGGATTGCGGGCCATGATGAAGGCCCAGCAGGCTAGCGCTGTGGCAAGGATGGCGGATACTCCAATGGAGGTCAGTAGACTAGGATGCGGCGTTTCTGAGATAGCGAGGAACATGATCGGGGGGTTTTAGTGACCCTTATCTGTTGCGTTCGCCGATAGCTGTTTTCAAGAGGTGCAGTGTGGCAGTCTCGTTGCATGAGTACAAAAGCGGACTTAGGTAGAGTATGGATTAAGGGGTGGACTATTGTGACAAAAAGGTCACATTGATGCTTTTGTGTGGGCTGCAAACGGGTGCGACTAGCGATCCCCTGTGTCGCCAAGACGGCGAAAATGACCGTCATTTTCATTCGTTCCTGTTCCGTAGTCAGCCTAAATCCGCTCGGAACCTTCCAAATTCAGGCTGATCGGCGTGGATTGAGGAGGCACCGGAAAAGTAAATGTGTCGAAATCCTAACATTGCCAGTCAGAAAAAGATCGAACAATCCCCAGGTCCGCGAATCTCAGAACACGTCAGAACTTAACAACCTAGAAAATCATGTTTAGATCCCTCTTCGCAGTCTTCATATTTGCTCTAGCATCGGTATCCGATGCGGCTGTCCTCAACTTTGACAG
>JARXAL010000135.1 GCA_029865835.1 Verrucomicrobiaceae bacterium
CTGTAAGAGTCTAGGTGGACGAGCGCAGGTTTTTGAGTTTGGCGGATTCCGTCACGATGCGGGGCCAACCGTAATTACGGCACCTTTTCTGTTTGAGGAATTGTTTTCGCTTTTTGGTGAACGATTTTCTGATCACGTTAAACTGGTTCCGCTGAAGCCCTGGTATCGCTTTCATTTCGATGATGGCAGCGACTTTGATTATGGGGGCACGCTCGAAGAAACGCTTGCTGAAATTGAGCGAATTGAGCCTAAGGACGTGGATGGCTACCGTGCTTTGTTGGCGCACTCGAAGCGAATTTTTGATGTTGGGTTCACCGAACTTTCTGCGCTGCCTTTCAATCGCTTCATGACGATGATGCGCCAAATCCCGCGATTGATCGGGCTGCGCAATTATGAAACGGTTTGGGGAATGGTGTCTCGGCATCTCTCGCATCCTAAGCTGCGTCAGGCTTTTTCGATTCAGCCTTTACTTGTCGGCGGCAATCCGTTCGATACCACGAGCATCTACGGGTTGATTCATTATCTTGAGCGAGAACATGGTGTGCACTTCGCTATGGGTGGCACAGGGGCGATAACGCAGGCTCTTGGGTTGCTGATGGAAAGGCACGGCGTCGAGATTGAATTGGGAGTGACAATTGATGCGATTGACGTGCAGGGTGGGGTCGCGAAGGGCGTCACACTGGTGGATGGCAGTGCAAGGACGGCAGATGTCATTGTTTCCAATGCCGACGCCGCACATCTTTACCGACACATGATAAAGCCGGCTGTCCAGGCTACTTCGACGCGGATGAAGCTGGCTGCTGCGCATTATTCAATGGGACTGTTTGTGCTGTATTTTGGAACGCAGCGGACTTACCCAGAGGTAGCGCACCACACGATATGGATGGGGCCCCGATACCGTGAACTGCTCGACGATATCTTTCATCGCCAGGTTCTCGCTGAGGATTTTTCGCTCTACTTGCATCGACCTACTGCGACCGACCCAAGTTTTGCTCCGCTAGGATGCGACAGTTTCTATGTTCTTTGTCCAGTGCCTAACCTTCAAGCATCTATTGATTGGACAGTTGAGGGTCCGCGCCTGCGCGATCGCATTGTCTCGGCGCTGGACAGAACGATATTGCCGGGCCTTGCAAACACCATAACGGCTGACTTTTTCAAGACACCGGAAGATTTCAGAGGCGATTACTTGAGCGTGCATGGGGCGGGTTTTTCGGTGGCCCCGTTGTTTCGGCAATCAGCCTGGTTTCGTTTTCACAATCAGGCGGAGGGTATCAAGAATCTTTATCTTACTGGGGCGGGAACACATCCGGGAGCGGGACTTCCCGGGGTGCTTTGCTCGGCGAAAGTTGTCGATGCGCTCATTCCTGATGCGATGACGCCATGAGTCCTTTGACCGACTTGCCCGAAGCTGTTGTCGCTGCTGATGTGGCACTGAGCACAAAGGGACGGAGTTTTCACTGGGCGCGGCGACTGCTTGGAAAAACCCATGCAGCGAGAGCGACGCGCCTTTATGGATTCTGCCGCTACCTTGATGATATAGCGGATGAAAGTGCTTCTGGTGAAAGTGCGAGGGAGAAGCTCGATGCAGCCGCCGTTTCAGTCGTCACAGGTTCAGCTACGGACGCCCTAATATGTGATGGATTGCAGTTGATGAGGGAGTGTCGAATTCCTTCCGAGATCGTTTTGCAACTGATCGCAGGAGTGCGCTCAGACCTTGATTTGGTTAGTGTTCCGGACGAGCCAGCGCTCATCCGCTATTGCTATCGAGTGGCTGGGACGGTTGGTGTGATGATGTGTGGGGTGCTAGATGTTCATTCCACCCTTGCCCATGCCTATGCAATCGATCTTGGTATCGCGATGCAGCTCACCAATATTTGTCGTGATGTGGCCGAGGATGCTACTTCGGGTCGACGCTATCTGCCCGCGTCCATGGTGGGCGAATTGGCTCCGCACGAGTTAGTCTTCCCCTCGGCAGAACGTTTGTCCAGAGTTCGTGAATGTGTTGGTGCATTGTTGGACCTAGCTGACAAATACTATGTAAGTGGGGAAATGGGGTTGTCGTATTTGCCGCTCCGTGCACGTTTTGGTATTCTTGTCGCCGCGCGTGTGTATCGAGCGATAGGCACACGGCTAAGGATGAAGGACCACGCATTTTGGCAGGGGCGAGCCATGGTTACGGACAGGGAGAAGGCGGTGATTACGGCACGCGCAATGTTGAGTGCACCATTGCAAATCGCGTTTTGGCGGCAACCCTCTGGGCACGATCCCAGACTGCATGCGGCGTTGGGTAGTTTACCGGGGATCGAAAAGAAGCATGGAAGCTGAGACTGACATCATGATCTTGGGGGGTGGCTGTGCGGGACTGAGTCTCGCATTACGGCTTGCTGAGCATGGTGCGAGTTGCCCAAGCACAACAGTTATTGAAGCTCGGTCGAAGTACGTGAATGATCGGACTTGGTGTTTTTGGGATGATGACTCTGCGAAATTGCGGCATCTTGTTACACATCGGTGGTCGACGGTTGTGATTGCTCACGACATGCAGAAAGTCACTGTTGATTGCCAAGCCAATCCGTATGCGATGATCCCAGCGGAGGCTTTTTACAACTATGCTAAGGGTGGACTCGCCAAAACTCCACGTGTCACTCTTGCGCTGAATGAGCGAGTGATAGCAGAACCGCAGAAGGAAGGAGGGCTTTGGCGGGTCGAGACCAACCAGGGGTTTCACTTTGCGAAGTGGGTTATTGACACGCGGCCTGAGAGATTGCCAGAAGGGGGCGACGCGGTCTTATGGCAGTCGTTTTCGGGGCAGGAAATTGAGTGTGATGCAGAATGCTTTAATCCAGGGGTGGCGAGCCTGATGGATTTCTCGCTGAGCAAAAGCGGACGGATTACTTTTATGTATTTGCTGCCCTTTTCGACACGCAGGGCATTGATCGAAGCCACTGTTTTCGCACCTGAACCGCTCGGTCCAGAAGATCTCGCTGGGGACCTTGCTGCTTACATTCACCGACAGGTGGAAGGGTCAACGCACGTGGTGCTGCGGTCGGAGCACGGTGTGTTACCGATGGGGCAATGGGCTCGCGCTGGAAGGTCGGATTTGAGCTATGTGCGGGTGGGTGTCGCTGCGGGGGGGGCGCGATCTGCCTCGGGCTATGCCTTTCAACGTATTCAGGGTTGGGCGGACGAGTGCGCCAAGGCATTAGTTGCGGGCGGACAGCCACTTGGGCATGCGGCCGATCCATGGATCATGCGTGCGATGGATGCGCTTTTTCTTCGCGTTCTGCGCGCCCAGCCGGGGCGGGCTCCTGAGCTTTTCCTCGCGCTCTTTGCCCACCGCGACCCACGTCACATCATCCGTTTCATGAGCGATCGAGCCGGACCAACTGACTTTGCCGCCATTGTGTTTGCGCTGCCGACTTGGTTGTTTCTTCGAGAGATTCCCGGGCTCTTCCATGCCTTTATCAATACAAGGAAAGGAAGAGGGTAAAATGAGTGCGATGCGAATTCAGGGAGTGGTTTTTAGTGTGCTTGCATTAGTGGTGGTGGTTGCAGCAGCAGCGACTGTGCGATTTGATCCGCAGGTTGAATTAGTGGTGGTAGGCGCTCTCATCCTGATTCTTGGGGTTCCGCACGGGGCATTTGATACCCTCTTTGCGCGCCAGATTTATGGGATTCAGACGCCCGCCAGATGGTTCATTTTTGTGGTGATTTACCTTCTCCTTGCAGGAATGGTCGTGGGCTTTTTTATCTTGCAGCCTAAAGGGTTTTTGATTGGGTTCTTGATCATTTCGATGGTCCATTTTTCCGGTGATCCTGCGGCTGGCACGCCTGGGTGGACGCGCGTTCTTTATGGGGGTTCGATTATCGTTCTTCCAACATTGCTGCATGCAGGTGAAATCACACGGTTGTTCGCACTTCTTGTTGGGATGGAGGGAGCATCGTTTGTCACGCCGTGGCTGGGTATGCTGGCGTGGCCTTGGACGATTGGTCTCACACTTGCCGCGATCCTGCGCCTGTCACAGGATTGGTTGACGGCCCTTGAATTGGTTGCTGTTGGCGTATTAGCGGTTGTTGCCCCACCGCTTGTTTCATTTGTCGTATTTTTCTGTGCGATGCATAGCGCTAGGCACGTGTTGCGGACGATAGACTACGCAGGCGGTTCTTCGCCATGGCTGATTTTAGGCGCCGCCCTTCTGCCGATGCTCGGCGTGCTTATCGCATCGGCTGCAGCCTGGGAATTTCTTCGAGATAAGCCGTTAGACGGCCGGATGATCCAATTGATTTTTGTGGGTCTTGCGGGACTTACGGTTCCGCATATGGCCCTCGTTGAAAGAGTTCGGTTTTCGGGGTGGATCAAGGGAGCTGCACCTAGGCGGTTGAGGGCTTAAGATTGATGTGGGTAGATTGCAAAAAACTACAGACGACCGCTTGCGAATCGGCTATTTTAATCCTGTGACATCCCAATTCACTTACTGGCAAGAAGGCGATGGAAGGTTCCTCGGCTATTTGAATGAATACCCTGATCACTGGACGCAGGGGGAATCTCTTCAAGACCTCAAGGATCATCTTCGTGACCTGCACGAAACCTTCACTTCTGGGACGATTCCTGGAATCAAGAAAGTCGAAGAATTGGAATTGGCGTGAAGAGGAGGGATTTGATTTCCAAGGTGGAATCTGCAGGGGTCATTCTTGTACGACATGGAGGCAAGCACGACCTTTACCACAATCCCAAGACGGGAGCGACGCAGCCGATTCCAAGGCATAAGGAGATAAATGAGGCCTCGCTCGGAAGATTTTACGGGACCTCACGAAGGAATAGAATGCGATTCGTGTGATCCACCGAGCGCCGATCTGTGTTACGCTCCGATTTTGGTTGGTCAGCCTCCGGTGCAGACCGCGCCACGGGGGCATGTTATTCCTGACGTGGTTAACAACAGAACTGATCTTTGCCTTGAAACGTTTCCCTGTTAGCGTTGGCTCATAAAAGCTGAATCCGATATCAAGACGATGAGTCCGGCTGAGCGTTTGCGGGTGATGGAGCTTCTTTGGAGGTCATTCGCTTGTTCTGAACACGAGATTCCGTCTCCTGAGTGGCACGGGGATGCGCTTTCTTCGCGCTTGGCGAAAGTGGAAGCGGGGGAAGGGTGCTTCCTCACCATTGAGGAGCTTAAATCTCGGCTTTCTTTAAAACAAGGATGAGGTGGGTGGTCGTCCTTGAAGAGGCGGCGGAGGTGTATCCGGTTCTTGGTTTGCGCGGAGACCCGGTGCTGATTTCGAGGAAAGGGAGTCGACGAAACGGCTCACTGATCTACGAATGGGTTGACTCCGAATTGGCGGGGGATGAAACCAGGTTAGCCGGAGGCAAAACCTGGACTACTTTGGCGTGGCGTGCGGGCTGGCTAGCGACGGCCGTCGACGTTGAGTTTGACGGTGTAGAGGCTGGTGCGGGC
>JARXAL010000112.1 GCA_029865835.1 Verrucomicrobiaceae bacterium
GGGCATGAAGGAGCTCATCTCCGTCGACATCGCCCTCAAATACAAAGTCGCCCCCCTCGGCGTCAACGGCAGCACCCTCCAGGTCGTCGTCGCTGACCCCTACGACTTCGAAACCCTCGACTCCCTCCCCCACGTCCTCCAGCCCGATATCGAGTTCTTCAGCTCGACTCCGAATCTCATCAAGTCCCTTATGGCCAATATCTATGGCAATGAGGCCGTCATGGGCAGCGGCATGCGCATCGGCGGCGCCCTCACTGAAGGCGATGATGCCCCCATCATCAAACTCTGCACCAACCTCCTCATGGAGGCGTTCAAAAATCGCGCGTCCGACATCCACATCGAGCCCCTCGAAAAAGACGTCCGCGTCCGCTACCGCATCGACGGCGTCCTCCACGACGTCGAACACCACCCCAAACGCCTCCTGGCCGCCATCATCAGCCGCGTCAAAATCATGACCGGCACCATGAGCATCGATGAAAAGCGCGTCCCCCAGGACGGCCGGATCCAAATGCAGTTCGGCGACAAACAGCTCGACCTGCGCGTCTCGATGATCCCCACCAACAACGGTGAATCCGTCGTCATGCGGGTGCTCGACAAAAGCAGCCTCACCCTCGGCCTCTCTGACCTCGGATTCCTTTCCGATGACCAAGCCACCTTCGAGCGCCTCATCACCCTCCCAGACGGCATCGTCCTCGTCACAGGCCCCACCGGCTCCGGAAAAACCACCACCCTCTACGCCTGCCTCAACTTCATCAACCGCCCCGACCGCAAGATCATCACCGTTGAAGACCCCGTCGAATACGAACTCGCCGGCATCAATCAGGTCATGGTCAAGGAGGACATCGGCATGAGCTTCGGCGCCGCCCTCAAGGCCATCCTCCGTCAAGCGCCCAACATCATCATGATCGGGGAAATCCGGGACTTGGAGACCGCCTCCATCGCCATCAACGCTTCCCTCACCGGTCACTTGGTGTTCTCCACCCTCCACACCAACGACGCCCCTGGCGCCGTCGCCCGTCTCACCGACATCGGCGTCAAACCCTTCCTCATCGCCTCCGCTGTGCGCGGCATCCTCGCCCAGCGCCTCCTGCGGAAACTTTGCATGTCCTGCAAATCCCCCACCACCCTCAACGAACGCGAACTGCGTGCCCTCGGTCTTGATGCCGCTCAAATGATGAATGCCAACGTCATGGGCCCCGTCGGTTGCAACAAATGCAATCAAATGGGCTTCCGCGGCCGAATGGTCATCGCCGAAATCTTCGAAATCGACGACGAAGTCCGCGGCATGGTGAACGAACAACTCACCACCCCCCAACTCCGCCGCCGCGCCCGCCAGCTCGGCATGCGCACCCTCCGCGAGGACGGCATCCGCAAAGTCCTCGCCGGCATGACCGCCGCCGAAGAAGTCATCGAAGCCACCATGTCTGACGCCGAGTAAGCCTCTTCCCCCCTCCACCTTTCTTCCCCTTCTCACCCCCTCTTACCCCCATCTCATGACTCCTCAAAACGTAGTGGACATGCTCGAAGGCCGCGGCGTCATCGACAAAGACCAGGCTTACGACATCAGCCAAGACGCCGTCAAAAACGGCAAAGACGTCCTCCAAGTCCTCCTCGACTACGGCGTCTACAACAACGAAGACGAATTCTGGGCCACCGTCGCCGAGGAAATCGGTGCCGAACACTTCGACCTCGCCGAATTCACCCCTCCCCCCTCCGTCATTCAACTCATCCCCCAGGGCATGGCCCGCCTCTATGGCGCCTTCCCCATCACCCTCGACGGCCAGGGCCTCCATGTCGCTTTCACCGACGCCCTCAACCCCCAGCTCGTCGAAGACCTCCGCTTCTCGCTCGACAAAAACATCGTCCCTGTCGTCGCCCGCCGCAGCCAGGTCCAGGCCCTCATCGACAAAGCCTACGGCACCGGCATGCCCTCCGTTGAGGAAATCTTCGGCAACCTTGCCAAGCAAACCGCCAACAGCCCCGAAGCCGAAGCCAACTCCGCTCCCATCGTCAAGTTCGTCGACCTGGTCATGACCCAGGCCATCAAGGAACGCGCTTCCGACATCCACTTCGAACCCTTCGAAACCGAATTCAAAATCCGTTACCGCGTCGACGGTGCCCTCTATGAAATGGCACCTCCTCCCGTGCACCTCGCTAACCCGGTCATCTCCCGGATCAAGGTCATGGCCAACATGAACATCGCCGAACGGCGGGTCCCTCAAGACGGTCGCATCATGACCGTCGTCGACGGCAAACCGGTCGACATGCGCGTCAACTCCCTCCCCACCCAGCACGGCGAATCCGTCGTGCTCCGGGTCCTCGACCGCTCCTCGGTCAATCTGGACCTCGAACACCTCGGCATGCCCGGGTTCCTCTTCGACTACATCGTCGATACCATCAACAAACCCAACGGCATCTTCATCGTCACCGGCCCCACCGGTGCCGGCAAAACCACCACCCTCTACGCCGCTCTCCGACGCATCAACACCGTCGACTGCAAACTCATCACCGCCGAAGACCCCGTTGAATACGAACTCGACGGCATCATGCAGGTTCCCGTCAACGAAGCCGTCGGCCTCACCTTCGCCCGCGCCCTCCGCGCCTTCCTCCGCCAAGACCCCGACCGCATCATGGTCGGAGAAATGCGCGACGTCGAAACCGCTCAAATCGCCATCCAGGCCTCCCTCACCGGTCACTTGGTCCTCAGCACCCTCCACACCAACGACGCCGCCGGTGCCGTCACCCGTCTCGTCGACATGGGTGTCGAACCCTTCCTCGTCTCCGCCACCCTCGAAGGTGTCCTCGCCCAACGTCTCCTCCGCACCATCTGCAAAAAGTGCCGCGCCCCCTACGAACCCAGCCAGCACATTCTCAATCAACTGGGCGTCTCCTCCTCCGATCTCGGTGGCAAACAGTTCTACACCGGCGGCGGTTGCCCCGCTTGTGGCAACAGCGGCTACAAAGGCCGGAAAGGCATCTACGAACTGCTTGATGTCACCGACCCCATCCGCGACCTCATCACCGAGAAAGCCCCCACCCTCGTCCTCAAACAAAAAGCCATCGAACTCGGCATGGTCCCCCTCCGCGAAGACGGCCTGCGCAACATCTACGATGGCGAAACCACCGTCGAAGAAGTCCTCAAGTACACTTAAGCTCCCTGGGTGACGATTTTGCCTCACTCTACCGCATTTCTTGGTGGACAGAGGCGAACTCATCCCGCTATTCTAACCCTCCCTATTCTCACCTACGTCTCCCGAAAAATCCCTTTTTATGCCGAAGTTCCACTACATCGCCCTTGACCAAAATGGACAGGAAACCGCAGGTGTCATCGACGCCGCCTCGGACGCAGACGCCATCAACCAGCTTCGGCAAAGCCAACTCTACCCCACCCAAGTCGTCCAAGAAGGCAAAGGCGACATCTCCGCCATCAAGAAAAAGTCCAAGACCGGCACCGCCAAAGGCAAAGGCAAAGCTGCCGCCGGTGGCTCCCCAGCCTCACTGAAGGTCAAAGGCAAGACCCTCATGATCTTCACCCGCCAGCTCGCGACACTCATCGACTCTGGCCTCCCGCTCCTCCGCGGTCTCACCGTTCTCGGTCGCCAAGAGGTTAACCCCCAAATGAAGCGGGCCGTCACCACCATCTCGGACAACGTCCAAACCGGCTCCACCTTCTCCGAAAGCCTTTCCCAGTTCCCAAAGGTCTTCAACAAACTCTACGTCAACATGGTGAAGGCCGGCGAACTCGGCGGTGTGCTCGAAATCGTCCTCAACCGTCTCGCCGAATACCAGGAAAAAGCTCAAAAGCTCAAGAACAAGGTCGTCGCCGCCATGGTGTATCCGCTGATCGTGATGTTCATCGCGGTCGCCATCATGGTCTTCCTCATGCTCGTCATCGTTCCCCGCTTCGAACAAATCTTCGAAGACATGCTCGGTTCGAAGGACAAACTCCCTGGCCTCACCAAGATGGTCATCGGTTTCTCTCGCTGGATGGGTGACAACATCTTCTACATCATCATCGTCTGTGCCGTCTCCTACGTGGCTTGGAAACTCTTCTCCAACACCAAAGGCGGCCGCCTCACCATCGACCGTTGGAAACTCAAGATGCCCCTCTTCGGTGACGTCCAAAGGAAAACCGCCATCTCCCGTTTCACCCGCACCCTTGGAACCCTCGTCACCTCCGGCGTCCCCATCCTCCAGGCCCTCAACATCACCAAGGAAACCGCCGGCAACGTCGTCGTCTCCGACGCCATCACCAAAGTCCATGACGCCGTCAAAGAAGGTGAATCCATGGTCGGCCCCCTCGAAGCCTCACAAGTCTTCCCTCCCATGGTTATCTCCATGGTCGACGTCGGTGAGGAAACCGGGCAACTCCCCGAAATGCTTCTGAAAATCGCCGACGTCTACGAGGACGAAGTCGACAACTCCGTCTCCGCCCTGACTTCCATGTTGGAACCCTTGATGATCGTCATGCTCGCCCTCGTCGTCGGCACGATCGTTATGGCGCTCTTCCTGCCTCTCATCCAGGTCATCCAAGGTCTCAGCCAAGGCGCAGCGGGTTAACCGCCCGCCTCCAGGGCACCTCCCCCAACCCTCATCGCATTCGCCTACCCATGTCCATCCCCTCTCTCAAGCCTCGCTCAGCGGGCTTCACCCTAATCGAACTGCTCGTTGTCATCGCCATCATCGCTCTGCTCGCCTCCCTCACCATCGGCGCGTTCAGCTACGCGACAGCGGCGGCGGGTCGCAACCGCACCTCCGCCACGCAAGCTGCGATCATGTCCGGCCTTGAGCGTTACAACGCGGACTTCGGTGAGTATCCAGCCCCATCCGCACCTACAAGCACCGGCACTTTCAACAACATCTCCTACATCGCCGGCGGCGCCGAAATGCTGTACCAAGCCCTCAGTGGCGATGGAACAAGCGCCATCGAACTGGCAACGGGTGGTGGCGTGCAATCCGACGGTCAGGTGACTGACCAAGAGGCCGCCAACATCAAGATGACCGACATGCCCAAAGACATTTGGCTCCTGGTGAATGGACGTTACTACATGGTCGACGGTTTCCGGAAGCCCTTCCAATACACCAAAGGTGGCCAACCTGATGCCGTCAACCCCACCTACGACTTGTGGTCCTTCGGTCAGGATGAGTCAAACACCCAGGAAGTCTCCGTCGCCATGAAGACCAACCCCCAGGTCAATTCCAAGTGGATCATCAACTGGTAACCCCAGCCCAAAGTACCCGTCACCACTCCGCGTGGCGCCCCCAAAAGTACCCGTCATCGCTCCGCGTGACGCTCCTCCCCCGTCCCAGTCACCAACCTTGACAGCAGGTTTTTCCACCGAAACATTGGTTTCCTCCCGTTTCCAATGTCATTACCCATCTCTCAAACCCGCGTAGCCATCCTCGGCGGCGGTCCCTGCGGTCTCTACGCCGCCCGCGTTCTCTCCCGTGCCGGTATCGCCGTCACCGTCCTCGACAAAGGCGCACGCCCCGGTGGCCTCGCCACCAGTCATCAACGCGGCAACAACTGGTATGACATGGGCTGCCACATGCTCCACGAGTTCGACAACGAAATCTATCAGGACATGATGGCCCTCATGGGAGACGAAAGCATCCCCGTCCAACTCGACGCCAAAATCCGCTGGGCCGGCTCCTTCTACCGCTACCCCCTCCAATTTCAGGACATGATCCGTGGCATCCCCCCCGCCACCCTCATCCACAACTGCCTAGGCCTTTTCGCTGCCCAAATCCGCAGTTCCCTCGTCCCCTGGACCCCAAAAAACGCCGAAGAAGCCCTCATCATGCTCTACGGCCACCCCCTCTATGAATTCTTTTTCAAAGACTTCACTCATCGCTACTGGGGCATCCATCCCAGCCAACTCTCCGCCACCTTCATTACCACCAAAATGCCCCGCCTCAGCGCGGTCGACGTCATCAAACGTGCCCTCGGCAAAATAGGCATCAAAGATCGCTCCGTCAAAGCCGTCGATAGCGCTTTGCTCGACGAAACACTCCACTACTCACGCACCGGCGCGGAAGCCATGCCCCGTCACATCGCCAAAGCCGTCACCGCCGCCGGTGGCCAAATCATTCAAAACGCCGAGGTCACCCAACTCATCCACAACCCGGATACCGGTCGTGTCACTCACGTGCAATACCATCACGAAGGTGCCGACCACACGCTCGCTTGCGACGAATGCATCAGCACCATCCCCATCCCGCACCTCCTCTTGCGCGCCTCCCCGCCTCCCCCGGATCCCGTCCTCACGGCCGCCAGTGAGATTCGCTACAAACCCATCGCCATCTACGGTCTTCTGGTCAAAAAAACCAAATGCATCGACGGCCTCTACATCTACTACCGCGACCGTGCCTTCCACCGCGTCGGCGAACCCAAAAATGCCGGTCTCATCGTCAATCCCCCTGACCACACCGTCCTCATCGTCGAAACCACCTGCGAGATCGGCGATCCAAAATGGAACGCCACTCCTGATGCCAAAGATCAAATCTTCGCCGACCTCGAACTCGAAAACATCTGCCACCGCGACGACATCGTCGAAACCCACATCCTCCATAGCGAAACCGGTTACCCCCTCTTCTCCCTCGGCTTCGAACCCCACCTCGATCAACTCAAATCCTGGATCGCCAGCATCTCCAATCTCCAATCCGTCGGACGCCAGGGCGGCTTCACCTACCCCAACATGCACTCCGCCATGCGCATGGGCGCAAAAGCCGCAGACGCTGCACTCAAACGTCTCACCGCCGCCTGAACACGATGCCCAACGCCTTCCCCCATCTCGCCGCCATCGTCGCCATGGCCTCCAACCGCGTCATCGGTCGCGACGGCACCCTCCCCTGGCACTTCCCCGAAGACCTCCAATTCTTCAAACGCACCACCCTCGGTCACCCCATCCTCATGGGCCGTGCCACCTTCGAATCCATCGGCAGACCTCTCCCTGGACGCCAAAACATCGTCCTCAGTTCCTCCCTCGCCCCACGTGACGGCATCACCCTCATTCGCTCTCTCGCCGACCTTCCTTCCGCCTGTCCCGATGCCCAAAAAATCTTCGTGATCGGCGGCGCTCGACTCTATCAGGAACTCCTCCCCGCCTGCTCCGAACTCTATCTGACCTACATCGACCAACCCCACGAAGGCGACGTGCTTCTTCCCCCCTTCGAGCACCTTTTTGATCTCGCAGAGACGCTCCAAAAGTCCCCTCCCTTGGAATTCAGGCGCTACATCCGCAAAACCCCTCCCCCACAGGGCTGACAAATCGCCCCACCTGCCCCTCCATCGCGGCAAAAAGCTTGCCTCTTCGCTCAAAATTTGAGACGAAAGATGCAACCCGTCGGCAAATCCAGCCGACTTCGACGCCATGACTGCCGATACCCCTCAACCCATTCCCCTCGAAACCTACGACCTCAAAGAAGGTCTCGTCTCCAGTGACCTCGGCCAGGCCAGCGTCGACGCCTTCGCCGCCGACTTCCAAGCTCTCCGCCACTTCGGCGAAAAACTCGGCAATGCCCTCGACATGAGCAACCCCTGGATGGGCGCCCTCCAAGAATCCGGATACAGCGTCGCCTACTCCACTCCCGAAAAAGCCCTCGACACCCTCCCCCTCGGCAAAGGCGCCCGCGTCGGTCAGCGCGCCCTTCTTTTCGAACTTCTCACCCTCATCACCGACCAGGACCCCGAAGCCTAACCTTTCTCCTTCCATGCCTGCTAGCATCACCCCTTCCCTCCGCTCCGCCGTCGAACGCCTCAAACACGGTGGCTCCATCTCAGGCGTCTGCTTCGGCTGGCGTCGACAATCCCTGCTCAACCTCACCCCCTATCAGGATTTCCGAATCGATCGCCTCCTCGACCTCGTCAACGACGCCAGGGAACACTTCAAAAACGGCGACCGCGAAGTCGACACCTTCTGGTTTGGATTCGACGGCGCCTTCCTTCTCGCCGTCTCTCACGGCGATTGCACCATCGCACTCATCCACACCCGCGCCCACGAAGTCGACTTCCTCAAAAAAGCCGCCCTCACCCTCCTCGACGATTGCCAACTCCTCATCGGAGCCCTCCTCAACCCTGGTGAAGATGACGTCTCCGGCACGGACACCACTCACATCTTGGACGACAAGATGAGCCATGGGGAAACCAACCTCATTCCCCGTAGCCATTGAACGCTGAAAGGTTGCGTGTTCCCGGAGCGATCTATCCTCCCTTCCGTCGCACCATGACCTCGCCAACCTCTCCCGTCAGCCGCCGCCATTTCATCCACTCCGGAACCGCCTCCCTCGCCGTTCCCACCATCCTCACCACCGCCGGGACCCTTCGCGCCCAGCAAAAAGCCGACTCCCAGGAAACCCTCAAAATCGGTCTCGTCGGCTGCGGTGGCCGTGGCACCGGCGCTGCCGCCCAAGCCCTCGGCGCGGACTACAACACCAAACTCGTCGCCGTCGCCGATGTTTTCTCCCCTCAGATCGACGGCACCATCAACACCCTCTCTCAAAAATTCCCCGACCGCGTCTCCGTCGACCCCGACAAACGCTTCGTCGGTCTCGACGCCTACCAAAAACTCATCGCCTCCGGTGTCGACGTCGTCCTTCTCGCCTCCCCTCCCGGCTTCCGCCCCGTTCACCTCCAAGCCGCTGTCGATGCCGGCAAACACATCTTCTGCGAAAAACCCATGGCCGTCGACGCCCTCGGCTACCACCTCGCCAACGCCGCCGTCGAAAAAGCCAAACAAAACAAACTCAACCTCGTCGCCGGCTTCTGCTGGCGCTACAGCACCTCACGCATCGAAGCCTTCCAAAAATTGCGTGACGGCGACATCGGCGAGATCCGTGGCATGTTCTCCACCTACTTCGCCGGCCCCGTCAAACCCATGGCCGAAGAAGCCGCTCGCACCCCCGGCATGAGCGACGTCGAATGGCAACTTCGCAACTGGTACAACTACTCCTGGGCCTCCGGAGATAGCATTGTCGAACAAGCCGTCCACTCCGTTGACAAAATCTGCTGGGCCATGGGCGATACCCCGCCGGAAGCCTGCGTCGCCACCGGCGGCCGCCAAATCCCCTCCATCGGCGGCAATATCTTCGACCACTTCCACGCCGCCTTCGACTGGGGCAAAGGCCTCGTCTGCCACCTCGGCTCCCGCCAAATCAAAGGCTGCCACAACGAAACCACTGACCTCATCCACGGCGACAAAGGCACCCTCACCATCGGCAAAGGCAGCGCCCCCTTCATTGACGGCACCAAACGCTGGCGCTTCCGGGGTGAGGAGAAAAACATGTACGACCTCGAACATGACGCCCTCTTCGCCGCCATCCGCAGCGGCACCCCCATCAACGACGGCCCCCGCATGATGCTCTCCACCCTCGTCGGGATCCTCGGCCGCGAAGCCGCCTACACCGGCCAGCGCATCACCTGGCAGCAAATCCTCGACTCCAAGCAAGACCTCGCCCCCGACACCCTCGCCTGGGGAGACTCGTTTACCCCATCGCCCCTGCCCCAACCCGGAATCACCAAGTTCATCTGATTCCCGCGATCTCTCTGGACGGAACCTCCCTCCTGGGCCTCTTTCCCAAGTGCCTGCCTCTCCTGAAGCCCTTCCTCTCGGCCCTGGCGTCGGGATCATCAAACACCACCCGTCCGGCCTCATCGCCCTGGACAAACCCCCCGGCATCCTCTCCCATCCCAACGGCCCTGAAGATCTCACCCGCTCCCTGTTAAATACCCCCTACGACGACGCCCGCGAATGCTACACCCTCCCGGACGGCCAGGACATTCACCTCATCCACCGCCTCGACTCCCCCACCTCCGGTGTCATCCTCCTCTCCACCGACGCCGCCCTCGCCGTCGAACTTCGTCGCAGTTTCCTCACTCGCGATGTCAAAAAAACCTACCTCGCCCTCGTCTTCGGCGTCCCCCGCCGCCGACAAGAACTCTGGGAAGACCACCTCCAAATCAAACGCGAAGGCAGCCAACTCCGCACCCAGGCCAGTTCGAAAGGCGAACCCGCCTCCTGCGACATGCGCCAACTCCAAATCATCACCGGCGTCCCCGTCTTGACCCTTCTCGAACTCACCCCCCACACCGGACGCACCCACCAACTCCGTGTCCAATGCCAAAAACGCCGCCTCCCCATCGTCGGTGACACCACCTATGGCGACTTCACCAAAAACCGGACCTTCGCCCAAAAATCCTCCCAGCCCCGCCTCTTCCTCCACGCCTCCTCCATTTCCATCCAACTCGGAAAACCCTTCACCACAGGCACCTTCACCGCCTCTTCCCCCACCCCAAAAGCCTTCCTAAAACCGCGCTGACAAAAAGTACCCATCACCGCTCCTCGTGATGCCACCGCAGCGACTTGATACCCCCAATCCCCCCTTTCGTCTTCCAAAAGGAACCGGCTAACCCACGACTTGCCCCCCTCGGATCAGAACAATCAAAGGGATAAAGTCGCCGTCGACCCATAAGCGCAGGACCAAAGCAACCTCAAGGGTTTCTTCACCCGCTCAAAGGTATCCACCATACCGATCTCCAAAGGTCAAGACCAGCAGCCCTTCCGGTGCTCCGTGATCAAGCCTCACTCCACACCTCGATTGCTTAAGCATTCCTAACAATCGATGTTGACGGATAATATGGATTATACAGAAATTATTATTTACAATTTCCGGATTCATTGTATTTTCCATAACTCGCACTTAGAGTTTTCCTTCCTCCCAGCTCATGAACCGCCGCCCTGCCTCCTATTCAACCCTTAGACTATCCGCAGGGTTCACTCGTCCTCGCCCACTCATTGCTTGGATCTTCGCCCTGTTTTTCCTCGCACCTTGGATCAGCGCGCACAACCTCGATACCCGCTCCACCAGCATTCAGTTCGCCCAAGACTACCTTCAACTGATGTCCCTACGGGCCGGCTCAGCCCAGGACCTCATGCAAGTCGGCGACGAATTCTGGGTCACCATCAAAACCACCCCGGGCCCCGGCACCAACACCGGCGTCGGTGGCTACCAGACCTTTTACGTCCCAGATGGTTACCAAGTGCTCGATGCAGCCTACGCCCAGTCTTCCTCCATCGACCCTCGCGGTTTTGTGCCAATCCCCATGAAAGGCCAGTCACCCATTTCGCTCGGCGCAGGGGCCAATGGCCAAAAAATCGGCACCGGTCTCACCGGCTACACCTATCCCTCACCAAACATCCTCGGCATCAATGAAGCCCCCGTCACCTCCACCGGCCTCGCCCGAGGCACTCTCTCCGGTGTCTACGCAGATACCGGCATCTTCTTCTCCACCGACCCGCGCACCGCGTTCAACTCCTACGGCGCCTCGCCCTCAGGCGGCACCCCAGCCATGACCAACAATTCAGGCGACCTCGTCGGCGAATGGAACTCCTCCGCCGCCATCGGCAAACTCGGCGTCATGACCCTTTGGGACTCCCATCAACTCCGCGCCTTTGGCCGAAAAGATGTCGCCCCCATCATCGATACCGCCGACGGTCGCGGCAACGCCCCCTGGGGCATGGCCAGCGCCGTCGCAGGTCCTCACAGCGGCTACGCTTGGTCCTTCAACTTCAATGCCTTCAACTCAACCTCCGGCACCAACGATCAAAAAATCCGCGCGGGTATCGAAGTCGGTCCTTGGAAACGCATTCAGTTTCCAGGCTCCCAAGTCAGCAAAGACACCCCGGGATCCTTGAATAACAGTCTCGGTTACGCCGGTGTGGACGCCTCCACCCTCGGTCACAACTTTTCCTCCGACGGCCCCCTTCCCGCCGGACCTCCCAGCGGCCAAATCGAACAGGTCAACGCCATCCGCTTCGCCATCGGCCAATTGGAATTCGGCCGCCCCGAATACGCCGCCATCAAACTCCGCGTCCTAGCCAACCC
>JARXAL010000001.1 GCA_029865835.1 Verrucomicrobiaceae bacterium
GGGGGTGAGCTAGTATTTGGGGATGGTGGGATCCACTTGTTCGGACCAGGCGGTGATACCGCCGGCGACATTCCAGACGTTGGTGAAGCCATTATCGAGGAGGAAGGCTACGGCTTTGGCACTGCGACCGCCGAGTTTGCAGTGCACGACGATTTGTTTGTCCTTAGGGACTTCGTTGGTGCGCAGAGGAAGGCTGGCTAGCGGGATGAGAGTGGAGCCTTCGATGCGGGCCGTTTGAAACTCGTCGGGCTCGCGGACATCGAGAAGGAAGTGTGGGGTTCCGGCTTTGCGGAGTTGGTCGAGTTCTTGGACAGTGAGGGTGGGGACTTGAGGTGGGGGATTCATGGTATTTGGGGAAAAAGTGGGCATGCCGCAGAAGCCTTCGTAGTCGATGGGTTCGGTGATGGACGGGGTGGTTCCGCAGACGGGGCATTCGGGGTCGCGGCGGAGGGTGAAGGTGCGGAAGCGCATGGAGAGGGTGTCCACATGCAGGAGTTTGCCGAGGAGGGGGGTGCCGATGCCGGTGAGGAGTTTGATGGCTTCCAGAGCCTGCATGGTGCCGATCATGCCGGGGAGAACGCCGAGAACACCGCCTTCGGCGCAACTGGGGACGAGGCCGGGCTTGGGGGGCACGGGAGACATGCAGCGATAGCAAGGGCCTCCGAGGTGCGGGGCGAACACGGCGACTTGGCCGTCGAAACGCAGGATCGAGCCGTAGACGTTGGGGATTTTGAGCCAGACAGCGACGTCATTGCTGAGGTAGCGGGTGGGGAAGTTGTCTGTTCCGTCAATGATTAGGTCATAGCCGGTCGCGATCCGCATGGCGTTTGCGGCGGTGAAGGGTTCGGGGTGGAGGTTGAGGGTGAGGGTGGGATGAAGTCCTAGGAGGCGGTCGGCGGCGGCTTCGAGTTTGGGGCGTCCCTGGTCCTGGCTGCTGAAGAGGATTTGGCGTTGCAGGTTGGAGAGTTCCACACGATCTGGATCGACAATGCCGAGGGTGCCGACTCCGGCGGCTGCGAGGTAGAGGGTGATCGGGGAACCCAGTCCGCCTGCGCCGATGCAGAGGATTCGAGCTGCTTTGAGTTTTTTTTGAGCCTGCTCGCCAAACTCAGGAATTGCCAAATGCCGAGCGTAGCGGAGTCGCTCGTCGGCGGTGAGTTCTGGCAAAGAGGAGGGCATTGGGATGGATTAGAGCGGTTGCTGGACAGGCTCAACCGGAACCTTTTGAGTGCATGAGAAGGGCCTGACTTCAGGAAATAGGCCTGATTTTGGGTGGATTTTGTCCAAAACGGTCTCCTTTGAGACATTCATTGATGTAGGATTTTGCATTGATGGACCGTTGGTTTTATAGAGTCGTCCCTTTCACAACCATGACCCAACCTGTTCTCACCCCGGTTAAGGCTTCGTATGTCGGCACTTGGATCGCTACCTTGTTGCTCGTCGTTACGTTTGTCTTCGGGTTGTTATTGTTTCCGCCTTCGTTTGAAGCGGTGGAAGGAATGCCTGAGCCTTCCCACAATGTGCTTTTTTTGGGACGTTTTCACCCCATCCTGGTTCACCTGCCGGTGGGAATCTTGGTTTTTCTATTGGTGATGGAGACGCTGTGTTTGAGGCGGTCAGTCGAAGCGAAATTTGGTGAGGCAGCGCTTTTGGCTCTTTGGATTGGTTCAGCGGGGGCGGTGTTTGCGGTGCTGGCCGGGATCATGTTGTCGCGTGAGGGTGGTTACGAAGGGGGGACGTTCACGTTGCACCAGGGATTGGGAATCATTGGGACGGCGGGTATTCTGCTGGGTTTGCTGATGAGGTTAGCGGGCATGTCGACGGAGAATCGGAGTTTGGTGGATGGGTATCGAGCTGTTTTGCTATTGTCTTTTTCTTTGATGGGGATTGGGGCTCACTTTGGAGCGAACATGGTGCATGGTAGCAAATACATGACTCAGTATGCTCCTCCGATGATTGCCGAACAGATTACGGGGATGGAAAAGTGGATGCTGTCATTGGTTGAGGGACCGGAGGATGCGGGCAAGATCGAGGTGCCGACGCCCAAAGTCGAGGAGCCCGCCGTGGTGAAAGTCGACACCGCTCCGGTGGAACCGAAAACGCCTGCGATGGTGCCTGAGTCGGCTCCGGCGCCCTCAGTTCCGCCGGTCGTCAAAACGGAGGGGCCAATGGTTGCGGGAGCGGAAGGGAAATTGGTGTTTGAGCATTTGGTCCTGCCCGTTTTGGAGGAAAAGTGCAACAAATGTCACAATGCGGACAAGTCGAAGGGTGATCTCCGGTTGGACACGCATGAAATGGTCATGAAGGGCGGTGAGACGGAGGGAAATGTGGTTCCAGGAAAGCCGGATACGAGCCTCTTGATTGCGCGAATCAAGTTGCCCGAGGACGATGACGAGCACATGCCGCCGGAAGGTAAGCCGCAGATTTCGCCTGAAGAGCTTGCGTTGTTGAGTTGGTGGATTGAACAAGGAGCCTCCAACACGACGACCGTCAAAGAAGCCCAATTGCCACCTGAGACCCAATCGCTGGTCCAAAAATTATTAGCACCATTATGATCGAGAGAGATACTAGCCTAAAGACTGGGACAGAAAAGTTGGTCGTTAACCCTCTGTCTGCCGTGATTCGAGACTGCGTCAAAGGTGCAGGATTTGGACGATCAGTGACCGCGTGGTGTGGTGCGGTCGTTATGGTGACGGCGGGAGGCAGTCTATGCCATGGAGCCGACGAGGCCAAGGGGCCTTCGCCAGCGATGGTGGAGGCTATCCAAAAGGTGGAGGCGGCCGGGGCATCGTTGTTGCCGATTGCATCGGGTGTCTCAAGCTATCGATTCACGGCCTTGAATGTGGCGAAAGAGTTTGGCGATGCAGGTTTGGACGCGCTTTTGCCTGTGGCAGATAGCATTGTTTCGTTGGATTTGGCGAGGACCCAAGTGACGGATGCCGGTTTGGCGAAGGTGGCCAAGATGAGTGCCTTGAAGGAACTTCGTTTGGACAACACAGGGATTGGTGATGCGGGATTGGTTCATCTGACGGGACTGAAGAATCTGGAATACCTGAATGTGTATGGGAGCAAGGTGACCGATGGGGGGATTCAGAAACTGGCCGGGCTTTCGAATCTCAAGGCGCTCTATGTCTGGCAGACTGGGGTGACGAAAGCGGGGGTGGCGCAATTGAAGGGCAAATTGCCCAAAGCGCATATCAACAATGGGTGGAGTGCTGAGGATGATGCGAAGGCAGTCACGGCGGCTCCGGTCACCTTGGCTGCGGCTACGGGAAAGGCCGAAATCAAGGGTGGCATTGATGCCAAGGCGATGGCGTCTTTGGTGGTTTATAAGGATGTGGTAGCGCCTATTTTGGCCAACAAATGCAATGGCTGCCATGGGGCAGAAAAGAGCAAAGGGAAGCTCAAAATGCACACCTTTGCAGACCTCCTCAAGGGTGGGAGTGAAGGTGAGGTGACAGTGATTGCGGGCAAAGCCGCTGAGAGTTTGCTGCTGAAGCGGGTGGCGTTGCCAATGGACGACGATGAACACATGCCACCAGAAGACAAAGAGCAACTGACGAAAGAGGAGGTGGCCTTGCTCCAGTGGTGGATCAACGAAGGGGCATCGGAGACGCAAACGCTGGAAAAAGCCAAGCGTAATGCGGAGATTGATGGAGCTTTGGCTGTGGTCTTGAAGGACAAGGTGAAACCAGCTGTGGGAGCAGTTCCTGCAGCAGCGCCAACAGAGAAACCTGCTGGAAAGCCTGCAGCAGCAACGGAGAAGGCGACTGCAACTGCAGCGCCAGCAGCGAATGCGGTGGCTGCTGCGAAGGCGATTGTGTATCGGGATGTGGTTACGCCGATTTTGGCGGAAAAATGCTACTCCTGTCACGGGGAGGAGAAGGGAAAAGGAAAGTTGCGGATGCACACGTTTGCGGACCTGAAGAAAGGCGGCAGCGAAGGGGAGGTCAACTTGGTGGCGGGTAAGTCAGCGGATAGTTTGATGATTCAACGGATCCTGCTGAGCACTGACGACGATGAACACATGCCTCCCACAGACGAGCCGCAGGTCACCAAGGAAGAACTAGCCTTGCTGAAGTGGTGGATTGACAATGGGGCTTCGGAAACGGAAACCGTTGCAGCGGCGAAGAAGACTCCGGAGGTGGAGGGACTACTAGCCGTCGCCCTCACGAAGGTGCCCGTGAAGCCGGTCGATTTGGTTCAGAAGATCGAGAAGCCAAAGGCCAAGCCATTGACCGAGGAGCAGAAGAAGAAGGTGGCTGAAATCACCACAAAGTTGTCAGCTCTGAACGCGACGCTGATGCCACTGGCGCAAGATACGGAGCAACTGCGTTTGAGTGTGATCAATGCGGCGAGCCAATTTGGGGACAAGGAGTTGGCCTTGTTGGAGCCGATCGCTGAACAAATTTTGTGGTTGGATCTGGCGCGTAGCCAAGTGACGGATGCGGGTCTGGATACCATTGCCAAAATGGTTCATTTGGGGCGTTTGCATTTGGAGAATACCCAGGTCACTGATGCTGGGCTGGCGAAGCTTGGAAGCCTACGTGAGTTGGCGTATTTGAATTTGTATGGGACAAAGGTAACCGATGGAGGGATTGCGAAGCTCGAAGGGGCCAAGGAGTTGAAAAAATTGTTTGTATGGCAGACTGGAGTGACCAAGGCCGGGGCGACGGCTTTGGAAGGGAAGGTGGCTGGTTTGGTGGTTAATGTGGGATTGAGTGAGGCCGAGATTGCGAAGCTTACAGCGCCGCCACCGGCGCCCCCCCCTGCTCCCAAGGCAGAAGCGGCGAAGCCGGCGACGAAGCCTCAGGCTGATGCTGCTCCTCCGAAAAATAAAGGCGAGGTCAAAGGGAAAGGTAAGCCAAAAGCTGCGGATAGCGCGGTGAAGGCGGCACCTGCGACTGCGCAACCTGTGGTGCCTGCACCCGCTCCCAAACCTGAGGTGAAACCTGAGACCAAAGGTAATTGAGGTTCGTTCGTTTAATTGACATCTCCTTTCATGAACGAATTCCATTCCCGGCGACGGCTTGCCGTTGTCTTTTGTTGTCTCTCAGTTTTGCCTTTCTCTTCAGCTTGTAAGCGGTTGGGTGAGCGAGTGGAAATCACGGAGACGCGTGAGATTTCCCAGTATGAGGCTGAGCCCAAGCTGTTTGCGTACAGCCAACAGCGCTTTAGCAATGATCCTTTGTCCTGGGAAACGCCGGCGGGTTGGGTGCAGGCGGAACGGAGTCAGATGCGGCCGATCAATTTGCGTTTTGGTCCGAATGGGGAGGGAGAATGCTATCTATCGATGCTTCCAGGAGGGGCAGGAGGAACGGTGGCGAATGTGAATCGCTGGCGCAAGCAAATGGGACAGCCTGAGTTGCCCGAAGCTGAGGTGGCGGCGTTGCCGAAGCGGGTGTTGATGGGAATCGAGGGTGTCTTTGTTACTCTGGATGGCTCATACACCAATGTAGGGTCGGCAGACGCAACGGCCGATCAACGGTTGATGGGGGTGATCGCTGCGTTGGGTGAGGTGGGTTTGTTTGTCAAGATGGTGGGTCCGAAAGAACTTGTTGTCGCCAATGAGCCTGCCTTTAACAAGTTTGTCGAATCGCTGCGTCTGCGGCTTCCACAGGGCGGCGGTAAGTGAACTGGTCTGGGCCAGCAGTCGTAATGGCTTTGATGATTTTATCTTTTTGATTTCCATGAGTTCCTCTTCTTCCCGGTCAACGACGAATCCATTCGTGCTGCTGTTCCGTTTCTTTTCATCTTTCGGGCTCGCCGTCACGGTTCTGAGTTTGCTATTGGTGATCACGCTGCTTGGCACGTTGTCTCAATCGGACATTGGTCTTCTCGATAGCCAAAGAAAGTACTTCGATTCGTGGTCAGTGGTTCATGATTTTCATGTGGGCAGCACGGTGATTCCGATCTGGCTACCAGGCGGCATGGCTTTGATGATGCTGCTTTTTGTGAATATGGCGTGTGGGGCGGTGATTCGAATGCGGAAGGGGTGGAAGACGATTGGAGTTTTGATTTCGCACCTATCGATCATGTTCATGCTGGCGGCGGGCTATGTGTCCTATTTGTTTAAAACGGAGGGGGCATTGCCTCTGTTTGAAGGGCAAAGTGGCGATCTGTATCAAAGCTATCATGACCGTGTGATTGAGGTTCGGAAGTTTGATGCGGAGGGGAAGGGTGAAGCGACGACTTTGATGATTCCGATGGAGGATTTTATGGATTTGGAGCCTGGTAAGGCCCGGACCTTTTATAGCAAGGATTTGCCATTTGAACTCTTGGTGACGGGCTACCAGCGCAATGCGCAAGTGGTGCCGAAGCAAGAAGAGGGGGCTAGTGTCATCGATGGGTTTGGAATTCAGCCCGTGCGTGTCGAGACGACGGACGAGCAAAACTTGAGCGCCCTAGTGGTCACGGTGACGCCGAAGGATGGGGGCGCGGTGGAGCGCGCCATTTTGTGGGAGGCGGCCTTTGAGCCGTTTACAGTGAAAGCGGGTAAAGAGGCTTACACGTTGTCACTGACACGTCGGAAGTGGAAGTTGCCGTTTGCGCTTCGACTGGAGGATTTTCAGCGTGAACTTCACCCTGGCACCGAGAAGCCGAAACGATACACCAGCCATGTGACCAAGATCGACAGTGGGAATGAACAGTCGCAGGTGATTACGATGAACGTGCCCATGCGTGATCGGGGTTTTGTCTTGTATCAAGCGTCCTTCAGTCAGGGCACGTCGGGGGAGCAATCGGTGTTTACGGTGGCAAGCAATCCGTCGGATCAATGGCCGCTCTGGTCCTGCGTTGCGGTGGCGTTCGGGTTAACGATTCATTTTGTGATGCATTTGGCGCAGTTCCTGAAGAGGACCCTGAAGCCCAAGGAGAAGGCGGCTGCTTGATGGTTTGTTAGATCACTTCGACCTCCTATTTGATTTATGAAGACGTTTGTTTTTTTCCTCATACTCCTTGCCTCGATTTGCCAGGCTCAACTGGTTGATCCGGCTTGGTTGCGCGATCCAGAGGTGGTGGCGGCGTTTCAATCGATTCCGATTTTGGAAGGGGGGAGGCATAAGCCGTTGGACACGCATGCGCGGTTTTTGCTGCTGAGGTTGCACGGTAAGCAAAGCATGAAGGTGGAGGATCCCGAACGGCCGGGTGCGGAGCATCCTGATTTGCCTGGGGTGAAAAAGCTGAGCGCTTCAGAGTGGCTTTTGTTGAGCTGGTTCCGGCCTGACATTGCGCGAAAGCTGCCTTTGTTTGTGGTGGATAACTCGCAGGCGGTAGGTGAGATTGATGTCGAACCGAAGGGGTTGAGGGATCGTTATTCCTGGGATGAGATCAATCCGGCTCGGAAAAAGCTACAGGAGAAGGCCGAGGGCTACAGCAACATTGAGCGCAATGATCGGACTGGGGTTCAGAGTCAGGTGATCAGTTTGGCGCGGAATTTTTTCGATTATGATGCGACGAGCGACTACTTGCTGGGTGCGCGAAGTGATTGGCGGGCGCTATCGTGGGAGGTGCTACCGGTGGAAGTGCAGGCGGGACTTCCGAAGGAGGGGGCTTATTCCTACTGGGACATGGCTTCGGGATTGGGGAAGTTCATCCGTGAAAAAGGTGCCGATGCGTTGGCGCCGGGCACGGGTGACAAGTTGCTCACGGAGATGATTGACCGTGTGGTTCGGCCAGGGATGACTTTGGCAATCGTGCCGCCGGCTGACAAGGCGAATACGGCATGGATCAAAATAGGTGACCTGATCACAAATGTGATGCGCGAGCCTCAAGTGGCGGAGAGTGAATTGGCGATTGGCAGGAATCGGGACGCGATGCTTCTTGCGGCTGCCAACGGAAAAGAGGCGTTCAAGGAATCGGTTAAGAAGTGGAGTGGGGAGATTCGTGCCGCAGCTGAGGCCAGGGGGGAGTTGAAGCATGTGGATCGTGAAGTCAGCTACTACAAAAGGGATTACTTCACGAATGCACTGGTGCTGTTTTTGCTGGGTTTCCTGATTGCGACAATTGGGTTAGTGGCACCGCAGACGAAGTTTGCGCGGATTGCTGGGCGCATCGCTTTCGTGCCGTTAGTGGTGGCGCTTGCTTACAGTGTGTGGGGGATTGCTGAGCGGTGCATCATTAACGAGCGGCCACCGGTGGCGACGCTTTATGAAACCATTTTATTCATCACTGCGGTGAGTAGTTTGGTCGCGTTGCTTTTGGAGCGGGTGATGCGAAATGGTGCGGGGTTGGCATTGACTGGTTTTCTGGGTGCGCTTGGACTGTTTTTATCGAATCGGTTCATGGCGCTTGATGGGCAGGATACGATGCCGACCTTGGAGGCGGTGCTGATTACGAATTTCTGGCTGGCGACGCACGTGACGAGTATCAATATTGGGTATGCGGGGGCGATGTTGGCTTCGATTTTGTCTATGGTGGTGCTGGCTTACCGGACTTTTGCGAGGGGACCTGGAGCGATTGAGAAGAGGCGGTTGCTGACGCGAATCACTTATGGAGTGGTTTGTTTTGGGCTGCTGTTCTCGCTGGTGGGAACGGTTTTGGGAGGGATCTGGGCGAATGATTCATGGGGTCGATTTTGGGGTTGGGATCCCAAGGAGAACGGAGCTCTTATGATTGTGCTGATGGGTTTGGTCATTCTGCATGCGCGGCTTGGGGGCTACATCAGGGAGACCGGGTTGCACGTGCTCTCGGTGCTTTTGGGGATGATCACGTTATTTTCGTGGTTTGGGGTGAATCAATTGGGGGTGGGTCTTCACAGTTACGGATTTACGGATGGCATTTGGCGGGCGCTTTTGATTTCGTGGGGGATTCAGGGAGGGTTTATGCTTTTGGGACTTGGTCACTGGGCCTTTGAGAAGTGGGGTAGTGGAGCGAAGGCGGCCAAGGCTCCGGTGAAGGCACAGGGATGACGGGTCCGAAGGGAGGTATCCGTTTGGTGCGGGTGTTGAAGGTGGTGGCGACGCTCCTTGCATCAGTGGCGATCGTTTACGCAATCTGGCAACGATTGGCACCGCGATTGGAAGCGTTGCCGGCCAAGGCGACGAAAGCCAAGCCTTTGGATGTGGCCTTTCAGCGTCTGACACCGCGCGAGATTGCGGTGTTGCCAGTTGCCACGCGATTTGATCATCCGTTGGGGTCTGAGCACGGGGCTTTGACGTATGATGCGCAACCGTTTCGAGTGACACGGCATTTGGGGGATGATTTGAACGGGATTGGGGGGCAGAATTCGGATCTGGGAGACTCGGTTTATGCGGCGGGAGCAGGGCGAGTGGTTTTGGCTCAAGATGTGGGAGGAGGGTGGGGGAAGATGGCCATCTTGGCCCATCGATTGCCGGTAGAGAATGGGCAGGTCGTTTCGAAGGTGGTGCAAACGGTTTATGCGCACCTGGATGAGATTAAGGTGCGACTGGGTGAGACTGTTCAGCGAGGTGCAGAGATCGGGAGTGTTGGCACAGCTGATGGGAGGTATTTGGCGCATTTGCATTTTGAGGTGCGTGAAGGGCCGTATCCTGGGCCTGGAGTGGGCTATGCTGATGTGCCTATGAATCGGGTGAGTCCGACGCGGTTTCTTTATGAGAATCTGGGGGCGCCGGATGACCTGCTCAATGCTGCGCCCATGCGCGCTTCGGCTGAAGTCGAAGTGACTCGACAGCCTGCTAAGCTGAAGGACCAAAAAGCTCGCGAGCCAGAGCAAGGCTCTCCTCAATGAAGAGTTCCGCGAGGGGTGAGGGACGGACTCGATGGAAGACACTGAAAACGACGGGTGGAAATCCCTCCAAGGGAAGTTCGATGATTCCTTTGGGCTTTCGTACGCGGACGAGTTCGACACTAAGACCCACGCCGAAGCCCTGCGCTGCGTATCGAGCAACAAGGTCGAGGCTGCCGAGTTCCAGGCTGGGTAGCCATTCGACACGGCGTTCCCGAAGTTCATCCAAGAAGATGCGCCGGACTGTGTCACTGCCTGAAAGGGTGATTAGGGGCACGGTGATGCGCTCGAGAGCAAACAATTCGGATGCTTTTTTGATACCGAGTTTTTCGGGTGCCAAGAGAGTGAGATGAAACTTGTTGATCGGAGTGCAATGCAGGCCGGGACTTGGCTTGGAAGTTTGCACGGCAAGCCCAATGTCGACTTCTTGATCGTTGAGCAACTTCTCGATTTGATCCTGACGCGCCTCGATCAGAGTAAACCTGAATCGACGACGTTTGTTTTGGAGTCTTCCGAGAAGTGCGGGCAGGTATTCCCTCTGAATGAGTTCAGGGGCCGCGATGCGCAGGCATTCGTCTCCGCCACTGGCAATGCGGGAGCGAAGTTCGGGAAGGCCGCTGAAGAAGGGTTCGATATGTTGGAAGAGTGACTCACCCTCGCGAGTCAATTGGAAGGGACGTCGATGAAACAGAGTGACCCCCAAACTCGACTCCAGTTGGAGGACTTGAGCGCTGATGGCCGGTTGTTGAATGCCATACGGGATATGGCGCGCCGCCGCGCTCACCCCATGATGTTTGGCGACATAATAGAAGAGTTCGAGGTGGTGGATGTTCACGTGCGGGAGGCTTTAATAGGATAGTATGCCATCGGCCCGGTCCATTTCTAGGGGGTCCATTTCATCTTCCAACGCGGACCAAGTGCCTTCGGGGGACCAGCCGAAAATCTCGGGAAGTTGTGACTGCAAGTTCACCAGACCTAGATCTAGCTGACGCATGAAGGCGATGGCTGCCTGGGCGGTTTGGCCCGAGTGCGCGAGCGGTCTGGCGGTCGCAAGGGACGCTTGGATGAGAGAATCGGGAACAAGAGGTTCTAAGCCGTAGCCAAGGATGGCGGAAAGGTGGCAGGAGTCAGGGTCGATCCAAAGCAAGATGTGCCGGTTGGCACCAGCTTTTTCGAGGGCGGTATGCAGTCCGCTGCGATTGAAAAACCAAAAAAGGTAGGGCCGATATGGAGTGCCCTCTGGAGCGACATGGATTAGGGTAGTGATCGGAATGGTCGGAAATCTCTGTTCGAATTCCAGAGTCGCTTTGAGAACCGAGGATCGGCCGCTTTTGGAAAGATGGCCTTGTGGGTCGGTCAGACGCGGCTGGGCCTGAAGTGCCGCGCCAAATTGAGCATCGGCCTGGGATAAGGAGAAACCGCATTTCGCACAGGCGGCGGTGGTTTCTTCGAGGGGGTGTTCACAAGCAGGGCAAAGCACGATGGAGAGGATAGCGGCTTCAGGTGAAATGCCAACTCGGAATGCTGGTGTGTTGCGGCAGGGATCTGCTAAGGTTCGATTGCCAAGAGGCGCTTGGATTCTTTGAGGAGGAAAGGAATGTCCATGAAAGGTTGATAGCTGATGTCGATCCAGCGAATGCGATTGTCAGCGTCGAGGAGGACGGTTGCATGGAGGGCGTCGTTTTCGAAGTCATCGAAAGCGCGGAAGGATTTGAAAGCGATGAAGTGGGGATCGCTGAGGAGGTGGAGTTGGTCGGGTGATTTGAGATGGGTGAGTTTGGGACGGACTTTGAGGGCGTCTGGGGGGAGTTGGGGGCTGATAGCCTGGACGGTGATGCCCTGGGCGGTGAAGGCATTGAGGTGCTTTGAAAGGGTATTGAGTTGTTCGACGCAGTGGGTGCAGTCGGAGCCCAGGTAAAAGACAAGGAGTTGGGGCTTACCGGGTTGGACTCCGCCAACGATAGGGTGGCCTTCGAGATCACTGGCGGCCCACTCGGGGGCGATTGGGGGAGTCCAGAGGAGGGGGCCGAGTTCGTCGAGAGGTGGGCGGGAGCCTAGGTCGGTGCGTTTTGGGGGAGAGCCTTGCCAGGACTTCGCGTTGAACTTTTTGGCAAGTCGTTTCAGAGTAACTGCCGCGGGGAGGTCGGGGTCCATGTTGAAGGCCAATTTTTGGGCGGATTCAAAGGCCTTCTTGGCTTCTGCTGGTTTTTTGCAGTGATCGAGAATTTCGGCCTTGGTGATCAACCCCGCGAGATCTTGTGGGAGATTGCTGGTGGCGGCGATGGCCTTGGGGTGGTCGCCGAGGAGGAGCCAACTTTTTGCGACGAGTGTTTTGTCGAGATCTTTGGCTTCGCTGAGGCGTTTGGCCGCTTCTGGAGTTTTTTTGAGGATGCTTTCGAGGAGTTGAAGTTCTTTGATGGCGGTTTCGGAAGGGCGTGTCTTGGGTTTTTCTTTGGAAGGCTTCTTTGAGGTATCTGCCGTTTTTTTGGAATCGATTGGTGGAGTGGCGGATGCAGGGGATTTGACGGGTTCGGCTTTGCGGACTTCTTCGGTGGGCTTGGCGGCCGGGGCTTTTTGGGCTTTAGCGGCTTCGGATTTGTCGAGGGCGACTAAGCGGTCGATGGTTTTGGCTATCTCGGTCGGGCTTTCTTGAGCGAAATGACCCAAGCCGATGGCTTTGAGGCGGGCCGATTCGTGAGAGGGTTGGGGGACGATGGGAATGAGGAGGGAGTTTTCGGAGCAAGAGGCGAGGAGCAAAGGCCAGAGTTCCCACTTGATGAGGGTGTCGAGCAGGCGAGTGCGGCCGTAGCTAGCAGAGCAACCGCCTTTGTCGAGGGTGTTGTTGGCTGGATGCTGGGGATGAGCGATGAGGTCGCTGGCGAGGGTGATTGCCTTTTGAGCTTGCCCTAGTTCATTGTAGGTGCGGATGAGCCACTCTTCATTGTGGGCGTAGTTGTGAATCTGGTCGGGCTGGACGAAGTTTTCAATCATGTAGGCGTGATCAACGCGAGTGGAGGCTTCTTGCTGCCAGGCAGCGTCGTCGAAGCGGCGGAGCTTGGAGTAGATGTGACCAGGCATGTGCCACATGTGAGCGATGCCGGGAGCGGAAGGACCGCCAGCGGCTGCGGACTTGAGACCTTGTTCAGGCTTGAAGCCGTCCCACAGATGAATGGCATAGTGATGGGCGGGGTGGTTTGGATCGACAGCGAAGACTTGGTCCAAGATGGCTTGAACGGCCATGGGACTGCTGATGGAGGCTTCGTTTTTGCCATGCCAAATCTTCCAAGCAAGGAAGGCTTTGGCTTCGATGTTGTCGGGGTAGGTTTGGACGATGAGTTCTAAGTCACGGATGGCATCGAGCTCGCGTTTGTTGTCGTCCCGTTTGTCCTCTTTGAGGTAGCTATCGAGCATGTTGATCCAGAGCAACTCATGAGGATGGGCTTTGGCTTTTCGATCTACGGCCTTCACAATGAAGCTACGGGCGCGTTTCTCGTTGTTGAGGTTGGCCATGGCCATGCCCCAGTAGGCCATGGCGCAGTCGGGATCGAGTTTTGCGACTTGCCGGAAGGAACGTTCGGCTTCGAAGAACCAGAAACCATGGAGTTGACCGATGCCTTGATTGAAGAAGCGCTGAGCGAGTGGTTTGGCTGTGGTCACAGGGAAGTTGACCTTCCCTGTGCCAGCGATGAAGTGAGCCTCTTGTCGGGGTCCTTCGTTGAATGCTTCGCCATGCACAGAGTGGCCGGGCAGGGGATCCGCGGCCTGCAGGCTACCGATGGCAAATGCCGAAAGAAGGAGCAGGCGTGAAGACATGATTGTTTGAGGGGCCAGTTAAGGCTTCGAGTAACCGGGAGCGGGTGTGCCGTCGGCTTGCAGTTTATCTGTGGACCATAGCAAGCCACGTGTGACGAGGTCGAGATACCGAGGGTCTGAGACGGTATCGTTGTTGTGACCGAGTGTGGTGCTGAAGATGCGAGTCTTGCTTGGGCCGAACTCATTGGTCCATGCGACGACGGCATTGGCTTCAACAGGTTTGGCTTCGGTTTCGGTTGCTGGTTTGGCGTCTTTGCCCTTTGGCTTTTTGGGGAGTTGCATTTGGCGACCGGAGGCGAGCGCTTTGGCTGTGGGGAAGATTTGGACGTTGTTGTAGAGTTCTTCGTTGATGGTTGTCCAAGGAAGAAGGCCTTTGGTGACTGGGTGTGTTGCGTCAGTGAAGGTGATGTCGATTGGAGATTGGGGGCCGTGACCAGTGGATTGGATGCCGATCATTTCATACCAGCCGGCGTTTTCGGCGCCAGTGGCGACAGGTTCGCGGAAGTTGTCCCAGCGGTAGCTGTGCATGGCACAGTGGAGATTGACGGCAGGTTTGCCATCGCGGTGAGCCTTGATGATGCGGGAGACGTAGGGGCGCTCAGTGACATCGGCTGAGCATTCGTCGTGGAGAATGACATCGAAGTCTTTTGCCCAGTCATCTGAGGCGTAGATAGGGAAGGTGGCTTTGGTGGTTTTGTCCGGGTTGAACGCGATGTCGACAACAGCGTTGAGCCGTGACTCGATGCCGTCCTTGAGAAGTTGGGTTTGGGTGGCGTAATCGTGACAGCAACCGCCTGCGACGATGAGGACTCTGAGGGGTTTGGGTTTGTCTGCCTGCCCCTGGACGGAAGGGTAGAGGCAAGCGCCTAGAGTGGCTAGAGCTATGGAGAGGGGTAGGAAGGTCTTTTTCATGGTTGAGAGTAAATGGTGGACGAGTTGAACGATCTCAGAGAGGTAAATCGAGCATAAAATCCCTCAAAATGACGAATTTTGAAACGCCGAATTATAGGTAGGGAGGCTGAGTGCGTAACTGCTTAACACTCGGCCCCTCTACCCATTGGGGCGGGATCATGATCTGGCGGGGCACTGCGGGAACACCATGCTCGTGCTGGGAGAGTTGTGTGACGACCGAATCGACCGCAGCGGCTGCCAAGTGATCGCGCTGCTGGTAGATACCCGCGAAGCCCTCCATCTTCGGTGTCCAGTCATGCACCACGAAGCCGATGTCGTTCGGAAAGCGCAGGCCGAGACGCTTTAGCCAGCCGGGGACATGCGTGTCGAAGGTGATGAGCGCGTCTGGCTGATGCTCGCGCATCCATTTCGAGAAGGCGTCGAAGCCCTGGCTGATGTCGTTGCTGGGAAACAGCAGCAGCGGCACGCGATTCGCCTCCGGTAGGCCATGCTGCCAGTGAAACAAGCCGCCGCTGTAGCCGAACTGCGAGCGGTTCACGATCCACTTCGTCACCGCCACACCGATGCGTCTGTAGCCACGGGCCGCGAGCTGCTCCGCCGCCATGTGAATACCCAGCGTCATGTTTCCCGCTGTCATGTG